>JAUCQC010000280.1 GCA_030372965.1 bacterium
TCTCCCTGATTACGGACCGTTTGCCTTCCGGGCGAAAGCGCCGGATTTCAACGCTTCCGGGCATAAAACATTACTGATAAATGAAAGTTAAGCATTTACGGAAAGAAAAACAAGTAAAAAAAGGTCACAGCAGGGCGGGCCGGCTGGGAACGGGAAGGGAGGACGACCCGGGGGCCGAAGGTCGCGCGGCCCGCGGCCCCGGGGCGGATCGGGTTGAAACGCAAAAGTGGGCGGGGCCGGGGGGGGGGCGGGCCACTTTTCATGATTCCCGGAGCGTTCTGTTCAAATGACTTCCGCGATGATGCGCGGCGCGATGTACCAGGCGATCAGAATGAAATGGCTCGCGCATCCGAATATCACGAAGATGTGCCAGATCTCGTGAAACCCGAACCGGCCCGGCCAGGGGTTCGGTTTCTTTGCAATGTAGACGACGGCACCCAAAGTGAAGAAAACGCCGCCGAGCACCAGCCAGAGAAGGGCGCCGGGGGGCATGGTCGCGATGATCTCCCTGATCGCGGCGAGCGAGAGCCATCCCATGACCAGAAAGATCGCGGCGTTGAGCCAGTGGGGCGCCTTCAGGATGAACATTTTGACGCAGATGCCGATCGCGGCGATGGCCCAGATCACGGCGAGCAGGCCCCATTTCCAGAATCCGGAAAAGAAGTGGAGGCAGATCGGCGTGTAGGTGCCCGCGATGAGCAGGAAGATCGAGGAATGGTCGAGCTTGCGGAGCCAGCGGATGACGCCGGGCGTGGACTTGACCATGTGGTACGACGCGCTGGCCGAGAACATGAGAACCAGGCTGACCCCGTACACGGCGAGCGATGCGATTTTGGCCGCGCCTCCGCGGCCGATGACGAGCAGAAGGGCCAGTCCGAACGCGGACACGACCGCGGCCGCGAGATGGGTGAGGCCGCTGACGGGTTCGCGGAGTTTGTTCAGCATTTGTGATACTCCTGTCGCGTTTCCTGAAGCGTCCGCTTCAACCCCCGGATGGAGAGTGTGAAGCCCTTTTCCGAGAGCGATTCCCTCAGCCGAGAAAGGAAGTTCATCCCGTCCCGGTCCGCGCCCTGCATCCCGGCCAGGTCGAGTTCCAGGTCGCCGTGCCAGCGTAGGAGCGTGTCGCCCGCGTCTTCGGCGGCCTTCGCGTCCAGGTGCCCCTTGAACAGGACCGTTCCGCCCTCGACGCGGAAACTGAAGGGCGGTTCAGGATCCCGGTCCGCGAAACGGATGACGGACAGTTCCGGCAGGTCGCGGTACTGGTTGTCGTAATCCAGGCCGTATCCGACGATGAACGCGTCCGGCACGCGGAACCCGATGTAGTCCGCGTCGAAGGGAACGACCCGGCGGCGGGGCTTGTCCAGAAGGACGCAGGTGCGCAGCCAGGCCGGACGGCGCTCCATGATTCTGTCGTGCACGAACCGCGAGGTGCGGCCGGTGTCGACGATGTCGTCCACCAGCAGGACGCGGCGGCCGTTCAGCTTCTCGGACAGGTCCCCGGAGAGCACCGGCGTTCCGGAGGAGACGGTGCCGGACCCGTACGAGGACACCCGCAGGAAATCGATGCGCACGTGTATGCCCAGGCGGTTCAGCACCCGCACCAGGTCCGCGGTGAAGACGAAGCCGCCCTTCAGCACGCCCGCCACGAGCAATTCGCCCGACTGGACGTCCTTCGCGATGGCGTCCGCCAGCTCAAGGACGCGGCGCTGGATGGCGGCCGCGTCGATGAACGGGGTCAGGATCACCCTGCCGGGTGCGGTCATCTGTTCTCGCCTCGCTTTCGGTACCGGAGATGGTCCGATCCATTTTAGCATCCCGGGCGCCGAAAGTCAAGCGCTTTTTGGGCTTGTATTTAGGCGTGATCGGGAGTAACTTCCACCAAAGGGCCGTGGCCGGCTGGCCGGCAGTCCGATCGGGACATTTCACCGGGGGAAGGAAGCATGAGCGGATTCTATCAGAGCATTGCCGCCTGGTACGACCGGATTTTTCCGGTCGATCCCGAGGCTGTGTCATTCGCGGCGCGAAGAATCGGTCTCCCCGCCGCGGGGGCGTCCGGCCCGTCCGTTCTCGACGCCGGATGCGGCACGGGAGGTCTGGCCCTGGCTCTGGCCGGCAAGGGATTCAGGGTCACGGGGATCGACTCGGACGCGGAAATGGTCCGGTTGGCGACCGAGAAATGCCGGGCCCTTCCGGGGACCCGGTTCGAGATCATGGATCTGCGGGACGCTCCGTCGCGGTTTTTCTCCGCCTCATTCTCCGCGGTGGTCTGTTTCGGGAACACGCTGGTGCACCTGGCGTCGCGCGAAGAGATCTCCGGTTTTATCCGGAAAGTCAGGGGCATGCTGAAGAAAGACGGCCTGTTTCTCTGCCAGATCCTGAACTACGACCGGATACTGGATCAGGGCCTGACCGTGCTGCCGACTCTGGAGGACGAAAAAATCAGGTTCGAACGGACCTACCGGCATGAAGCCGGTTCGGAACGGTTGTGGTTCCGCACCGTCCTGACCGTGAAGCCGGGACCGCGGGTGATCGAGAACAGCGTGCCGCTCATCCCGCTTCGCAGGGGGGAGCTGGCCGGGATGCTGGAGGGCGGGGGGTTCCGGACCGTGGAATGGTTCGGGGATTTCAAGGGGGGGCCGCTGACGGACGCGTCCCTGCCGATGATCGTGGCGGCATCCGCATGACTCTGCTGAAATTCACCCTTCAGGGTTTCATTCTCTCGGAAATGAAAGGCTGAAGCCTGAATTCCTGCGGTTTTTAGGAAACCTTCTGTTAAGGAATTCACCCTTCAGGGTTTCATTCTTCCGGGATGTAAAAGGGAATTCTAAAACCCGCTCATCACGCCGAGCACAAACCGGTTTTTCCCGTTCTCAATGTCGCGCGTGTATTCCGCCCCGAGCTTCAGGTTCCGCGCCATGAGCCAGGATCCGTTCAGCGTGGCCGTGTGGTAGGTCTTGAATCCCGCCAGATCCGAATCCACCCGGTTGTACAGCAAAGTCGCGGCCCAGCGCGATTTCACGCGGTCCGGCATAAGGAAACATTCGACGATGAAATTGTCGGTCTCCGCCTCCGGGGAACCGTTGAAAAGCGGGTTTGAATCGGTCCTGCGGAGGTATTGCGCGGTGATGTCCACAGGCCCCATTCCCAGAGAGACGTCCGGCCCGACATAGGTCACTTCATTGCGGCCCCTTCTGTTTTCCGGCCCGGGCTCCGCGCCCCAGACCTCCCTGCCCGAGTAAAAAAACCCTCCCACAGAGAAAAGTCCGGACACATCCTGAACGATGCGGAACCCGACGTTTTTATAATCGTCGTCGTCCACGGTCGAGAAACCATCCTTCGGGGCGTGAATTCCGGACCCGTTCACCACCAGGGCCGTCAGGTCCGTGCCGGTCTTCTCGATGCCGTACAGGAATATCAGGCCGCGGTCATAGGTCAGGTTGACGGAGGAAAGGCCGGGCCTGGCCTTGTAGGCCATGTAATCCTCGAAGGTCATCCGCAGTTCCCGCTTCAGGAGCGGATCGGAGGTCTGGAACTGGCCCGCCATGACATCCACGCCCGATCCGAGCACGTCGTTGAAATGGAGGTAGGCGTCCTCGATGCCGGTCACTTCGCCCTTTTCGGACATGTAGAAATAGAAGTAATACCCGACCTTGTCCGTCAGCGCGCCGCCGGACAGGATCTTGACGCCCCAGGGCGTCTGCAGATCGGCCTTCACCGGCCCGTCCGGATCGATGACGGAGAAGGCGTCGAAACGCACGGCCACCGGGAAGGTCTTGTTCAGCCGGAGAAGATCGTCCCCGGTTTTCGTGTAATCCGACGGTTTTTCGCCCTCCTTGAGCATGAATCCGTCGGCCGCGAAATCGGCGCCATAGGGTTTCAGGCGGGGGAACGGCTCGTGGCAGGTCGTGCAGGAGAACTTGTGCTTGCGGGCGAACGCGGGTATGGCGTGCGCCGGGGTCCACGCCGCCTGCAGGGCGATGAGGCCGGCGATTCCCGATATGATGATGCGGGATTTCATGTGAGTTCCTCCCGGGGTTATTCTATCGGGCGGCCAGAAGCCTGTTTTTCTGAGTGCAATTTTCCGGAAATGATGGAGAATGGGCTTCTGGCCGCTCCGACGAGTTTGATTTACCGTTGCTTTTGACGCCGATCATCCAAATTCCCTGTGATACTCCGCCGCTCGTTGCGGGGTTATTCTATGACATCGATCCAGGTTTCGGCCGAGTTGACGCGCACGATCTCGCTCTCGTCTTCAGGCACGCCGAGAAAGTCGGCGACCGGTTTGACGAGCTTCCGGTAATTCAGCACCGCCCGGAACGTGACGCGGCCGGCCGCCGCGTCTTCCGGAATGTCCCAGGTGAAGGTCTCGATTTTCGTCTCGCGCGGGCCGATGCGATAGTCCGTTCCCAGGCTTTTCGTGTTCCACTGAAGGATGGTCATGCGGCCCTCGGGGTCGAAGTACGGCATGCGGAAGATGCGGCTTCCGGCGGGAACGCCGTCCCTCCCGACGCCCCTGAAGTCCGTCAGTCCCTTCGGGAGCCCCATGTCCTGGTAGGCGAGTGCGTTCTCCGAGGCGATGGTGTATTCCTCGCCCGGGAACCCCTTCGGATCCACCGGAATGCGGTATTCGCGGCCCGAGGCGTCGGTGGCCGTGACTTCGAGCCAGAGTTGGCGGTCCTCCACGGAACCCGACGGGATTTTGTGGCCGGCCTTGGCGTTGAAGAGCTGAACCTGCAGAGTCACGGTCCCGCCCGGCTCGAGCTCGCGTTCGTCGGGGTGCATGCGGAGCTCCACCGCGCCTCCGACCTTGCCGGCGTCGTGCGCGCCGTGGAACAGATGCTGGGCCACGTCGTCCTCGTCCGCCATTTTCGCGCTCCGGCCGCGGGCCTTCGGCATGTGGCACCTGAAGCAGGCCACGTTCTCCTTCGCGTACGGGCCCTCGGCCCATTCGATCTGCGTGGACTTCACCCAGACGCCGAAGGGGTTTTTCTCGTTGTGGCAGTTTCCGCAGTACTCGGCCTTCGTGAACAGCTCATTGAAACGGGTCTCGTGATAGGGCGACACCCGGCCCTGCTTGGCGCCGTATTTGACGCGGCCCGGGCTGGAAACGAAACTGAAATTGTGCGGAATTTCACCTTCGAACCCGCTGATCGTGTGGCATACCTCGCAGTTCACGCTTTCATTGGCGCGTGAGTTTTCGGACGGCCTGGGCGGGGGCGCGTCGCCGGCCAGGTAGGCCATGGGCGTGTGGCACCCGTTGCACCCGTCCACCGGACCCTTCAGGGACGGCACCTTTTCGGAATGGGCCACGGCCAGATCGAAGTATTCGATCTCGTCCCAGTGATGGGTGTAGGCCTGGGACATCATGGCCTGGGTCCATTGCTGGTAGATGTCCGAGTGGCAGGAGGCGCAGACCGCGGGCTTTTCGAATGAGGCGTAGGGTTTGGTGCCGAAGGCTTTCTCTCCGGAAACGTCCGGAGGTCCGGCTGAAGCGGCCAGGGTTGCGGTGAAAAGGCAGAGTGCGCAAAGACGTCGGATCATGGGAAGGTCCTCCCTGGTGGGGTGATGACGGTATACTACGAAACGGCAAGGACAGAATCAAGGGGAAAGATAAGTTCATTGTTAATAGCAAAAGAGTGTTAGTCGAATTCCACTGATCCTTTCTTCAACTTTAACTATGAACCATGAACAATGAACTATGAACTTTTAATAAACCCACCTGAACGTATTCCATCCGCCTGTTTTTTATGATATTTTAGTGAGAAATACCGCTTGACAATATGGCCGTTTTTTCCTATACTTTTTATAGGATTTCCAAGTCTTTCGGAAATTCCTCTTCCCATTCGACTTACACGTTCATCCCATCTCGGTGCGGGATCTTCCATGGCGGTTATCCACAACACATGTCGGAACCACCGGAGGAATCATTTGATCACAGCGCACCCGATCCTGCCGGTTTCACGCCTCTGTCCGAAATTCCGAGACCCTTACCCTTCTCAATCGAGGGACTTCGCATGAAAGTCATTCGACCATTCGTCCTGGGAACGCTGATCGTCCTGTCCGCGGCGGCCGCATTCGCCGGCACGACGGGAAAACTCACCGGCGTCGTGACGGACGCATCGACCCGGACGCCCCTGCCGGGCGCGACCGTCTTCGTCGAAGGCACGCCTTACGGCGCGGTGGCCGAGAACGACGGCAGTTACCTGGTGCTGAATCTGCCGCCCGGCACGTACGCCTTGCGGTGCCGCCTGCTCGGGTACAAGGACACGCGCGTGGAGAACGTCCGCGTGTCCATCGATTTGACCACGGAGATCGATTTCAAGCTTCTGTCCACGGTGGTGGACATCGGCGAGAGCGTGACGGTCATGGCCGTCCGGCCCATGGTGGTGAAGGATCTCACGGCTTCCACGGCCGTGGTCGGGGCCGATGAGATGGCCGCCCTGCCCGTGACCGAGGTCAGCGAGGCCGTCGAGCTCCAGGCGGGTCTGGTCAAGGACGCGGGCGGAAACCTGCACGCGCGCGGCGGCCGCAAGGGCGAGATCGGGTACTGGATCGACGGCGTCCCCGTGACGGACGTGTACGACGGCGGCACGGTGGTGGACGTGAACAAGGAGATGGTGCAGGAGCTCCAGGTGGTCAGCGGCGCGTTCAACGCCGAATACGGGCAGGCCATGTCGGGCATCGTGAACATCACGACCAAGGAGGGGTCCAACAAGACCAGCGCTTCCGTGACCGCGTACGCGGGGGACCACCTCAGCGCGCACGACAGGATCTTCTACCACATCGGGAACGTGAACCCCCTCGCCACCCGGAACATCGAGGCCAGCGTGCAGGGCCCGATCGTCAAGGACAGGCTGTTCTTTTTCGTGAACGGCCGCTCCTATCATTCGGACGGGTGGCTGTACGGCGAGCGGCGGTACAACCCCAGCGCGGTGACCGTCGGTCTCACGGCTCCCGGCGACGCCATCGCCCGGTTCGCGCCCGATTACTACGATGTCAGCCGGGCACTGCCCAACGGCCAGCGCGCCTTTCAGTACGTGCTCGGCACCAACACGTTCATCGACTCGATGCTCACCCGGAGCAATCTCACCCCGGCCCAGGCCGCGGATTCGGCCGTGTTCGGGGAATACTACAACCGCCTGCGGAGCCGGCACGCCGGCGGCCGGGGCGACGGCAAGGCCGTTTCCCTGCACGCCAACGACAAGTGGACCGGACAGGCCAAGCTCCTGTGGCAGGTCTCGTCGGCGCTCAAGCTGACCTACAACATCATTCTCGACGATGTGACCTACCAGGACTACGACCGCAATTACACCTACAATCCGGACGGCCAGCCGGACCACCTGCGGGCCGGCCAGACGCACATCGCCCAGCTGACACAGGCGCTCTCGTCCCGGACCTTCTACAAACTGGGCGTCTCGTATTTCACCAAGGACTACCGGGACTACGCGTTCCGCGACATCCACGATCCCGCCATGGTCCATCCCTACCTGGGCATTCAGGAACCGTACAGCTACAAGACCGGCGGCACAACCGACACCCGGTTCCGCAGGAACACCGGCACCTGGCTGGCCAAGTTCGACATTGAGAGCCAGCTCTCCCAGACCCACCTCGTCAAGACCGGCGTCGAGTTCCGGCGTCACCGGATGTTCCAGGAGTCGCTGACGCTCAGGCCGATCGACACGCAGACGGACATCAATCTCTTCTTCGACGATCCGTTCATCCAGACCCGCGTGATGCCCGACAGCACGATCTACGCCAGCCGGTACACGAACCGCCCGGTCGAACTGTCGGCCTACCTGCAGGACAAGATGGAATTCAAGCAGATGATCGTGAACCTGGGCTTGCGCGTCGACTGGTTCGATCCCAGGGGCAAGGTGCTCGCCGACCCGACGGATCCCTCCATCTACAACCCCATCAAGCCGCAGAACCGGTACCGCGACTGGGGCACGGACGGCGTCGCGGGGACGAACGACGCGGACGGATCCGAGGGCAACGGGCTCCAGGACGCGGGCGAACCCGTCGTGACGCTGACCGAACGGCAGGCCTACTGGTACCGCGAGACCACGTCCAAACTGCAGGTCAGCCCGCGGCTCGGCGTGTCCTTTCCCATCACCGAACGCGGCGTGATCCACTTCTCCTACGGCCACTTCTTCCAGATCCCCCGTTTCGAGCGGCTGTACCAGAATCCGGACTTCGAGCTGGGCTCCGGCACGGGAAACGTGGGCGTGATCGGAAACGCAGACCTGAAGCCTGAAATGACCGTGAGCGGAGAAATCGGGCTTCAGCAGCAGCTCACGCAGGACGTGTTCCTGTCCGCGACCGGGTTCTTCCGGGACATCCGCGACCTCGCCGGCACCCGGGCCGAGGAGATCATCCTGTTCGGCGGGTCGGCCAAGTACAGCCGCTTCGTCAACAGCGATTTCGGATTCGTGCGCGGCCTCATCCTTTCGGTCAACAAGCGTTTCGCGGCCGGACTGTCGGCGGGTCTGGATTACACATTCCAGATCGCCAAGGGGACGAATTCCGACCCGGAAGCGGCCCGGAACGCGCTGGCGGGGGGGGACCTGCCCGAGGTTCAGCTCGTGCCGCTCGAGTGGGACCAGCGCCATACGGTCAACGCCACGGTCTCGTACAGCGCGCCGACCTGGGGCGGAAGCCTCATCCTGCAGTGGGGCAGCGGCCTGCCGTACACGCCGCGGCGCACCCAGGACATCACCAGCCTGCTGACGAACACCCAGGTCAAGCCGCCCTATTTCAACGTCGACGCGCGGGTGTCCAGGGATTTCCGCGTCGGTCCCCTGAACCTCAGCGCGTTCGCCAAGGTGTACAACCTGCTCGACATGCTGAACGAAGTCAACGTCTACGACGACACCGGCAGGGCCGGGTTCACGACCGACCAGGCCGTGGCGGCCTCGACCAATCCCCTGCAGGCGATCAACACACTCGACCAGTGGTTCTCCAACCCTTCGCATTACTCGGAGCCGAGGCGGGTGGAGGTGGGGGTGACTTTGGGGATATGAAGCAGTTCAAAGTTTATAGTTCAAAGTTCAAAGTTCAAAGCGAGGGAAAAAAGCCGGCATGCAAATGTGTTGAGGATGTTTTTTTTTGAACTTTGAACCTTGAACTTTGAACTCTTGTTCATCCGTGAACGACAGGAGAATCGAAATGCATAAAAGAGCAATCGCGATCATCTGTCTGATGACGGCCGCTTCGCTCTCGGCTCAGTCCGGCCGGGAGTACCGGAGATCCTCGGTCATGCGGGGGAACCTGGTCAAGACGGTGTTCGGCAACTGGGGCGTCATCGGCCAGCCCGCGGAAAAGGGCGCGCGGGGCGCCTGGATCTACGAAAACAACGGATACATCGGCGACGTCAGCCCCATGGTCGGCGCCGAAATCCGCCTGCCGGGCGCGGTTTTCCGCTCCGTCGAGATTTGCCCCGTTTCGCGGCCGACCCGGCAGAACGAGATCTCGCCTGCGGGCAAACCGTGGGGATTCGAGCCCGTGGCCGGGTATTTCAACGAGACCCAGGAGGGCGTGGCGCTCTATTCGGACGACGCCTCCTGGCCCGCGACGTGGCCCGACAAGATGGACGACCCCGAGGACCCGGGGTGGTCCGGATCCTGGAACGGCTTTTTCGGCAAGACGACCACCGCGTCCGAGGAATGTTTTTTTGTCATGGATGACCAGAGCGACGAGGAATTCAATTTCGCGGAAAACAACCAGTGGCGCGCGGCCTTCAAGCCGGACGCGAACAACCCCTCGCGGAACGGGCTGGGTTTCTCCATGTCGGTGCGCGGCATGCAGTGGCCTGACTTTCTCGCACAGGACTGCATTTTCTGGCTCTATCAGATCACCAATCACGGCACGACCGACTACAACAAGGTGGTTTTCGGCATGCTCGTCGGCACGTACTGCGGCGTCACCTCCACGGAGGACTACCGCGAATACGACGACGACTACTCCTTTTTCGACGTGGAGAAGGACCTGACCTACACGGCCGACTTCGACGACGACGCCGGCCGCAATCCCCGCTGGCGGGGGCCGGTGGGGGTGGTCGGATACGCCTTTCTCGAGAGCCCGGGCAACCAGTACGACGGCATCGACAATGACGGAGACGACGAGGCCGGGGCGGCGCCGCTGTTCACGGAGGCCGATTTCCAGCCCCGCGTCCTGAACGCCGGCGGCCGGGTCGTGCTCATCGACCGGGACTACCGGAGGAGCACGGCCCCGGTTCCCGCGGGCACGACGGTCTTCGTCACGCAGGGCGACACGGTCGAGGTGACGGCCGGAGTCACCGCGCTCGTCGAGGGCAATGTCATCGATCAGGACGGAGAGGAGGTCATCAATCCCAACGCGTACGACGGCGTGGACAACGACCTCGACGGACTGATCGACGAGAACTACTACCTTCACTATCACCAGATCCGCAAGGATTCGGACGGCAACGTCCTCATCGACCGGTTCAGCCCCGTCCGGTATTTCGACTACGCCGCCGGACTGGGGCTGGGCGACGCGTTGATCGACGAGCGCCGGGACGACGGGATAGACAACGACGGAGACTGGAATATCGACTTCGACGACGTCGGCGCGGACGGCCTCGACGGCACGGGGGACCGGGGGGAGTCGGACGGACGGCCCACGGCCGGGGAGCCCAATTTCGACCGCACCGACGTGGACGAGTCCGACCAGATCGGGCTCACCAGCTTCGAGTATTTCGCCCCGGCCAACGAGTTCTCCATGGCCGACGACGAGGACCTGTGGCGGCGGCTGTCGCCCGGGTACTTCGAAGTGCCCTCCTCGATCATGAACAACAAGCCGGTTCAGGGCGAGGACGGGGACTTCATCTACGGCTCCGGCTATTTCCCGCTCCGGGCCGGGGAGACGCAGGGCTTTTCGCTCGCGCTCGTGTACGGCGAAGGCGGGGGGCCGGACGTGGAGATCACGGACCTGCTCCGCAACCGGGAGACCGTCCAGGACATCTACGACAGCGATTACCGGTTCCCGCCCGCGCCCGAGAAGCCGACGCTCAACGTCACGGCGGGGGACGGCCGGGTCGTGCTGACCTGGGACCGCAGGGCCGAGAAGTCGATCGACCCGGTTCTGCACGTCAACGATTTCGAGGGATACAAGATCTACAAGGCCACGGACTCGGACTTCAACGACGCCTTCGGCATCACCGACGCGGACGGCAACCCCATCGCCTACAAGCCGGTGGCCCAGTTCGACCTGAAAAACGGCGTCAACGGGTATTTCCGGGCCGGCGCCGATCTGTACCAGGGCGGCCGCGGCGCCTCCTTCTACCTCGGCAACGACTCCGGGCTGAAGCACACGTTCGTCGACACGGACGTGAAGAACGGCAAGCGCTACTTCTACGCCGTGGTGGCGTATGACCGCGGGGACGCGGACAAGGACGTATTCCCCAAGGAAAACGACAAGCGGATCGACGTGCTTTCCTCCGGCGAGGTCCGGACCTTCCAGAACACCGCGTGCGTGACCCCCAACGCGCCGGTCGCCGGATACGTGGCGCCTCCGGGCAGCGTCGAGATTCCCCCGGTCACGGCGGTCGGAACGGGCCGGGTTTTCCACCAGGTGCTCGATGAAAGCGCCGTGAAGGGCCACACCTATACCGTGGAATTCCTGGACACGTCGAACGACGGCATCGACAATGACGGAGACGGCCGCGTCGACGCGGCGGATTCGTCCGAAGCCATGGTCCCGATCACGACCTCTTATTCGGTCACGGACCTGACGGGCGAGAGCGAATCCTTCGTCTCGCGCGACACCGTGGCGGTGCGGCTCACGCGACAGCACCTGGACGCCGCTTCGGTTTCCGTGACCGACGCTTCGGGCGCCCCGGTTCCGGCCGACCGTTACTTCCTGGACGCGGAAAACGGCCGCATCCAGTCCGCGTTTCCCGGCGGTCTGGCCCGCGGCGGCCTGTACACCATTTCCTACCGGTACAGGCCCGTGAACCGGAGCCCCCACATCGAGCGCAGTCCGTGGGTGTCCGAGACGCTCGACACCGACGTGTTCGACGGCGGCCGCATTTCCTTTGAGAATGTGTGGGTTCCGGTCATCGACACCCTGCGGACGGGGTGGAAGAACCCGTCCAAGGTTTATCAGTTCACCATGCGCGTGATCGACACCTATTTCGACGAGAACCGCCTGCTCGGCCTGGCGCATCCGAGCGATTACCGCGTCGAGTTCGCGGACAGCCCGATCGACACGTCGCTCGCCATACCCGAGTTTTTCATCGACGGCATACCGGTCAATTTCCGCATCTTCAACGAAACCGACGGCCGGTACGTGGATTTCGTGTACAACAACACGATGGGGAACCGGAAGCTGTCGCCCTACGACGAGATCGTGCTCGTGGAGTCCGGCCTGAACGGGGCCCCGCAGTACACGTGGGACCTGGTCTTCACGCACCGGCGCGACTCGGTGTTCACCTTCGGCGCGGGGGACACGCTCTTCATCCGGATGAAGAAGCCCTTCCGGTCCGGCGACGTCTTCGAATTCACGACCGTCGTGCCGGCCGCGGACCGGGCCGCCGCGGCTTCCGCCATGAAACGGATCCGCGCGGTTCCGAACCCGTACGTCGCGGCCACGACGCACGAACTGCCCCTGCCGCCCGCGGTGACGAGCGGGCGGGGCGAGCGCCGGGTCGACTTCATCCACTGCCCGGCCGGAAGCCGCGTGCACCTGTTCACGTCGCGCGGTGAGCACGTGGTCACGCTCCGCCACGACGGGATCCTGAACGACGGAACCGTGCCGTGGAACCTGAAGACCAAGGAGAACCTCGACGTGGCCGCGGGCGTGTATTTCTGGGTGGTCGAGTCCGACGCGGGCACCCAGCGCGGCAAGCTGGCGGTGATCAAGTAGGGATCGGCCGTTCGGGATGGCGTCGTCCCCGGGAGCCCCGACCGGGCAGCCCGCGCCCGCGAGGGGGCGGATCAACGTGGATCAAAGGAAACGGATGGTTCCCCTGAATTCCATGAAAACTGTCAAGCGCCTGACTTTTCCGGCCCTGGCCGCCGTTGCGCTCTGCGTCTCGGCCTGCTGCGGGCATGTCCTGAAGGCGGGGGCGGGACATGACAAGGGCCCGTCCGCGACCCCCGATTCTCTGCTCGTTCCCGCGGGTTCAGCCGTGTTCCCGGTGCCGGGAACCGGCGAGTACCGGTTTCTCGAGGGCCCGGCCTGGGACAGGGCCGGCAACCTGTTCTTCACGGACATACAGACCAGCCGGATATACCGTTACGCGGACGGAGCCGTGAGCCTGTTCCGCGACCGGTCCAACGCGGCCAATGGCCTGATGTTCGACCGCGGCGGGCGGCTGATCGCGTGCGAGGGCGGCGCTGGGCGCGTCACCGCGCTGGATCCCGCCACGGGAACGGTTCTCGAAGTCCTGGCCGCGGAGTACGGCGGAAAGCGCTTCAACAGCCCGAACGACCTGGTGATCGACTCCAGGGGCGGCATCTATTTCACGGACCCCACCTGGGCCCCGCAGAAACCGCAGGATGCCAGCGGCGTGTATTACCGGCATCCGGACGGCGCGGTCATTCGGATGATCGGCGACATGAGCAGGCCGAACGGCGTTCAGCTGTCCCCGGACGAGTCCATTCTGTACGTGGACGATTCCGACCGCCTGGAGGTGAGGGCCTATGACCGGGCAACGGACGGAACCCTTTCCAACGGCCGGACCTTCGCGGTTCTGAAGGCGGCGGCCGGATCGACCGCCGCCACGGCGGACGGCATGGCCGTGGACCGGGAGGGCCGGGTGTACGTCACGACCGAGACGGGTGTCCAGATTTTCAATTCGGCGGGCGCTGCCGTGACGACCCTCCCGGTTCCCGAAACGCCCTCCAACGCCGCTTTCGGCGGCGCGGACATGAAAACGCTGTATATCACGGCGAGAACCCGGCTGTATGCCATCCGCCTGAACGCGGCGGGGATCGAGTTTCCGCTGCCTTGAAAGAGAATGAAACCCTGAAGGGTGAATTCCGGCATTTCATCGCTGACTGTATCTGGAATTCAGGCTTTAGCCTTTCATTCATTACTATATGAACCTTGAATTCAAGAAGAAATCCATCCGCTTCATATCCGGAGAAACTGAAATGAAAAAGACGATCAGACCGACGCCGATCCTCCCGGCCCTTGTGCTGTTGGGCGTTTGCGCCGCGGGTCCTCTGGCGGGCCAGTCCAAGGTGGGCACCACGGCGGTTCCATTCCTGGGCATCACCGCGGGCCCCAGGGCCTTCGCGCTGGGCGGCGCGTTCGCGGCGATGGGAGACGACGCATCCTCGATTCACGCCAATCCGGGCGCTTTCTCCCGCATGCCGCGGTCGCAGGCGCTGGCGACCACGACCAACTGGCTCGTCGGCACCCGGTACAACTGGATCGGATGCGTGCTGAAGGTCAGCGCGGCGGACGCGGTGGGCTTTTCGTTCGCCCAGCTGGACTACGGGGACGACGACGTCACCACCGTGCTCGCTCCGGAGGGAACCGGCGAGAAATGGAGCGCGGCTGATTTCGCCCTGGGCCTGTCCTACAGCCGGAACCTGTCGGACCGTTTCTCCATCGGCGGCACGGCCAAGTACATCCAGGCCAAAATCTACCACGAGACGGCCTCGGCCTTCGCCGCGGACATCGGCCTGCTGTTCTTCACGCCGTTTCACGACATGCGCCTCGGGATGAGCATTTCCAACTTCGGCACGGATCTCCGGATGGACGGGCGGGACCTTCTGCAGCGGATCGACCTCGATCCGGACGGCCTCGGCAACAACGAGGCGGTCGTTTCGAAGCTGAAGACGGACGGCTGGCCCCTGCCGCTGTTTTTCCGCGTGGGTCTGGCCGGGGAGGTCCTGAAAAACCAGGCCGTGCGGGTGACTCTGCTGGCCGACGCCCTGCGGCCGAGCGACAACACCGAAACCGTGCAGGCCGGCTGCGAGGCCGCCCTCTACGAACGCCTCTTCCTGCGCGCCGGATACAAGTCGATGTTCCGCGAAGACGCGGAGGAGGGGCCCGCGTTCGGCTGCGGCGTCCGCCTGCCGGTCGGAGGAAACGCGTCGTGGCGCGCGGACTACGCGTATGCGGATTACGGCATCCTGCAGTCCATCCAGACCATCGCCGTGGGGATCGATTTCTGACCCGGCGGCCGTCCGGAGCAAACGTTTCGCCCGAAGTCCGCGGGACCGGACATCCGAGTCCGGCGGCGCGGGCGCCTGAAAGCAATCAAATGAAGGAGGACAGACCATGAATCGTCGGATACCGGTGTTCATAGCGGCCCTGCTCCTGATCGCAGGCGGACTGGCGGCCCAGGACCAGGCGAAATGGACGCCCACGGCCCCGGAGCCGGGGGACACGCTCGTCATCACGTATGATCCGTCGATCGGCCAGCTGCCGACCACGGCCGATTCGGTTCTGCTGCACTGGGGCATCAATCAGACGGCGCCGGGAGCCTGGCGGCAGCCGCCCGTCGAGGTCTGGCCGCCGAACACCCGGGGCTGGTCGGACGGGAGGGCCGCGCACTCCGCGATGAACAAGCGGGGCGACGGCAAATGGGAACTCAGCATCGTCACGCTGGACACGTTCAAGACCGTGCACATCTGCTTCACCGACGGGACGAACTGGGACAGCAACAACGGCGCCAACTGGGACATCTACCTGGGCGGCGGCGGCGGTCCGATCCACACGGATTGGATCAGCTTTCAGGCGTACGCGGATCTGGGGCCCGCCGTGCAGAAGCGCGGGTTCACCTACGGCGACACGATCGAGGTCCGGGTGGGCAACTTCGGGACCGCGTCCGAGCTGTACAAATTCCCGATGACCCGGGTCGGCATCTCCAGCATCTACCGCTCGGCCCTGTCCCCCGTCCTGACGACGATGAACGACACGCTCGACTACTCCTACTTCGCGAAAAAGAACGGCAAGGACAACTGGGAGGTGTTCTACAACTTCTCCTATGCCGGGGCGAACCAGTCCGAGGCCCAGTACCGGCAGGTGGCGGTGACCAAGTCCGCCGTGATCGTGCGCGACACGGTGCGCAGCCGGTCCACGGACCTGCGGCGTCCGCCGTTTTTCCGCAACAAGGGCGTGCTCGCGCAGGACGTGTCCGTCACCCTGGCCTGCGACGTGCGTCCGGCGTACTGGCACCTCAAGCTGGGCGGTGAACCCCTGCATGACATCCAGGGCGCGCTCGGCGTGTCCGATCCGGACAGCGTGCTCATCCTCGGCGTCGCGGTGAACGGCCCCATCACGGGCTCGTGGAGCAATTCGCTCGGCTCCGACTGGGGCGCGCACCTCATGACGCTCGACAACAAGCGCATGGTCGATGACGGCACGAACGGGGACGCGGTGGCGGGCGACAGCGTGTTCTCCATCACGTTCCACTTCAACCGGGACAGCGGCGACGTGGTGGGGCAGGAGTTCAAGTTCGGCATCGGCGGCGGCGACAACGAGGGCGGGTACGGCAACAACCACGTGGAGAACATCGACGACTTTCTGCCGGCATCGACGCTCGACGTGCAGTTCGGCAGCATCGACCCCTTCTTCTACTCCGAGTGGGACTTCGCGGGCAGGCGGCTGAAGACCGGGGTCGCGGCGGACCGCGTGTTCCTGCCGGGAACGGCCTGGCTGGCGCAGAACTACCCCAATCCCTTCAATCCGTCGACGACCCTGCGCTATTCCCTGCCGTCGCGGGGCCCGGTTTCCCTGGCCGTCTACAACCTGAAGGGCGAACGCGTGGCGGTTCTCCTGGACGGCGAGGTTCTGCCCGCGGGCGGCCACGCCGCGGTGTGGAACGGCGAGGGCACGAACGGCGAAGCCATGCCCGCGGGCGTCTATCTGGCGCGCCTGGAGGCCGGCTCCGTCGTCCAGGTCCGGAAGATGCTGCTGGTGAAGTAATCGGATCCGAAACAGCCAACGGCCGCACCCCGAGCGGAGTCGAGGGGTGCGGCTGTTTCTTTAAAACGAGTTCAAAGTTCAAGGTTCAAAGTTCAAAGGATGAAGTTGCTATATTTTAGTGGACACAAAGTTAAGCCCTTCTTACATTACAGGCAGAAGGAGGTGTCCACATGGCTATCAGAAAACCTCGACGGACGTACACCAAGGAATTCAAGCTGGAAGCTGTCCAACTGGCAGAATCCCGAGATAGCAAAACAGCGGATATTGCCAGCAATCTGGGGGTGAGCCCCAATGTTCTTAATCGTTGGATCAGAGAATATCATGCCGACACCCAGCATACTTTCCCCGGCAACGGGAAGATGAAAGAACCGGAAGAAGAACTACGCAAACTTCGCAAAGAACTGGCAGATACAAAAATGGAACGGGACATTTTAAAAAAGGCCTTGGCTTTTTTTTCGAGAGAAAGTCCCTGAAATATGGGTTTATCCGGGAAAACCAGGAAGCTTTCCCTGTCACAAAGATCTGCCAGGCACTGAAAGTCAGTCCAAGTGGTTACTTCAGTTGGCTCCATCGAGTCCCAAGCCGTCGGGCGACTGAGAACGAGAGACTGCTTGAAAGAATTCAAGTAATTCACCAAGAGACCAGAAAAACCTATGGCAGTCCACGAATTACAGATTGCCTGAAAGATGAAGGAATCATGGTCAGTCGTCCGCGGATAGCCAGAATCATGCGTAAAAACGGCATTTCCGCATCGATCAAGCGCAGATTCAGGGTTACGACGGATAGTGGTCATGATTTACCGATTGCTCCCAATCTACTGAACCGAAATTTCACGACCGATCAGCCTGGCAAGGTCTGGACTTCGGACATCACCTATGTAGCCGTTCAAGAAGGCTGGCTTTATCTGACTGTCGTAGAGGACCTGTTCAATCGCGAAATAGTCGGCTGGTCCATGAGCAATGGGCTGCGAGCAGCAGAAACCACAATACCGGCATTGATACAGGCCTGTATTCGTCAGAAACCGAAGCCCGGCTTGATCTTTCATTCCGATCGCGGGATCCAGTATGCATGTGATGATTTCAGAGAACTGTTAAACAATCACCAGATGATCCAGAGCATGTCCGGAACTGGCAATTGTTACGATAACGCCGTGACCGAGAGTTTCTTCGGTACTTTCAAGAAGGATCTGATTTATCGAATTCCCATCCAGCCAACCCTGAAAGCGCGGCAGGAGATATTCAAATACATTGAAATGTTCTATAATCGTACACGGAAACACTCAACAAACGGCAACCTGTCTCCCGTTCAATTCTCGCTGTCTAGACAGGCTGCATAACCTTAACTGTGTGTCCATTTTATTGTTGCAATTCCAGGAAAGGACAACACGTTCAAATATTTAAAGAGTTCTGTTTTCTTTGAACCTTGAACTTTAAACTTTGAACTTAAAAAAGGCGGATCCGCAATGAATTTAAAAGGTTTCGTCATTTCATCGGCCCTGTTCATCCCGATGCTGACCGCGGCCGCTCCCTCAGACAGCGTCGACGTGACGTTCCGGTACAGCCACGCGGGCGGCCGTCCCGCGGTCGTGTACCTCGCGGGCGAATTCAACCGGTGGGGCAACAACGTCGGCGGCGTGATCTCGGACCCGTCCGCGGCCATGACCTACGATGAAACCGAGGGCGTCTGGGTCAAGACCGTCCGGCTCCGCGTCGGCGGGCCCGATCCGCTGCCGGACCCGGGCCGCAGCGTGGCGGGAGCCTACCAGTACAAGTTCAACGAGAACGGCGCGTCCTCCGGGTAGAAGGCCGACCCGCTCAATCCGGCGCAGAACCCGAAAGACAATTATAATTCGCTGGTTTTCGTGCGGAATCCAACACTGTTCCGGCTTCTCCCGAACGACCGGTCCGGCCTGGTGGCGTCCGCGAGGCCTGAAATCACCGCATTCCTGTTCCCGGCCGTAGGTTCGCGCGTTGACACGTCCAGCATCGAGGTCACCCTGGACGGGGCGGCGGCCCGCGGCCTGGGAACCGGGTATGACCCGGACCGTCACCGCTTCCGGTTCATCCCGGCGACCGGATTGAGGAACGGCCCGCACACGGTTTTCGTCAGGGCCTCGTGCGAGGGCGGCGAGGCCGTGTCCGACAGCGCCACGTTCACGGTCCGCGCCGGCGCCGTGATCCTGTTCACGCGTCCGGACACCATGAATATCAGGGGGCGTGTGGCGGCCGCGGGCGCTGTGTCGGAGGCGATCGCGGGACCCGTGACGGTTTTCCGGAACGGGGACTCCCTGCGGGCGGCCGTGACCGGCGGCGGATTCTCCGAAACCGTGATGCTCGAGGAAGGGGACAACCTCATCCGGGCCGCCGTGACGGACGGCGACGGAATCCGGCGGTTCTCGGACTCGGTCGTCGTCCGGTACCGCATCGATCACGCGCCCAAACCGACCGTGACCGCTGTTTTGGAGGGCGGGGATGTCCGGCTGACCGCCCGGGGGAACGACCCCGACGGGGACGCCGTCCGTTTCGAGTGGTCGCCGGACACTGAGCTGAATCCGCTTCCGTTGTCGCTCCTGTCGCGCGATTCCACGGTTCTCGTCCGGCTTCCGCTTCCGGCTGGAGATTGGGCGTTCCGCGTGACCGCGGAGGACGGCGACGGGAACACCGGAAGGGCGGGCGCCTGTTTCACGGTTCTGGCGGACGGGTCCGTCGTTCTCCCGGACACGGACGCCAACCCACAGTGGGTGCGGGACGCCGTGATCTACGAGATTTACCTGCCGGCGTTCACCCCCGAAGGCACGCTGGCCGCCGCCGAAGCCAGGCTCCCGGCGATCCGGTCGCTTGGAGCGAACGTCGTCTGGCTGATGCCCATCTACCCGAATGGGGAGACGGTCAACGAGGGCAACGCCGGATACAACATCACCGATTTCCGGGCGGTCCACCCCCAGTTCGGCACCTTGGACGACCTGGACCGCTTCGTCCGGACCGCGCACGGCCTGGGAATCCGCGTGATTCTCGACTCGACGCCGAATCACGTTTCCGAAAAGCACCCGTGGGTTCAGGACGTTCTTCAATGGGGCGACCATTCGCCGTTCAGGCCCGTGATCGAGAACCGCATTCTCGGGGACAACCGGGGAATGGGCCAGTCCGCCTTCCGCAAGGACGGGGCCGTGGCGTACGTGTACTATGACGGCTGGTCCCTGGCCAATCTCAATTATGCCGCCGTCGAAACGGACGCCCTCATGACCGGCATGTACGCCTGGTGGCTGACCGAACGGAACGTGGACGGCTTCCGCATGGACGTGTACTGGGGGCCGCAGAACCGGTACGGATCCGCGGCGTGGTGGCGTCCGTTCCGGGAGGAGATGAAGCGCCTCAAGCCCGAATCCTTCCTCCTGGGCGAAACGGACGGCACGGGCGCGGGCTCGGAGGCGAATTACGCGGACGGCGGGGGCGCGTGCGACGCGGCGTACGACTGGAATTTCTTCAACCAGGTCCGCCAGACGCTGGCCGGCGGGTCGGTGGGCGACCTGGACCTGAGGGTCCGCAATTACAGCCCCTCGGACAGGGTCAACCATCACACGGGTCCGAACGCCCGATACTTCCGCTTCCTGGAAAACCACGACGAGACGCGCATCGCCCAGTCTTTTCCGGCGGCCCGCACGAAAGCCGCGGCGGCCGTGCTGTGCACCGCGCCGGGCATTCCGCTCATCTACGCGGGCCAGGAGACGGGGGAGACGAGCCGGCGCGGCTCCGTGGACTGGGACCGGCCGGGCGGCGCTGAGCTGACGGCCTGGTACGCGAGACTCCTGTCGATCCGCGGCCGTTTCGCGGCGTTCCGCTCCGACCGCATCCTTCGCGTGCCGTGCGGGTCGGCCCGGATCTACGCGTTCCTCCGCCCCGACTCGTCGAGGCCGGGGATCACGGTCGCGAATTTTTCCGGCGCTGCGGTTCGGGCGACGCTCGACCTTTCCGCGGTGCCGCTGTTCCCGACGGAGGGGAAACCGTCCGTTCTCCATCTCAACGACCTGCTGAACGACACCAGCTACGCCGTTCCTCCGGAAAACCGGAACGCGCTCTCGCTGACGGTCGCGCCGTACGGCGCGGCGGTGCTGGTGCTCGCGGATTCGATCCTGGACGGCGTGTCGAACCGGCCGGTGCCGGCGCCGGAGAGTCCCGGCCGCCTGCTGAAGGCGTTTCCGAATCCCTTCAATTCCGCGACGCGGTTCTCGTACCGCATCGACGCGGGGATCACCGACACCGTGACACTCACGCTGTACGACGTGCTGGGGCGGCCGGTGCGCGTTCTCGCCCTGGGCCGCGGCGCTTCGGAAGGCACGGCGGAATGGGACGGCTGCGACGGAAACGGGCGCCCCGCGGCGAGCGGCGTCTACCTGTGCCGCCTGGCGGCCGGGGACAGGCAGAAAACGCTGAAAGTGGCGGTTCTGCGGTGAACCGGCCATCGCACCGATTTTTACGAAAAAACTTGCATTTTTCAAAAAAATGAATTATACTACACGCTCGATTGAGCAAGGTTCGCGGATGAAGGCTGGAAAACTGAATGTCCACGCCGTGATTCCCTCGTACAATGTCGCGGACCGTCTCGACGGCGTTCTTTCGAAAATATCAGAAGTCCTTCCCTCTCCACGCGTATGGGTGGTGGATGACGGATCGGATGACGGAACCGGCGGCGTCGCCCGGGCGTATCATGTACAAGTGATCCGGCATGACCGGAACCGGGGAAAAGGGGCGGCTTTGAAGTCCGGCTTCAAGGCCTGCCTGGACGCGGGAGCAGGCGCGGTTCTGACCCTCGACGGGGACGGACAGCACGATCCCGTTTTCATCCCGTCGTTCATCCGGTGTCTGGTCGAGGCGGATCGCGATCTGGTGGTGGGTCTCCGGGAGCTGCGGTGGCCGGGAATGCCTCCGGACCGCATCTTCTCGAACCGGGTCAGTTCGATGATCGCCTCGGTCGCGGCGGGCAGAAGAATACCGGACAGCCAGTGCGGCTACAGACTGTACCGGAGATCGGTTCTGACCCGCGTTCATCCGGGGACCGATCACTACGAGACGGAAACCGAAATGCTCATCCTCGCGGCGAGGGCCGGGTTCAGGATGGGTTGGTGCCCGGTTCGGACATCCTACGAAGGCCAGACCAGCCATATCCGGCGGCTGAATGACACGGCCCGGTTTTTGCTATTAATTGGGAAGTTCTTTTAAAGCATTTGCCATGCCGCGTGGGGACATCCTACCCTCCCTCCCGGGGTGTTTCTGCCGGCATGGCATTTTTTTTCGGGGCGTAGCGCAGCCCGGCTAGCGCGCTTGCTTCGGGAGCAAGAAGTCGTGAGTTCGAATCTCACCGCCCCGACAAAACCTCTGATGGTTTCCATCAGAGGTTTTTTTATTCATCCGGATCGATACAGCCAGGCGGATGCCATTCCGCGGGTTCAGGGAAATTCTGATAACAATGACAGGCCGTTACAATCCGTTTCCGCTGTGTGTCCCGAATCGCTGAACCGGAGCACAGGTGAAATGCTTTTCACCTGAACGACCCCGGATCCGGCCGCCGTAATCCGTGTCGCGGATGCCGGACGCGGCCAATTCCCCTCTCCAAATTGCCTTCCTGCGTTCTCCCTATTGCCGTCCCGGACCGGATATTTTTTCCTGTTCGAAGGAAACAATTACCGCTTGAGCTCTGCTTCATCATCCTTTAATACAATACCGCGAGCCGTGACGGTCTGTCCGTGGAGGCTCATAAACTCAGTCAAATCATGCCCCCGTGAAAATGCGGCCGGTCGATCCGGCCGGATGGTATGTTTTTTGTTTGATCCGCATCGGATTACCTCTCTGGCGGGAGTCATCCTTCCATCACGCGTGTCGTGAAGGTACTGCCCTTTTCTTTTGGGGGTAATCCAACACAAAACA
This sequence comes from bacterium, assembly GCA_030372965.1. GTDB lineage: Bacteria > Zhuqueibacterota > QNDG01 > QNDG01 > DTFT01 > JAFGAX01. The sequence continues at coordinate 22,824 of JAUCQC010000280.1, forward strand.
AATGTAAACATAGTCTTAAGCGATAATCGGAACTGGAAACGGGAATACTGACGAGGCGATGAAGAAGGAGGTGACAGGCAGAAGACGTAATTGAACGATTTCTGTACTCAGATTTGATCCGGAAAGGAGGCAACAGGCAGGCATTGGAAGTCATCACCGCGATTTCGAATCGCGTCCACCCAGTCGAATGATTTTCTCAACAAAGGAGCAAGCCATGTTCAACCTGAAGACCATCCGCACGCTCGTCCGTCGTGAAGAGGGACAGACCCTGTCCGAGTACGCCCTCATCCTGGTGCTGATCGCGGTTGTGGCCATCGTCGCGATCACGCTTCTGGGAAACCAGATTTCGACCGTGATCAACAACATCGCCAACGCGCTTTAAATCACGCGCGGAAAACCGGAAGACCGCCGTGCAAAGGGAAAAGGGACAGACGCTCAGCGAGTACGGTCTCATTCTCATGTCCATCGTCATCCTCGCCGTTGTCGCGCTGGCCTTTTTCGGGGGTCAGGTTCTGAACCTTCTGAGCCGGGCGGCCCAGGCGGTGTGAAGGCGCGCCCGGCGCCGCCGGCGTTCCCCCGCCGGGGCGCTGGCGGCGGCCCCGACCATCCGGTTTCCCC
>JAUCQC010000281.1 GCA_030372965.1 bacterium
GAGGCGAAACGCTGATTGATGGCCGTGTACAAGCCCGGGATGTCCGGGTCCGCTTTTTCGACGTGCACCACGGCCGTGTCCGAGCTGAGTTCGCTTCCGAGCGTGAACGCTTCGACCTTGCCCTGGATCAGGATGACGCCGCCGCTGAGCTGGAGGGCTTCGAAGTGGCCGAGCGCCTCGCGCACCGCCCGCGACTCGGCCATGAGAACGGGATTGTGCCCGCTGTTGCGTGATTCGTGCCACCGGTCGAGCACCTCGACGCACGCGGAAACCAGGGACGCGTCGATCGGCGCGTACCGGGCGTCGGGATGGATTCTCTCGAACCGGTTCAGGTGGTTTTTCTTGGAGTGGAGTTTCCGGCCGGACAGGGAGGCCAGGGCTTCGCGTTCATACACGTAATCGAAATGGTCGCGCTGGGGCTCGACGATGAAATCCGGATGTCCGGCCAGTTCGGCCGCGAATCGGGCGTCCGCCTTGTGGATGGCGGGATGCCCGACCCCCGGCTCCTCCGCCAGGGCGCTGAGCAGGAGACGGGCTTTCTCCGCCCGGGGGACCTGTCCGATCGGCATGAGCAAAAATGGTTCCTGGCTCTCCGGCCTGCAGAGAAAAACGATAAGGCCGTCGTAATGGGCCCATTCGAAATGATAGTAACCGCGCCAGATGAAAAAATTCGTGAACGTCCATTCGGACGTTTCCGGGTCGTAGGCGCGGAACGCGGGGCGGAGCGTCTCCCGGTCGGCCAGTTCGAGCGGTTTGAAGGACAGAAGGCGCGAGATCATGGCCGCTCCGTCCGCCGGGCCGCGGCCGTTTCCTTCGGATCGGTTGTTTTCCGTTCCCTAGCGGATCGTGCCCCGTCGGCGGCCTGGGCGCGCCTCACCCGTTTCGCGTGGAGGCCGGCCGCGATGACCGCCTCGATCATGGCGGTTTCATCCGCGATGCCCCGGCCCGCGATGTCGAATGCCGTGCCGTGGTCCACGGACGTGCGCAAAAAGGGCAGTCCCATGGTCAGGCTCACGGTCCGCCTGAAATCGAGCGTCTTGGTCGCGATGTGGCCCTGGTCGTGGTACAGGGAGAGCACGCCGTCGTACCGGCCCTCGCGGGCCAGGTGGAAGACGCTGTCCGCCGGGATCGGGCCTTCGACTTTCAGGTCGGATGCCCGGGCTTCGGCCACGGCCGGCCCGATGATCCGGATCTCCTCGTCCCCGAACATGCCGCCCTCCCCGCCGTGCGGGTTCAGGGCAGCCACGGCCAGGGAG
>JAUCQC010000282.1 GCA_030372965.1 bacterium
TTCGGAACTCGTCGGCAGCGTCAGATGTGTATAAGAGACAGATTTTAGAATGGCCGGTTTCCGGCCGATAACATCATCTTGACTTTAACGGGACGCGTAGATATATTTGAATATATTCCTGGAATATTCCAATATCCGAAATGAGGAGCGCTCCATGAAAATCGGCGTCCCGACCGAAATCAAGACCGCGGAAAACCGCGTCTCCATGACCCCGCACGGCGCCGCGGAACTCACCAAGCGCGGTCACCGCGTTTACGTGCAGAAGGGGGCCGGCCGGAACAGCGGATTCGAGGACGAACAGTACCGGTCCGCCGGCTGCCTGCTCGCAGACACAGCCCGCGACGTGTTCCAGGAAGCGGACATGATCGTCAAGGTGAAGGAGCCCCAGCCTCCGGAAATCGAGATGGTCCGGCGCGACCAGATTGTGTTCACCTATTTCCACTTCGCGGCGGACCGGCAGTTGACGCTCGATTTCCAAAAAACCGGCGCCACGGCGGTGGCCTACGAGACGGTGGAACTTCCGGACGGGAGTCTGCCTCTGCTCATTCCCATGAGCGAGGTCGCGGGCCGCATGGCCACGCAGGAAGGCGCCCGGTTTCTCGAAAAATTCAACGGGGGACGCGGCGTGCTTCTGGGCGGCGTTCCCGGCGTGCCGCCCGGCGTGGTCACCATCCTCGGCGGAGGGGTGGTGGGCATCAACGCGGCGAAGATCGCCGCGGGCATGGGCGCCGAGGTGTACATCCTCGACAGCAACCTGAACCGTCTGCGCACCCTCGAGAACGTCATGCCGAAGAACGTCATGACCGTCTTCTCGAACGAGTACAACCTCCGGGGACTGCTCCCCAGGACCGACCTGCTCATCGGGGCCGTGCTGGTGGTGGGCGCCAAGGCGCCGAGGCTGGTGACGCGCGACATGCTCTCGCTCATGCGTCCCGGTTCGGTCCTCGTCGACGTCTCGGTGGACCAGGGAGGATGCATCGAGACCTCCAAGCCGACCACGCACGACCACCCGACGTTCGTCGTGGACGGCGTGATCCACTACGGGGTGGCCAACATGCCGGGCGCCGTGCCCTACACGTCCACCATCGCCCTGACGAATGCCACCCTGCCCTACGTCATCCGGATCGCGGACGTGGCGATGGACGTGCTGATCCGCACCTCGCTGGAGATCCGGACCGGACTGAACATGTACAAGGGGGAGATCACCCATTCGGCGGTCGCCCAGGCGTTCGACCTGAAATACACGCCGGCCGACAAGCTGATCTGACAGCCGGGATGACTCTGACCGTTACACCGATGACAACAGGCCGGGGCGGTTGCGTCCGGCCTTTTTTTCTCAGCCGGACCGGCAAAGCCGGCCGGCCGTCCCCTGACTCTTTCGGACGGGAGAAACCGTGATGAAGAAAACGACGCAGTTGAGAAAAATGCTGGAGGCGCGGGAACCCCTGGTCATGGTCGGCGCCTATGACGCGATCTCGGCCATCCTCATCCAGCGCGCGGGATTCAAGGCCATCCAGTGCTCCGGGTTCGGCATCGCGGCCTCCCTTCTGGGAAAGCCCGACGTCGGCCTGCTGTCGTACGGCGAGATGCTCGACCAGACGCGCAAGATCGTGCAGGCCGTGGACGTGCCGGTGATGGCCGACGGCGACACGGGCTTCGGCACGGCCGTGAACGTGTACCGCACGGTGCAGGAATTCGAGGCCATCAGCGCCGCCGGCGTGAACCTTGAAGACCAGGTTTTCCCGAAGCGCTGCGGCCATCTCGAAGGCAAGGAAATCGTCCCCGTCGAGGAGATGGTCGGAAAGATCGAGGCCGCCAAGGCGGCGCGGACCGACCCGGACTTCATCATCAACGCGCGGACCGACGCCATCGCCGTGAGCGGGATCGACGAGGCGATCCGCAGGGGCAACGCCTACGCCGAAGCCGGCGCCGACCTCGTGTTCGTCGAGGCGCCCCGCACCGCCGAGCAGATCCGGCGGATCGTGTCCGAGATCAAGGCTCCCATCTCGATCAACCTGTTCGACGGCGTGGTCGGCGGCAAGACGCCGGTGATGCCGATCGAGGAGCTCCGGAAGCTCCGCGTGGCGCGGGTGTCCATCCCGGTTGGGACGGCGTTCGCCGCGGTGAAGGGCATGGAGGAGTACCTCAAGGCGATCGCGGCGCAGGGCGGCGTGGCGCCCGGACGCGAGGACCTCGTCGTCTCCTTCGACTACTGGAAGGAGCTGGTGGGTTTTCAGGACGTGCGCGAGATCGAGAAGCGGTTCCTGCCGCAGGACCGGTTCCATCAGAAGTACGGTCCCCGCTGAGGCGTCCCGGCGTGGCGCCGTTCCGCAGGGCGGATTCCGCGGGTTCCGGGCTTTCCGGATTTCACGGGGACTGAGAGGCTCTTGAATCCGCGGTAACGAGACGGACAGAGTTCGGAGGAGAGGACATGTCGGAGACCATGAAGGCGCTCGTCAAGCGGGAGGCCGCGCCGGGAATCTGGATGGAGAACGTCCCGGTTCCGGCCTGCGGCGCCAATGACCTGCTGATCCGCGTGCTCAAGACGGCCATCTGCGGCACGGACCTGCACATCTACAAGTGGGACGCGTGGTCCCAAAAGACCATCCATACGCCCCAGGTGCTCGGGCACGAGTTTGTCGGCGAGATCGTGGAGCGGGGCCGCGAAGTGCGCGGTTTCCACGTCGGCGAGCGGGTGTCCGCCGAGGGGCACATCGTGTGCGGTGTGTGCCGCTCGTGCCGGGCCGGCCGGAGGCACCTGTGCACCAACGCAGTGGGCATCGGGGTCCATCGCGATGGATGCTTCGCCGAATACGTGTCCGTGCCCGCGACGAACGCGTGGCACGTGCATGACGGCATTCCTTCCGAGATCGCGGCGTTTTTCGACCCGTACGGAAACGCGACGCACGCGGCCCTGTCCTTCGATCTGGTCGGGGAGGACGTGCTCGTCACGGGTGCGGGCCCGATCGGCCTGATCGCCTCCGCCATCGCGAAACACGTGGGCGCCCGGAACGTCGTGGTCACGGATGTCAACGCGTACCGGCTGGACCTGGCGCGCCGCCTGGGCGCCACGCGGGCGGTCAATGTGTCCGAGTCGTCGATCGCCGATGCCATGCGGGAACTCGGCATGATCGGGTTCGATGTGGGCCTCGAGATGTCGGGGAACGGGGACGCGTTCGAGAAAATGCTCGAGAGCATGCACCACGGCGGCCGCATCGCCCTGCTCGGCATCCTTCCGGCGGAAACGCGCATCGACTGGGACCAGGTGATCTTCAAGGGCCTGGTGCTCAAGGGGATATACGGCCGGGAGATCTTCGAGACCTGGTACAAGATGCAGACCATGCTGCAGAGCGGGCTGGACATTTCCCCGGTGCTGACACACCGGTTCCGGTTCGACGATTTTCAGAAGGGATTCGACGTCATGGCGTCCGGCAACTGCGGAAAGGTGGTGCTGGAGCTGGATTGACGCGCGACTCGCGGCCTGAAATATTTCGCGATGTGCAGGTCCGAAATGCCGCTTTGCGGCGCCCTTCGTGGCGCTCGCGCTTCCCGGCGAGCCTTTCGGACATCGGGGAAAAATGTCCGATAGCCGCGCATGAAGAGGCGCGGCATATCGGACCTGCATCTTGTGGTAAATCCGGCATGTGGTTTTTCCGGGAGACTTAAATGTACAGTAAACTCAAAGACGACCTGGCCGCGAAACTCAAGGCCATCCGGGACGACGGTCTGTATAAAAACGAGCGCGTGCTCGACGGCCCGCAGGGCGTGCGAATCCGGCTCGCGGACGGCCGCGAGGTTCTCAACTTCTGCGCCAACAACTACCTCGGCCTGTCCAGCCATCCGAAAGTGCTCGAGGCCGCGCACCAGGCGCTCGACCGCTGGGGGTACGGCCTGTCGAGCGTGCGATTCATCTGCGGCACGCAGGCCGTCCACAAGACGCTCGAGCGGAAAATCGCGGACTTTCTCGGCGTGGACGACGCCATCCTGTACGCCGCGTGCTTTGACGCCAACGGCGGCGTGTTCGAGCCGTTTCTCTCCGAAGACTGCGCCATCCTGACCGACGCGTTGAACCACGCATCGATCATCGACGGCATCCGGCTTGCCAAGGCGAAACGGCTGATTTACGCCCATTCCGACATGGCCGACCTGGAGGCCAAGCTGAAAGAGACCGCGGACAGCCGGCTGCGGCTCATCGCAACGGACGGCGTGTTCTCCATGGACGGCGAGTATGCGAAACTGGACCGCATCTGCGCGCTCGCGGAGCGGTACGACAGCCTGGTCATGGTGGACGACAGCCACGCCACCGGATTCGTGGGCCCCACGGGCCGGGGCACGCCGGAGCTGTTCGGCGTGCGGGACAGGGTGGACCTGGTCACGACCACGTTCGGCAAGGCGCTGGGCGGCGCGTCCGGCGGATGCGCCGCCGGGCGGAGGGAGATGATCGAGTATCTCCGGCAGAGGAGCCGGCCCTACCTCTTTTCCAACACGCTCGCGCCCGTGGTGGCGGGCGCCACGGGCGCGGTCCTGGACCTGCTGTCCGGAACGACCGAACTGAGGGACAAGCTGGAGCGCAACACCGCGCATTTCCGGAATCGCATGACCGCGGCCGGGTTCGACATCAAGCCGGGAACCCATCCCATCGTGCCGGTGATGCTCTATGACGAAAAAAAGGCCCTGTCCATGGCCGACGCACTGCTGGCGGAGGGTGTTTATGTCATCGGTTTCTGCTTCCCGGTAGTGCCCCGCGGCCAGGCCCGCATCCGCGTGCAGGTCTCGGCCGGGCACGACACAACGGATCTGGATTTCGCGGTGGAGGCGTTCACGGCCGTCGGCAGGAAGCTGGGCATGATTCCCTGATTCTCGTCTTGACTTTTTCCGCTCTTTTCCTATCTTTTATCGGATTCCAGCCTTGAGTCCCGTCGGGGACTCGTCCAATCAAAACGATTCACGGAGGAACTGATGAGGACACGTCCCGTCGCAGTGGCGGTCTGCGCAGCCGTCTGTTGCCTGGCATCCGCGGTGCAGGCGTTCCAGACAGAACTTCAGTTTTATGAGTCATCCTGGCACCTGAGGGATCTCTGCTTCCCGGTCAGACAGAAGGGATGGGCCGTGGGGCTTCCCCACTGGGACGCCGACCGGAAGGAGTGGACCGGAACCATCATCGTCACCGAGGACGGGGGGGACACGTGGCGGCCCCAGGAGGCCGCGTCCGGCGCCGCATTGAACGGCGTCTGTTTCACCGATGACCGGAATGGGTGGGCGGTCGGCGAACAGGGCACCGTGCAGAAAACCCGGGATGGGGGAGCCACGTGGGTGCGGAAGGACATCGACACGCAAGGCGAATGCTACGGGGTTTTTTTCACGGACGCGCTGCACGGATTCGTCACGGTGACGGAGGCTGTGCATTTCGGCTGGTTTGGGGACGCGGATGACTGGCGTGGATCGATTTGGAGGACGGCTGACGGGGGGGAATCCTGGGAGCCGTCGTCCGTTCCCGAATCAACGGGCATTCTGAAGCGCGTGACCTTCATCGACGGTCAGCGCGGATGGGCGGCCGGAACATTCCGGGGGACTGACCCGATCACCGGGGGCGCGGACCACAGGTCCGCGCTGTATGCCACTTCCGACGGCGGACGGACCTGGCAGAGAAAGTTCAATCACGAACTGGACATCACGATGACCGACGTTGAATTCACCGATGCCCTGAACGGATGGGCCGTGGGATTCATTACGAACAGCGGCGAGGAGGGGGGTAACCTGTTTCACACCACGGACGGGGGCGCGACCTGGGAGCGCCTCGACCAGGGCGGGTTCTCGCAGAACTTCTGGGACGTTGATTTTCTCGACGCCGACCGGGGGGTCATCACGGGCACCTTCTACCCAGCCGCCTGGGGCCCGCCCGTGCTCCGGACGATGGACGGAGGCAGGACCTGGGAGACCGTCCGGATGGAGATGCATGACGGAGAGGGGCTGTTCGGGGTCGCCGTTTTCGCGAACCGCTTGTTGGCCGTGGGCGACAACGACTACCGGGTCCGGTCCGGCCGGCCGTGGGAGGCATCCGCCTCACCCGAGGACCTGTTCTCGCAGGATTACTTGAACGTCCACTATCGGTTCGAGGATATCTTCTTCGCGGATGCGTCGAACGGGTGGGTCGTCGGAAGCCGCTCCTACGGGCCGGACATCTGGGGCCAGGTGATCTTTCACACGGGAGACGGCGGCCGCACCTGGGAGAAGCAGTTCGAGCGGTCGCCGGACACCTCCTTCCCCCTCATGTTCAGCAATTTCCGGCTCGACAAAGTCGTTTTCACCGATCCGCTGAACGGATGGGCCGTCGGCAACACAGGCATGTTCTACGCGGACGGGTGGAGCAATGAGGGATCCGTCTACCACACAACAGACGGAGGCGCGCACTGGATCCAGCAGGGGGGGACGCTCGGCTCCACAGAGCTGTTCTCCGTCCAGTTTCTGGACGGTGACAGCGGATGGGCGGTCAACAACGGGTCTCCCTCCATCCGGTTCGCCCGTACGGAGGACGCGGGCGAGAACTGGCGGTGGGTTGAAACCGGCATCGAAAAACCGCTGGGCATCGGGTTTGCGACCGTGCAGGGGGACTTGTTTTTCACGGATGCGTTGTACGGCTGGGCGGCCGGGGGGCTGGGCACGGTCGTCCGCACCACGGACGGGGGCGCGACCTGGCAGGATCTGGAGGCGACCAACAGTCTCTCCTACCGCCACTGCATCGCGGTCCAGTTTCTGGACCGGATGAACGGGTGGATCGCAGGCGAGGGCCTGTTTCACACGGCGGATGGCGGCGCGACTTGGTCTATTGTCCAGTTGCCGGTGGACGTTCTGGACCTCCACGACATTCAGTTCACGGATAACCGGCGAGGGTGGACCGCCGGTGACGGGGGCGTCATCCTGATGACCGACGACGGCGGGGACACGTGGCTGGACGAACAGTCGGGCGCACGCATCGCGGCGGACCTCAAGGGCCTGTCGTTCGTCAACGACTCCACGGGATGGGCCTGCGGTCATGCCGGGGCCATTCTGAAAATCACAGGCGGCAGGGAGCCGTCCGGTGTCGCCCGGGACCGCACGGGAGACCGGCCGGCCGGTTTCGCGCTTCTTCCCAATTATCCGAACCCCTTCAACGGTTCGACGGTCCTGCGATTCAAGCTGGAACGGCCGGCGTTTGTCCGGCTCCGGATTTTCGACGCCCTGGGCCGTGAGGCGGCGGGACTCGTCTCCGGCGTCCAAAGCGCCGGCATTCACCATGTGCGGTGGAATCCGACGGGTCTGCCGAGCGGAGTGTACATGGCGCGGCTGGAGGTCTCCGATCCCCTGTCCCCGGGTCGGATGGCGGGCACGTCGATTCAGAAGATGATGTACGCCAAGTAGGGCATTCATTCAAATCGATCACAAAAAAATCCGGTCGTCCTTCGACACGCTCAGGGCGACCGGATTTTTATGCTTCCATCCAGTCTCTTAATCGAAAACCTTCCGCCTGAAGTGACAGTACGGCTGTTTCCCCGTTTTCCGATAGTAGTCCTGGTGATACTCCTCGGCCTTCCAGAACGTCGCCGCGGGCTCCAGTTTCGTCGCGACCTTGAATCCTTTTTCCGACAATTGTCGGATCAGGTTCTCCGCGATCCTCTTCTGGTCCCCGTCCCGGTAGAACACCGCGGACCGGTATTGGTCCCCGACATCCGGACCCTGCCGATCCACCTGCGTGAAATCGTGGATTTCAAAGAACAGCCGGGCCAGTTTCTCGAAGGAGGTCCGGGACGGGTCGAACACCACCTCAACCGCCTCCGCGTGCCCGGTGGTGCGCGAACACACCTCCTCGTACGTGGGACGGTCGGTGCGGCCGCCGGTGTATCCGGACGTGGCGGACAGAACCCCGGGCTCGGCGGCGAACAGATGCTCCACGCCCCAGAAGCACCCGCCCGCGAACACGGCCGTGTCCGGTTTCACGACACCGTCCGAAACCGCCGCCGGGATGAAATCCATAGAGATCGAATTCACGCAATGACGCGTGTTTTTCGGCGTCAACCCCTCACCCGAGAACACGTGCCCCAGGTGTCCCCCGCAGCGGTTGCAGACGATCTCAACGCGCCTGCCGTCCGCGTCCGGCACGCGTTTCACCGCTCCCGGAATCTCGTCGTCAAAACTCGGCCAGCCGCAATCCGACCGGAACTTGTCCTCCGACCGGTACAATGGGGCGCCGCATCTGCGGCAGGTATACGTTCCTTTTTCAGCATGGTCGACGAAACGGCCCGAAAAAGGCCTCTCCGTCCCTTTATGGAGGATAACCCGCTCCTCCTCCGGAGTCAATTGATTGTAGGGCATGGTATTCTGCTCTCCCGCCCGGCACTGGACCAGCGCCAAGCTCATTAGAATCAGAAGGATGCGAGTGTTTTTCATGATGGATTCCCTGTTGTCCGTTCAGAAGCTAACGAATGTGAACCCGGTAAGGTTTCCTGTTTTCGTTCCCGGGACGGACGGGAAGAATAATTGATTTGATTTAAAAATAAAAAATGCATATACTTTTTTACAACTCGTGGAGGTCAACATGTCTGGAAAAAAGGCCAAACGGATCGGCGTGCTCACCGGCGGCGGGGACTGCCCCGGACTCAACGCGGTGATCCGCGGCGTATCCAAAGCCTGCATCGGAACTGACGGCATGGAAATGGTCGGCATCGAGGACGGATACCAGGGCCTGATCGAGAAACGGGCATTCCCCCTCGACTGGGAGCGCGTCTCCGGCATCCTCACCCTGGGCGGGACGATTCTCGGCACGTCGAACACGGCGAATCCGTTCAAGTGGGCCGTGAAAAAGACCGGGGACTCGGTCGAGTTCGCGGACGTGTCCGACGAAGTCGTGAGATACATCGACGAACTCGGGCTCGAGTGCATCGTGGCCATCGGCGGCGACGGGTCCATGGCCATCGCCAAGGGGCTCGCCCAGAAAGGCGTGCATCTCGTGGGCGTGCCCAAGACCATCGACAACGACATCTGGGGCACCGACACGACCTTCGGCTTCGACACGGCCGCGGCCATCGCGACCGAAGCCATCGACCGCATCCACACCACGGCCATGTCTCACCACCGGGTTATGGTGATCGAGGTCATGGGACGGTACGCGGGCTGGCTCACCCTGTCCGCGGGCATCGGCGGCGGCGGGGACGTGATTCTCATCCCGGAGATTCCGTACGACATCGAGAAGGTGTGCGCCGCGGTTCTGGACCGGAGCCGGCGGGGGCGCCGGTTCAGCATTGTCGTGGTGTCCGAGGGAGCGCGGCCAAAGGGCGGCGAGATGGTGGTGAAGCAGACCGTGAAGACCAGCACGGATCCGATACGGCTGGGCGGCATCGGGCAGGTTCTGGCCCGGGCCATCGAGGAGGGCACCGGACTCGAAAGCCGGGTGACGGTGCTTGGGCACCTTCAGCGCGGGGGCACGCCCACGCCCTTTGACCGGGTGCTGTCCACGCGTTTCGGCGTCAAGGCGGCCGAGCTCGTGCAGAACGGCGCCTCCGGCGTCATGGTGGCCCTGCGCGGCGACGACATCATCGCGGTGCCCCTGAGCGACGTCGGCGGCAGGATGCGGCTGGTGAGCCCGGACCATCCCCTGGTGGATGTGGCCCGCAGGCTCGGGACGTGCATGGGGGATTGAGAAGCGTGAAAAGAAACGGGACACGGACACCGCGCCGCATGGGCGGAGCATGCGATCGGAGAAAAAATCCTGCGGTGCGGCGCACGGATGATACGGATTGACGCGGATCGGGGAACATTTCATTGTGATCACTTTGTATCCAGCGGAGGAGAGGATGAGGACTTTTCGCATGAAGTTGCTTGCGGTATCCGTGTACGCCTCCTGTTTTGCTGCGGTGTCCGGGCAAATCGTCGAGCGGGATTCAGCGTTCTACGCGGAAAAGATCATCTGGGGCGCGAAGAAAACCGTGCTGACCATGGATTTTTCCGGGATCGAGCATCCCGCCTCCGTGGCGGACTGCAACCCCGTGTTCCACACGCCGCCCATACGCCAGGACACGACCAGCACCTGCTGGTGCTTCTCGGGTCT
>JAUCQC010000283.1 GCA_030372965.1 bacterium
CTCGTGGGCTCGGAGATGTGTATAAGAGACAGAGGGAAAAGAAGGGATGGTCCGGGCCCGCCTCGGAAAGGGACACGCCGGCCCGGCCGTCCGCGACCGTGCCGATGTACCGGAGCACGTTCCCGCGCGACTCCGCCTGCCTGCGGCGCTCCTCGAACAGGCCGTCCGATTTTTCCAGTTCACGGAAGAACGCCTCGACCGTGGGCGCGCGCCGGCACTTTTCGGGCAGGATGTTCTCGACGGCCACGTCCGAGGGCTCGAGCGCCAGGCCGGTTTCGCGCGCCAGAATCAGGAGCTTGCGGCCCACGTCGCGGCCGGACAGGTCGTCGCGCGGATCCGGTTCGGAGAGGCCGAGCGACTTCGCCTCCCGCACCGCCCGGCTGAAGGACCTGTCCCGTCCGAAGGTGTTGAAGATGTAGCTCAGGGTGCCCGACAGCACGGCTTCGATTTTCAGCACGGTGTCGCCGCTGGCGGTGAGGTCGTTCAGCGTGCTGATCACCGGCAGGCCGGCGCCCACGTTGGTTTCGTACAGAAACCGGACGCCGCGGCCGAGCGCGGTGTCGCGGAGCCTGCGGTACCGCGCGTACGGGCCGGAATTCGCGATCTTGTTCGGCGTGACGATGGAAATGCTGTGCTTGAGGATGCCCTCGTACGCCGCGGTCACGTCCTCGCTTCCGGTGCAGTCCACGAACACGGAATGGGGCAGGTTCAGGGCCTTCATGCGGTGCACGAACCCTTCCAGGTCGGCGCGCTCCGGCGAGGCGTCCAGCGTCTCCCGCCAGGAGCCGAGCGCGATGCCGTTCCGGTCGAAGGCCATTTTGCGTATGTCGCCCAGCGCCACGACGCGCAGTTCCAGGCCGCGCCCCCTGCGGAGCGACTCGCTCTGGCCGAGGATCTGGCGGAGCAGCGTGCCGCCGATGAGCCCCGTGCCGAGCACGAACAGGTTCACGGTGCGGGCGCCGGACAGGAAGAAGGCGTCGTGCAGGGCGTTCAGCGATTTCGAAACGTCCGTTTTCGGCACGACCACGGAGATGTTCAGCTCCGAGGAGCCCTGGGCGATGGCCAGGACGTTCACCCCGTTCTGTCCCAGGGCCTGGAAGAGGCGGCCCGAGATGCCGGGCGTCCGCTTCATGTTCTCGCCGACCACGGCCACGATGGACGCGTGCGGATCCACGGAAACGGGTTCGATCTTCTTCGCGTGGATCTCCAGCCCGAACTCCTCCTCGATCACCGCCTTGGCGGACCGGGCGGAATGCGGGTCCACGGCGAGGCAGATCGAGTGCTCGGACGAGGCCTGCGAGATCAGGATGACGTTGATCCGGTGCCGGGCCAGGACGCCGAACAGGCGGCTGGCGAATCCGACCACACCGAACATGCCGCCGCCCTCGATCAGGAGCAGGGCGATGTCGTCCATGGACGAGATGCCGCGCACCGGGTAGGGGGAGCACGACCGGCGGCCGATGAGCGTGCCCTCGAAGTCGGGACGGAAGGAGTTGAGGATGCGGACCGGAATCCGCCTGTCCATGGCCGGCTGAATGGTGGGCGGATAGATGACCTTGGCGCCGAAATGGGAAAGCTCCATCGCCTCCGCGTAGGTCAGGGACGGCATGGGGAAGGCCTTCTCCACCTTGCGCGGATCCGCGGTCATGACGCCGTCGACGTCCGTCCAGATTTCGATCCCGGACGCGGCCAGCGCGGCCCCGAGCACGGAAGCCGTGTAGTCGGAACCGCCCCTGCCCAGCGTGGTCGTTTCATTCGACGCGGTGGAGCCGATGAATCCGGTGACGATCTGAATCGCCTTCCGCTTCGCGAAATGGGCCCGGATTCTACGGTTCGTGGCCTCGAAATCGACGCGCGCCGATCCGAAATTGCCGTCCGTCCGCACCAGGGGCCGGCTGTCGCAGAACTCGGCGTTCAGCCCGCGTCCGGCCAGGGCCTCGGCGATGATGGTCGCGGACAACCGCTCCCCGAAACTCATGATGAAATCCAGCGTTTTCGCGGAGCACTCCTTGACCAGGTAAACGCCGTGCACCGTGTCCTTCAGCTCGTCGAGCATGGCCGACACGGCCGCCTGCACGGTCTCCCGTCTCTCCGGGGGAATGAGGGCGCGCACCGCGTCCGAATGCCGCTTCTTCAGGGCCGTGAATGAAGACCGGTAATCGCTCGAATGCCCGGCGGCTTCGCGGCTCAGGCCGATGAGGGCGTCCGTCACGCCTCCGAAAGCGGAAAACACCACGGAGATCAGGTTCCGGTTGCGTTTTGCGGACCGGAGGACGATGTCCATGACCCCTTGAACGCGTTCGGGCGTGGAAATCGAAGACCCGCCGAATTTCAATATTTTCATTGCCATGGAATAAATATACGAAAGAAATCGGACGAAGTAAAGGGAACCCGTACTTTTCGGCCCTGAACCGGGCGGCGGACGCCAAAAACACCTTGCGGGACGGCCATATTTTCCTTACTTTGCCGATTGCCGGAGCAATGGGATTCGGAGCCTGTCTTGAATATCACTTATTTCAGCTATCTTTATGACATCAAGGGGATTTCCGCGGGGTCCGCGAACAAGGCGCTGGGTTTCACGGACGGACTGCGGCGGCTGGGCCACCGGGTTTCTGTTCACTGGCTCTCGGTTCAACCCGAGGATCTCGAGGGCGAATCGATCCGGCTTAAGATTCGGGCCGGGCTGAAAAAACGTCTGTCCAACCTTCTGCACGACCCCAAGAGGCTCGTGGCCAATCTGCCCGGCGCGGTGCGCGAGTTCCGCATTCTCAGGCAGGAAAAGCCGGACGTGCTTTTTCTCCGCAACGAGCTCTATAATTTCTCCGCTGCAACAGCCGCCCGCCTTCTCCGCGTTCCCGTGGTGCTCGAGGTGGACTGCCCGTCGGCATTCGAGCACCGGAACATGGTGCGCCACAACCGCCTGGTCCTGCCCGTCCTTCCGGAATGGATCGAGCGCTGGAACTGGAAGACCTGCCGGGCGATCATCACCATTTCGGACCTGTTGAAGGATTACCTGGTCCGGTCCGGCGTTCCGGAGGGAAAGATCACCGTGGTTCCGAACGGAGCGGATCCGGACCGGTTCCGTCCCATGCCCGGGGCGCAGGAAACGCGGCGGAGCCTCGGCATGCCCGGGGACGCCGTGGTCGTCGGATGGATCGGCTCCCTGTACGGCTGGTCCGGCCTCGAGAACCTGCTGGCCATTTCCAAGCGCCTGCTGAGACAGCGGAGGCGCATTGTACTGCTCTTCGTCGGCGGCGGCCGCAACCGCGAGGTCATCCGGTCGCATTTTTCCGATCGGGACCTTTCCGGCCGCGTCTTTCTGACGGGCACGGTGCCTTACGCGGACGTGCCCCGTTACCTGAACGCCATGGACGTGGTCGTTGTCCCGTATCCGAAAATGCCCTTCTGGTATCCCTCGTCCATGAAGCTGTTCGAATACATGTCCTCGCAAAAGGCGGTGGTCGCATCCGCGGTGCCCCAGGTCGTTGACGTCATCCGGGACGGCCGGAACGGGTTTCTGTTCGACCCGGACGACGCGGACGCGTTCGCCGAAAAGGTGCTGCGGCTGGCGGATTCCCCGGCTCTCCGGAAGCGCCTGTCCCTGGCCGCCCGGCGGACGGTCCTGGAATCGTACACGTGGGACGGCCACGCCAGGAAAATGGAGGCCGTGCTGCGGGAAGCCGTTTTGTCCCGCGGAAAGAACCGGGCGGACCGGTGAGCCCAATGGCGGTCGTCGTGCGCGACGACGACATCTCCTATTTCACGGACCCCGGCCGATTCGAACGGGCCCACGATTTCCTCATCCGGAACCGGATCCCCTTCAACGCGGCGGTTATTCCGGAGGCGGACGGCTCGGCCCTGCACGGCCCGGATGAACCCGAGGGGTTTCTGCCGGCCGGCGCCGCGGGACGGTCCGGTCCCCGTCCGGTCGGGGAAAACGCCGGACTGGTGAACGCGATACGCGGACGCGGATTCATCGAAGTCAGCCAGCACGGATGGTCGCACGCCGGCGCCGAGGCGGGCGCTCCGGAGTTCCTCCTGGCGGACCGGGAAGCGATCGGGTTCCGGCTGGACAGGGGAATGGCGCTGATCGAGGCCGCTTTCGGCGGCAAGCCCGCTTTTTTCGTGCCCCCCCGCGACCGGGTGTCCGGTACCGCGCTCAGGGAGATCCGCAAACGGTACGCGGGTATCTGCCTGTCCCGGTTTCCGCACGGCCTGATCCCGGCCAGGCTGTGGCCCCGCTTTCTCCTGAACAAGCGCAGGGGACGGATGACGATGCGCTGGGGCCGGTTCCTTCTGCTCCAGCACGCGGGCGTGGATTTCAGCTTTCCCGACGGCCGCACCGGGGCGGAGGCTGAAGCGGCGCTCGATTCAGTGACGGATGCGCTCGTTCTTCCGGTCCATTCCTGGCGTTTTTTCGACGGCCAGGGCCGGCTCGTGAAATCCCTGTTCCATCCCTGGGAGGAATTCCTGAAGAGGCTGTCCGGCACGAAAGGCGTCCGGTTCACGACTTTTTCCGGCCTGGCCGGCCGGTGAACGGAGAAAGCGCATGAATCTGCCAGCGAGCGCATTCCCCCAGCTACGCTGGACCAAGATATCCGGTTTTTTCTATTTGAAGGCCGGCTTCGCCGGACCAAGCTATCGGATTTTTTCATTATTGAAGGCCCGCCGCCTGCCTTCAATACTCTAAAAATATAATAAATTGGTCCCGCGCAGCGGGCGGCGGGGTAAGTAAGCGAATATAAAATGATTTCTTCTCTACAGATGGAAGAATCCCCGGCTTCGTCGGACCAAGCAACAAGATTCTTTCTGATTGAAGGCCCGCGGCTTGCCTTCAATACTCTAAAAATATTATCAATTGGTCCCGTAAAGCGGGGTCTTCAATAATATGAAGATACAATTGCTTGATCCCGCGAAGCGGGCCGCGGGGAGCTTCAACGGAGAAAGCGCATGAACCGGAAACCGCCCTCGCTCAGCCGGCTCTTCCCCTGGGCCGCGGCCGGCCTCGCCCTGGCCTTCGGCCTGATCGGGATACGATGGGGTCTGCCCGCGCTCTGGTATCCGGACGAGCCTGAGACGCTCGAGCAAATCGTCATCCCCATGGCCCGCCATCTGGACCTCAACCCGCATGTCTTCAACAAGGGTTCCCTCTATTATTATTTCCTTCTGGCCGTCCTGTCCCCGGTTTTGGCCGCGATCAAGCTGTTCGGTGTTTCCGCCGCGGATTATGAAGGCCTGGTCGGCAGGCTCGCTCTGATCAGCCGCATCGCGACGGCCTTCGTCGGCGCGACGGGAGTTGCGCTGATGCACCGCGTCGCGAGGCGCATGGCGGGCGAAGCCGCGGCCCGGCTGGCCGCTCTCTTTCTCGCGGTCAATGTCGCATACGCGGCGTACGGCCATTTCGCCTACATGGAAGTGCCGCTTGTGGTCATGATTCTGGTCTGCCTGCTGTTCGGCCTCAGGTATCTTGAAATGCGTAAGACCCGCGACCTGGCCCTGGCCGCAATTTTCAGCGGAATGGCGGTGTCCGTCAAGTACAACGCCGCGCTTTTCGCGGCAGTGATCCTGTTCATTCTGCTGGCGTCCATGACAACCGCGGCTTTAAGAGCGGGAAAAGCCGGGGGCGTCGGAAATGACCGTCCGGAAAACCGCTTCAGGCGACTTTTGGCCGCCATTCCGTTCCGGCCGGCCCTGATTTGCGCCGGCCTCGCGGCCGCCGGATTTCTGCTGACCACGCCTTTCGCGGTTCTGGACTACCGGACTTTCCTCGAATATGTGGCCAGGCAGAGCGTGATCGCGAAGGAAGGATACAAGGTTTTCTCGGGCGTTTCAGCCTGGGCCGGCAATTTCGAGCTTCTCGGCGTCTGCTTCGGACCTGTCCTGTTTCCGCTTTTCCTGGCCGCGTGGGCCGGCCTCCTCATCCGGTGGATGCTCCGGCCTTCCTCCGTTGAAGCGCTGGCGGTTTTTCCCCCGCTCATCTACTATCTTTATATCGGCACCTGGCGCATCACCGCGATACGCTACGTACTGCCCATGGTCCCCTTCCTGATCCTGTCCGCGGTGATGCTGATCGATCGTCTGGTCTTGTCCAAACCGAAGCTGAAGCGGCCTGTTCTGGCTGTTGCCGCCGCGGTTCTGGTGTTTTCCGCCTTCGGGTCGTTCCGGAACCTGCTCGGCTTCACGGCTGATTCCAGGGTCAGGGCGGAGCGCTGGATGGCGGAACGCCTGCCCGCCGGAAGCCGGATGGAGGCTTATTCCTACAAGATGTACCTGCCGCGCATTCCCTCCGGACTGGTTTTCGAGCGCATCAATCCGGATTTTGTGGCGGATTCCCCGGGACTCGCCGGTTCCGACGCGGCCGGACCGGCGGTCTCCGATTCCGGCCGGGCCGGCAACCGTTCGGCCTTCACGCGGGAAGGTCTTCGGAACCGGAATCCGGACTACATCCTGTTGTCCAGCTTCTATGACGACCGCTACCTGCCCTCCCCCTCCAACCGGACCGGGGAACTCCATCCCGGACTCGCCGCGTACTATCGGGAATTGACGGACGGCTCGGCCGGATACGGGGTCGCGGCCGTGTTCACGGGCAGAGGCATGCAGGAGTTTTACGTCAATCCGACCATCACGGTGCTGAAAAGGCTGGAGTGACGGAAGGGCGGGGACGTTTGAACGTTTGAACGTTGGAACGTTCGAACGATAAAAGAGGCCGCGATGCCGGGAAGTACGAGGTGACTAATCAGGTCACCTTTTTTATTGAGAAAAGGACATGGGTGCGGCATGGATGAAAAACGCGCATCTGATTCGTTTTCGCCAAAAAACCAGGCGCAAGTGCTTGTTCCCGAATCCGCGAGTCGCTTGCAAGAAATTGATAAATATGGCCTTACACCAGAATCCGACAATCGTCTTTTGATGGCATTCCTTTTGCGTGCCAAGGGCTTGACCTATTCCAAAATGAAGCAGAACTGAGGAGGATTCGGTACCATGTTCAAATCCGACATCCGCGCCATGACCTTTTTGCGCGCACTCCGCGTGTACGGAATGGTCTTGCTCTTAGGGGGGCAGATCTCCGCACAGGTCAGAATCCTGCCGCTGGGCGACTCCATCACCTGGGGCAAGGTCAATCAAAATCCGCCCGGAGCCGGCGACTCGGGTTACCGGGGCCCGCTCCACACCCTGCTGACGAACAACGGCATGAGCACGGTGTTCGTGGGCACGGATCCGGACAACACGGACCTGAACCGCGGGTATTACCTGGACGGCGCCAGAATCGGCCAGTTTATCGGAGCGGACAGCGCGAAAGGCGACATCGCGGCCGTTCTCGACGGCGCGGATTTTCAGCCCGACATCGTGATCCTGCACATCGGCACGAACAACATCGGCAGCGGCCAGGCCATCGGCACGTACAATACGCCGAATTCCATGATGAACCAGCTCTACACCATGGTCAAGAAGATCACGGACAATTCCTATGTCGACGACCTTCTGCTCTGCAAGGTGATCCCGAAATACAGCACGCCGGGGACGGAAACCGAGACCGCGGCATTCAACAACGCGCTCGAAATCATGGTGTCCGAGCTGACCGCCATGGAGCGCGCCAAGGTCACCATCATCGACATGTACACCGCGTTCGCGGCCAACAAGACCACGTATTACAACTACGACATCGACCGGGTGCACCCGAACTCCTCCGGGTACGCGGCCATGGCCAATATCTTCTTTCATTACGTGTCGCAGATCATGCAGCCCTCGTACACGGACGAATTCAACCGCGCCGCTGTCGGTGCCGAGTGGGTGGTCCGGACGGGCGTGTCGATCGTCAACACGGGAGAGGCGCCGACGGGCGGCGGCCTGAAGTGCACGACCGTGGGCGCCGACGACTGGTACCACAGCGCGATCTGGACGACCTCGAAGAACCTGACCACGGTTTCGATGAGAATCCACCCGTCCACCGCGCCCGCGGAAACGGACAAGGTGGGGCTGATTGTCGGCCTGGACGCGGCCAGCACGACGGCCAACGGGTACCTGGTCTGGGTGTACAACAACGCCGTGCGCATCAAGACCATGGTCGGGGGACGCGCGGGCTGGGGGTACGGCCAGGACGTCACCAGCTGGCCGCTGACGAATCTTTCGCCGGGCGACGTCTTCAAGGTCAGTTACCGGCAGGCCGCGGACGCCAACTATTTCACGATTCAGGTGAACGACGGAGAGGCCCTTGTTCTGCGCGACCGGTTCAAGCTGACCGGAAACACCGCGGATCTGTATTCGGGCGTTCTTTTCACGCAGAATTCCAGCGGAACCGCGTACAGCACAACCGTCGACCGGTTCGTCGCTGAATCCCAGCTTCCCGACATCATTCCGCCCTCCCGCATCGGCGACCTGTCCGTGGAATTCACCACCAACACGTCGATCACGCTGGGGTGGACCGCGCCCGGAAACGACGAATCGATCGGAACCGCGTCGAGCTATGACATCCGGTATTCCACCAGCGCCATCACGAACGAGAACGATTTCTCCAGGGCCAACATCGTTTCCGGCGCGCCCGCGCCCAAGGAATCGGGCACCTGGGAAGTGTTCTCCGTCACCGGTCTCCAGTCGGGCACCGGCTATTACTTCGCCATGCGCGCCGTGGACGGCTGGGGCAACAAGGGCGAACTGTCGCCGGCCGTTTACGCGCGCACCAATTCGGCCGGACAGATCGTCGAGACCTTCAACCGGCCCACGGAGCCGGACGGCACCATCGGACCGGACTGGCTGATCGACGGCACGGAATACCGCATCGACTACAATTCCACCACCAAGGAAGGCGAGCTCACCAATTATCAGGTGGACGGTAACTGGGGCCGCGTGGCCGTGTACCAGGGCCGCACCAATCCGTCCATCGTGAAAATGGTCTGGGGCCGGGCCTCGACCACGGCCGGCATCGGCCAGGCCGGATTCGCCCTGATGCTCACCGCGCCGAGCATGGCCGCGGACGGATACCTGCTCTGGGTGCGCACCCAGTCGAACCGGGTCTTCCTGTACAACATCGAAAACGGGGAGGTGGACGGCTCGCCGAACGGCCAGATCGACGAGGTGCCCTACACCCTGCGGGACAACACGGGATCCATCCGTCCGCCGAGGGCCGGCGACACACTGGCCGTGGTCATGGACTGGAATTTCGAGGGCGGGCACAAGTTCGACGTGTACCTGAACGGAATGCCCGTTGCGGACCGCGCCCTGTTCGATCCGGACATCCGCCACAACAGCACGACCAAGTACGCGGGCATCATGCTGGGCCGGCTCAACCAGATCAACAACGTGACCGACTTCATCACCGTGGCCGAGGCCACCGCGGCCTCGCGCGTGCAGAAAGTCGCGGGCGACGGCCAGTCCGCCGTGGTCGGGAGCGACCTGCCCGATTCCCTGAAGGTGCAGGTGTTCGACGCGAACAACACGCCCCTGCCCGGCGTGCCGGTGTTCTTCAACATCAAGGCTCCGGCGGACGGCGCGACGATCGCGGCTCCGCCCGAACCCATGGAGCGCCTTCCCATCGAGGCCGAATGGGCCATTTTCTCGGGGCCGTACTATGTCCGCACGGACAACCCGGGCGCCTCGGGAGGCAAGTACATTGTCTCCCCGATACGCGGCGGCGAAGGCAAGGCGAGCTTCACCTTTTACAGCCCCAAGGACACCACTTATTATTTCTGGATACGGGTCATCGTGCCCGACGCCTCGCACTACGCCCTCCAGTTCCAGCTGGAGGAGTCGGGCACGCCGTGGACGAACAACCTGTTCCAGAGCTCCCCGTCGTCCCAGTGGCAGTGGGGCCGCATCCGGAACGGCAGCGGCACGATTGCCACGGCCAGGCTGTCCCGGGGCCTGCACAAAATCATCCTGACCAGCCTGCACGAGAACCTCGCGGTCGACAAGATCCTGCTGACGCCGTCCGGCACCTATGTGCCGACCACCATGGAGGCGGTGGACATGCTGTTCACCGACCCCAACGGAATCGTCGGAACGAAGATGACCCTGGGCGTCAAGGCCAAGGACTATGAGGTCGACGCGCGGCCCTTCGGCGTGGCCGAAGGGGACGGCGCGGTGTTCACCGAGACGGGGCTCGCCGCGGCGCCGGTCGCCATGTTCAAGAGCAATGACGAGCAGTCTGGGGTGGCGCGCGCCGTGCTGCCCAAGCCTTTCATCGTCACCCTCTACGACACCTACGGCAACAAGGTGCCCAACATCCGCGTGACCTTCCAGATCACCGAGGGAGACGGGACGCTCAGCGCGGCCGCGGACACGACCGACGCCAGCGGCCAGGCCAAGACCACGCTCACGCTCGGGGTTCAGAGCGCGACGAACAAGGTCAAGGCCAATTTCACCGGATACACGGGAACCGACGTCATCTTTTCGGCGCTCACCACCACGGGGCTCGTCAAGTCCATTCAGAAAATGACGGGCACGGTGCCGGCCGGGAAGCACTACGTCGGCGACATCATGCCCAATTTCGTCAAGGCCAGGGTGCTCGACGACGCGTCGCGGCCCGTCGCGAACGTGGCCGTCACCTTCCAGGTGACGCAGGGTTCGGCCCTGCCGGGCGTGAAACAGCCCAAACTCACGGACGCGTCCGGCATCGTGCAGGACACCCTGCGTCTGGGGAACACGGCCGGCATCGTTCAGGTCACGGCGCGCATCGGCGCCCTGCAGGCGGTCGTGGCCACGGACTCGTGTTTTTACAAGGCAAAACGGGTGCAGGTCGCGGGCAGCAACCGGCAGAACGCGCCCATTTCGGATTCCCTGCAGAACAAGCTCCGGGTCTGGGTGACCGACCGTTTCGGCAACTCCGTCCGGAACCAGCCCGTCGTTTTCAGGTCCTACGGCCACGGATTCTATTTCCGGACCGCGACGGACAGCACCGATTCAATCGTCGTTCTGACCGACGCGAACGGCTGGGCCTCGACCAATGTCCGGACCGGGTCGATCTGCGGCTCCTACACGGACATCGTGCAGGCCAAGGTCACGGACGGTTTCAAGCCGGTGGACGGTTCGCCCGTCAAGTTCACGATCCGGGCCTATTCCAAGGCCGTCCGGCTCATCCAGCTCACCGGGAACAATCAGACCGTCGTGGTGAATGAAATGGCCGACGATCCGCTGTCCGTTCAGATGGTTGACGCGTCGCGCCTGCCCGTCACGGGCCAGCCCGTGGAATTCGCCATCCGGCCGGGCGGGTACGGCCGTTTCACCGGAGACCAGTCGCCCAAGGCGACCGTGTACACCAACGAAAACGGCGTCGCGACGGTCGACTACATCGCCGGCACCAAGGCCGGAATAGACAATGTCGTGGAAGTCAACGCGAACAACGGGCTGAACGTGCTCACCGATTCCACGGGCGCGCCCATCGTGTTCCACATCTACAGCAAGTCGTCCGACGCGGACTCCCTGAAGCCCGCCTCGGCCGTCCGGCGCACGGGCATGGCCGGCAAGCCGCTGGCCGTTCCCGTCTCCGCGCAGATCGTGGACGCCATCGGCAACCCGGTGGGGAACGACAGCATCCGGTTCACGGTGGTGCTCGGGGACGGCGTGCTCGACGGAACCGCGGCGAAGACGAAGACCGTGTACACCGACAACGCCTTCGGCACGGCCTCGGTGGTCTGGACCCTGGGACCCAGGGCCGGGACGGACAACAACGTGCTGTGGGCCACGGCCTTCAACGGGCTGGACTCCCTGCACGGCTCGCCGGTCGTGTTCACGGCCAGCGCCACGTCCGATTCGGTCAGCGTCATCACCTCGACCGTGACCGCCACCGGTCCGGTGAAAGCGACGGAGCACGACACGAGCCGCATCACGGTCACTTTGCTCGACGGATTTCTCAATCCGGTGCAGGGCAAGCGCGTCCGGCTCGAGGTCACGGGCGGCACCAACAATTTCCCGCAGGACCCGACCGTTCCCACCAACGCCCAGGGGCAGGCGTTCGGCTATCTCCGGTCTCTGTCCGCGGGCCAAAAAATCGTCCGGGCCTACGTGGTGGACGACGCCAAGTGGCTTTTCCAGCGCGACACGGTGATGTTCGAGAACGACAAGGCCTACAAGATACAGGCCCATTCGGGCGGAGGCCAGTCGGGCAACGTGGGAACCCTGCTCCGCGATTCTTTGGTGGTCAAGGTGATGGACGTGAACGGCAACCCCGCCAGCTTCGGTCCGGTTCATTTCGAGGTGACCGGCGGCGGAGGCCGCATCTACGGAAGCGCGGACGTGCACAGCAACGCGGACGGGCTCGCGTGGACCAAGCTGATTCTCGGCCCCAACCCGGGCGAAAACGTGGTGCGGGTCACATCGGGCACTTTGGTGGGCAGTCCGTTCTTCTTCTCCGCCACGGGAAAGATCGGCACCGCCGTGGCCATGCGCATGGTGTCCGGGAGCGGGCAGAACGGCCCGGCGGGAGATCCCCTGCCCCAGCCCCTGATCGTGCAGGTGCTGGACAAGGAGCTCAAGCCGGTGTACGGCGTGCCCGTGACCTTCACGGTTTACAGCGGCATCGGAACCATACTGACGCCCCAGCCTTCGATGACCGACGGGTTCGGCTACGCGAGCGCGGTCGTGCAGACCGCTTCGCAGGCCGGCCAGACCTGCTGGATCCGCGCCGAGAACACGGCGCTCAGCAACTCGCCGCAGCTGTTCTCGGTGACCAGCGCCGCGGGAACGGCCCGTAAAATCGCCAAAGTCTCGGGCGACGGCCAGTCCGGATTCGTCGGGGAAACCATCCAGAACCCGATTGTCGTCTCGACCACGGACAAGTTCGGCAACGCGGTCAGCGGAGTGGCCGTGCTCTTCACGGTCGTTTCAGGCGACGCCACAATCGGCGGCCAGTCGTCGTATTCCGCGGTCAGTGACGGGGCGGGCAGGGCCTACGCCACCGTCCGGCTCGGCCAGACGAGCGGCCCGGTGCGGATCGAGGCCACCAGCTCCTTCCTCGAGGGGTCTCCGGTGACGTTCAATCTGCTCGGACGGACCATCAACGCCGCGAGCATCGAAAAATTCTCCGGGGACAACCAGAAGGGCCGGCTGGGCATGCTCTTCGTGGACCCGCTCCGGGTGCGCGTGCTGGACGTGTACGGCAACCCCGTTCCCGGCATCCAGGTGGTGTTCGAGAAGTATTCGGGCGGGGGCACCGTGGTCGAACCCCAGCCCGTGACCAGCGACGCAAACGGCATCGCGGCCGTGCATTTCATCGGCGCGAGCACGCCGGGCGTCTCCGCGGTGCGGGCCTGGTGGGGCACCGGGACCACGGTGACCTTCACGCTCGAGTCGGTGATCAATCCGAACAACCCGCTTCTCGGCAAGGATCTCATTCAGCCGGCCTACGACATCTACGAAAAGGACGACCTGATCATCGGCCTGGTCGGAACGGATTCTGACGGGGATGTGATCACCTTCCAGATTGCGGATCCGTTCCCGCCGGAAGGGGCCGTCATACAGCCCGAAACATCGGGCCCGGGCACGGCCACCGCGACATTCCGGTGGACGCCCACGTACGAACAGGCGGGCACCTACACATTCGCGCTGAGGGTCGTGGACGGCAGGGGCGGCGCGGACACCGACACCACGGTCATACGCGTGGCGAACGTCAATCAGTCGCCGGTGGTGCTGGGCAAGACCCCCGTCGCGGACCGCGACACGTGCGAGGCGCAACAGAAGTTGAGCTTCCAGGTGGACGCGCGCGACCCGGACGGGGACCCGCTCCACTATTACTGGAAATGGGACGGCGCTCATGTGGGATCGGATCTTCCGTTCCTCGAGTACACGCCGACTGAACCCGAGCTGGGGGATCACACCGTGGACTGCTTTATCGACGACGGATTCGTTCAGGTATCGCGCCGCTGGATCATCACGGTCAAGGCAAAGGCGGTTGAAATGACCGCCATGGCGGCCTCCTTCAACGAGGACGACGTCTATATCGCGGTGGAGTGGTCCACGGCCGGCGAGACCGGCACGGCCGGGTTCGAGATCGGACGGTCCACTTCCCTGGACGGCGAATACCGCATCATCACTCCCGACCTGATTCCGTGCCGAAGCGACCGGGAATACCGGTACGAGGACTACCAGATCCAGGCGGGCCGCAATTACTACTACAAGATCTACGATGTAGACGCCAGCGGGAAC
Organism: bacterium; assembly: GCA_030372965.1. Taxonomy (GTDB): domain Bacteria; phylum Zhuqueibacterota; class QNDG01; order QNDG01; family DTFT01; genus JAFGAX01. Next base: position 14,137 of record JAUCQC010000283.1, read on the forward strand.
CGGAATGTCAACGGCCCGGTCACGGCCTCCGTGCCCGTGCCGAAGAAATTCGGCCTGGCCCAGAACTATCCCAACCCGTTCAACCCGGTGACCACCATCCGGTACCAGGTCACCAAGCGCCAGCGCGTCACCCTGACCATTTACGACGTCATGGGCCGGTGCGTGGCCGTGCTGGCGGACCGCGACCACGACGCGGGCTATCATTCCGCGGAATGGGACGGCCGGGACATGAGCGGCAAGGAAGCGTCCACAGGCGTGTACATCTACCGGCTGTCGAGCCCGGATCAGCACCGGACCCTCAAGATGGTCAAGCTGAAATAACGGGGTTTCCGGCATCTTCAAACTTGATTTATCGCTCTCCGTTTGATAAATTGGATGTTCTGGCCGGAGGCGGAATGCCTCCGGCCAGAATCCGTCTATCAGGCGGAAAGGTCCGGGCTGTTCCGGTCGGCGGATCGGGCTCCGGACGCGTGTCATTCATTCTGATCATGGGGAGTTGATGTCCATGCGGAAGCGGGTGCGGGTGAGGCTTTTTCTGTTGATCGTCATTTTCGGGTTGCTGAGGCCGGCGGTGTCGGACGAGCGATGGCGTCACGTGGCAGGGCCCGCCTATCGGGCCTTTGATCTCAGCCTTGATTTGCAGGAGCGGTACCTGAGTTATGTCGAGATGCTGCGGATCCTCTACGAACAGAACGGCGGGATGCGCATCGTTCACGTGGATCCGCGCGCCGGCGGGCGGAGCGACGGCTCCGGCTGGCAGGACGCTTTCCACTCCATACGCGAGGCCGTGGAGGCTCTCGGAGAGGAGGGCGGATGGATCTGGGTCGCGGAGGGCGAATACCGTGAATCCGTGGACCTGCCTTCGCGCGTCTGCCTGTTCGGAGGATTCTGCGGACTCGAAGACGATTTGGACGACCGCGACATCGAGCGCTACAGAACCGTGCTCGAGGGGGACGGAACAAGGTCCGTGGTCACCATGGCGCACTACACCATTCTTGACGGATTCACCGTTCGAAACGGCGGAGGTGAAGCCGGCGCGGGCGTTCTCACCGGCGGGTGGCTCAGCGTGATCCGGAACAACGTGATCCGAGACAACGTCAGCTCCTGGTCCGGGGGCGGCATTCTGGTCTCCGGCGGATTCGGAAGCGACGGCGCGTACGGCAGCGTGGACGGCATGGGCCCGGTCATCGAACGGAACCTGATTGTCCACAATTCCGGTAACTGCGGCAGCGGCATCACGACGCGGTATTCCCTGGCGATGATTCTGAACAACACGGTGGCGAACAACGGCGGCGGCGACCGGGCGCGGGGGCTGGAGATTCTGATGCGCACCGCGGCGGAGCCGACCGTGCTGAACAACATCTTCTGGAACAACGGGGACGATCTGTACTTTCAGGTTGGAAACACGGGCGACGGCGTGTTCCGGAACAACTGCGTTCAGGACGAGACGGACTGGCACGTGGGCATCGTCTACGGGGACCCGCAATTCGCGGACTCCGGAGCCGGCGACTACCGGCTTTCCGACAAGTCGCCCTGCATCGAGGCCGGAGTGCCGGGCGCGTTTTTGGACCCGGACGGATCGCGGGGAGACATCGGCGCTTTCTTTTACAGCGACTACTCCGCGAGCGGCGGCACAACCGTCCGTTTCGAATCCGGGCCGGTTCAAGACGTGCTCATTCAAATCGACGGCTCTGCCCGCAGGACTCCCCAGAATGTGTACTGGCCCGCCGGTTCCGCCCATTGGGTCAGGCCCGCGGCCTACCACCCCGTCGACCGGGGCGCATCATACGCATTTACGGGGTGGGACGACGGAGGCGACAGGGTGCGCCGCATCCTGGCCGATCCCTCCGCGACCCGGTACACGGCCCGGTACGGTCTCCGGTACCTGCTTGAAGTCACGGGCGAGCCCTTTCCCGACTGCGTCACCGGCGAAGGCTGGCATTTCGCGGACGCCACGATTACGGTGTCAGCGGACACTGTGGTTGCGGATGGAGCGGACAAGCGAATGGTTTTCAGCGGTTGGACGGGTATCGGCGCCGGAAGCTACACCGGCGCTCAGCCGTCTTTCCAGACGATGCTCGGCGGACCGGTGACTCAGACCGTCCGGTACGAAAGCCAGTTTCTGCTCACGGCCCGCGTTTCACCGGACACGGTTCCGGGTCTGGTCATCCGCACAGATCCTGCCGGTCCCTGGTTCAACGCCGGGCGGATCGTGAAATTAACAGCGGAATCAGACAATCCCCTGTACCGGTTCTCCGGATGGGACTCCGGAACACCGGACGCGGACGGCAGTCTGACCCTGATCATGGACGGTCCGGCCGCGGTGACGGCCCTGTTTGAAATGATCGTCAGGCATCCGCCTGCCGTCGCGGACCTTGCGGACACCACGATGCCGGAGGACGGCGCCCTGGTCCTGGCGGACGCCTGGATCGCGGAACGCGTTCGGGATGGCGGTGATCTTTTCAGCGCCCTGAATGTGTCCCTGACCGCGGCATCCCCGCTCCAGGTCCTTCGGGATGCGGCCGCAGGCGGCTTCCGCGTCGTTCCGCCCGCGGACTGGAGCGGTTCCGGCTCCGTGCGGCTTCGCGTCACGGACCCGTCCGGCGATTCGGACGAGAAGACGTTCATTCTGTCCGTCATCCCCGTGCCTGATCCGCCCGGTCCCTTCAGCCTCGTTTCGCCGGAGGACGGCGCCCAGGCCGGTGATTCAGGCGCGGTCATGCGTTTCGCCTGGGCCGAATCGGCCAATGTCGACCCCGGAGATGTCGTCCGGTACCGTTTCACGCTCGACGCGGATTCCCTCAGGCTGGGGCCTGGCGCCGCGGTTGACACGATTCTCGACAACACATCCGCGGACCTGCCCGTGCCGAACGGCCTTCTGGTTTTCTGGACCGTCCAGGCATTTGACGGGGATGGACTTATCACGCCGGCCGGACCGGCACGCAGACTGGTCCGGACTTCAGGCGTCTTCGGAACCGGGGACGGATCCGGCGGTCCGGTCCGCTTCTCGGTGAGCCCGGGATTTCCGAATCCGTTCAATCCGGAGACCGCGTTCGAAATCACCCTGCCGTCAGACGCGACGGTGCGGGTTTCGGTTTTCGACAGCCGGGGCGCCCGCATCCGGACGCGGCCGGCCGAGGTTCTGCGGGCCGGCGTTCACCGCGTCGCCTGGGACGGACGCGACGACGCGGGTGAAGGCGTTGCAAGCGGCGTGTACACCGTCCGCGTCGAGGCGGACGGCCGCACCGTCCTGCGCAAGGCGACTTTGATCCGATGAGCTCATCCCGAGACGGGAGACAGGCATGACCCATAAGTATTGGACCTGGCTGCTGATGCTGGCGTTCGCCGGATCCCTGCAGGCGGCCGTGAACGTGTCCATTCCCAACACAACCGTCCAGCGCGGGACCACGGTGGAGATTCCGGTCCAGACCTCCGGGTACACGATCAGCGGATCCGACTCGCTCGTCGCCTACCAGGCCGTCATCCTGTTCGATCCCACTGCCGTTCAGGCGGTTGGCGCCACCGGCTCCGGGACCATGACCGCGAACTGGGGCGGGGCCACGATCGGAGTGAAACAGGACAGAGTGTCCATGTACAACAAACGGGACACACTGCGCGTGGTTTGCTTCACCACCAACCAGCCGTTAAAGCGGACCGTCCAGGATGCCTCCATTCTTGTCAAGCTGCAGTTTCTTGTCACGGACACCGTGGGCCAGACGAACACGCTTGTTCTTCACGACGTCCGGATGTTCAACCTTCAGGGCGCCATGACCATGGGCACAAAGACGAACGGAGTGCTCACAGTCACGGCCAATCCTTCCACGACGACGATCAACCTGGCTCTCGTCCCGGGCTTCAACTTCGTTTCCTTCCCCGTAACGCCGAACCCGGACGCGCTTCCGAACGTTCTGGGCACCGTGCCTGTCAATTACGTCTGGGGATACTTCTCGGGTTATCCAAAGAGCTGGCAGCAGGGGCGTCCTGGGAATCCCCTGACCAACCTCGACGGGCTCCACGGATACTGGATGCGGCTGAATGCGGCGGCGGGCCAGACCTTGACGCTCACCGGCCCCCCGGTCGCTGTGAACACGCCCATCCAGATGATCAAGGGGTTCAATCTGATCGGGTACCTTCCCTCCTCCCGGGACACCATCACGCACGCACTCGCGTCCATCGACACGAATTATTCCTACATCTGGAATTTCGACGCCACCACCGGGCTCATCAAAAGCTGGCAGAGACGCAGACCGGGTAATCCGCTGTCGAAAATGACCCCACTCCTTGCCTACTGGGTCCGCATGTCGAACTACGGCGTTCTGGTCTACCCCTCCTCAGGCTACATTCCGAAGGTTTCGGCCGGAGGTCCCGTTCGGAACCGGGCCGGCGCAGACGATCCGCCGCCAGTGTCAACTACGGAATGGTGCGATTTCTGGGCCCAGCAACCGGGTGTGCTGAAGACAGGGGACACAATCCGCGTGTACGATGGAAGCGGTGTGCTCTGCGGGGATACACTTGTGGTCGACGGCGGCATCTTCATCCTTCCCGTGGCGGGCGACGATCCGCTGACACCGGACATCGACGAAGGTGCTGATCCGGGCGAAGAGGTCCTGTTCACGGTGAACGGCAGAACGGCATCGGTCACCGGCTCTTCGGCATGCTATGAAACTGAAATCATCCCGGGAACGAAGGCGATATGGACAAAACTGGGATCCTACCGAGTCGAATTCGCGGTTGACACCTCCGGTATCCGCGGTCCGCGGAGCGATAATCCCGAACCCGGCGGCATCCGGCTTGTTCGGAATTACCCGAATCCGTTTAATTCAAGAACCGAGTTCACGTATGAACTGTCCGCTCGGGCCGACGTCCATCTTGATGTGTTCGATGCCATGGGACGGTGCGTCCGTGCGGTAACCTCCGGGCCCCAGGCCCCGGGCCGCCACACGCTGTCATGGGACGGGATGGACGATCGGAACCGTCCGGTTTCGAGCGGTGTTTATTTCTACGCATTGAGAGCCGGCAGCTCAATCCGTACCGGCAAATGCCTATTGCTTAAATAAAGTCGGGGTTTACCATGCTGAGAAAAACGATCATACCGGGATGGATCCTCCTTCTGGGAATCCTTCTCCCCGACACCGTACTGGCCGAGCCGCAATCCTGCGAATTCGACGCGACTGCCACTTACAAGGGCCGCGTCGTCGTCTCGGGAGACGTGATCCGGGCGTACGATTCCGGCGGTCAGGACTGCACAAACGGCGTTTACTTCTACCCGGCCGGATTCGTGATCATTTACGTCACGGGTGACGATCCCTCGACACTGACCATCGACGAGGGCGCGCCGTCGGGCGGTAAAATCACATTCACGATCAACGGTGAAACAGCCGTTGCGACGGGAGATGACACCTTCCAAAATCTGGGCCTGAAAAACATCACACTCAACGTGCCCGACCTGCCGCCCCACGCGGCTCCGGGCGGGCCCTACAGCGGAAACGAGGGAAGCGCGGTCTCTTTCAACGGGTCCGGCTCCACGGGAGCGGTATCCTACCTCTGGCGCTTCGGGGACGGCGCCACGGGCACGGGCGTGACGACCACGCACGCGTACGCGGACAACGGCACCTACAGCGTGAAACTCGTCGTGACGAACGGCAGCGGCGTGAAGGACTCCTCGTCCACCACGGCGACCATCGCCAATGTGGCGCCGATCCCGACGGCCTCGTCCGACGCCCCGAAGAACGAAACCGAGACCGTGACGTTCACGGGCGGCGCCACGGACCCCGCCGGCGTGGCGGACCCCCTGACCTACAGCTGGGCTTTCGGAGACGGCGGCACCTCGACGCTCCAGAACCCCACCCACGCCTACGCGGACAACGGGACGTACTCCGCGGTTCTGACCGTGAGCGACGGGGACGGGGGGACCGGCAGCAAGACCATCTCGGTCGTGATCAACAATGTCCTGCCGACCGTGACGGCCTCGTCCAACGCGCCCAAGAACGAGGGAACGGCGGTGGCGTTCACCTGCACGGCCACGGACCCCGCCGGCGCGGCGGACCCGCTGACCTACAGCTGGGCCTTCGGGGACGGCGGCACCTCGACGCTCCAGAACCCCACGCACGTCTACGCGGACAACGGCACGTTCAGCGCGGTCGTGACCGTGAGCGACGGAGACGGGACCGCTCCCAAAACCGTGTCCGTGACGATCAACAACGTGGCGCCGACCGCGAACGCCGGCGGGCCGTACTACGCGGTGGTGAATTACCCCGCCCAGATGAACGGAACCGCCACGGATCCCGGATCCGCGGACGTGCTGACCTACACCTGGGACCTCGACAACGACGGGCAGTACGACGATTTCACCGGTCCGAATCCGTCGAAAACCTGGACCGCGGTCGGCACCTACCCGATCGGGCTCAAGGTCACGGACGACGACGGCGGTTCCGGGACGAACGCCACCACGGTGGAGGTCGGCACGGGCATCCCCGTGACTTTCCAGACCAGCGCGCCCGGGCTTCAGGTCAAGGTGGACGGGGCGACTTACACCACGCCGAAGACTTTCTACTGGGGAAACGGCACGACCCATTCCATTGAGGCGCCGCTCATCCAGAATATTTCCGAAAACACCCGGTATCTGTACACAAACTGGAGCGATTTAGGGCTCATCGCGCACAACATCACGGTGGGCACCACGCCGGCCACCTACACCGCCAATTACAAGGTCCAGTATTTCCTCGGCGTGCTGGACGGCGGAAAAAACGCGCATCCCAAGGGGTCTGATTTCTACGACGCGGGGACCCAGGTGCAGATCTCCGTGGACGCTTCGGCCGTGGACACCGCGGGCACCACGCGGTACCTGTTCAATCACTGGAAGGGCACGGGCAACGGCTCGTATTCCGGCACCCAGCTGAACGCCACGGTCACGATGAACGGCCCGATCACCCAGGAGGCCGTCTGGGGACCGGGTGAGTACTACGTGCGCGTCGTCAGCCCGTACGGAACGACGACCGGATCGGCCTGGGTCGCGGCCGGGGGCGCGGCGACATTTTCCGTGACCACCGATGTCCCGACCGGTCCCGGCCGGCGCAACCGGTTCGTGCGGTGGGCCGGAACCGGCGCGGGATCGTACACCGGCACGCAGAATCCCGCCACGATCACGGTTCAGGGGCCGGTCGTCGAGACCGCCGAGTGGAGCGTGGAATACTTTCTGGACATCGTGTCCGAGCACGGGACGCCTTCCGGAGAAGGGTGGTACGCGGAGGGCGGAACAGCCGTGATCGCCTGCGACTCCACGGTCGCCGTCCAGACCGGCAAGCGCGTCCGGTTCACGGGGTGGTTCGGGGGCGGAACGGGCGCCTACACCGGGCCGATCCGCGAGAAGACGGTCACGGTCAGCGGGCCGATCACCGAGACCGCCCAGTGGGGCACGCAGTATCTGCTCGCCGTGGTGTCGGAGTTCGGATCGCCGCGCGGGTCCGGCTGGTACGACGAAGGGACCCGGGCGCAGTTCTCCTGCGACACGCTGGTGCAGAGCGGCCCGGACGTGCGGAACCGGTTCGCCGGCTGGCAGGGCATCGGGTCCGGCTCCTACAGCGGAACCGACGCGGCGGCCGAGGTCCTGATGCTCAATCCCGTGACCGAAGAGGCCGAATGGAACCAGGAGTACCGGATCTCGATCGCCATCGACCCGGCCGGAACCGGCTCGGTCATGCCCTTCTCCTCCGGATCCGGCTGGAGCAGGGCCGGCGGCAATGTCGAACTCCGGGCCGTGGGGCGGGCGGATCTCGGATACGGGTTCTCCCGATGGTCGGGCGCGGCCTCGGGAACGGCCAATCCCCTGGTGATGGCCGTGGACGGCCCCAAGAGCCTGACCGCCCATTTCAAACAGGGCAATGTGTTCATCAACACCGATCCGCCGGGCCTGGTCGTCCGGGTCAACGGCGTCGGAGCCGCGGCGCCCGTGGTGTTTGACGAGACGGCCGGAACCCAGATCAGCCTGTCCGTCGACTCCCTGCAGGGCGACGGCGTGTCGACGCGCTACGCCTTCCAGGGCTGGAGCGACGGCCTGCCGCGCACCCACACCATCACGGTGACGGG
>JAUCQC010000284.1 GCA_030372965.1 bacterium
GGCCGTGCTCGGCGGCACCGACGCCCGGTTCGCGGAACTGGAGGCCGAACGGGCTGCACGGCACGGCGTCCGGCTCATGACCCTCTGGGACGCGGACTACCCCGAACTGCTCCGGGCCGCGCACGACGCGCCGGTCCTTCTGTACGTCAAGGGCCCTCTCGACTGGAGCCGGTTCAACGGCATCGCGGTGGTCGGCACGCGCTTTCCGACCTCCACCGGGCGCGAGGTGGCCGGGCGGATCTCCGAACAGCTTTCCGCGGCGGGGTTGACCGTGGTCAGCGGACTGGCCCGGGGGGTGGACACGGCCGCGCACCGGGGCGCCCTGCGGGGCGCGGGGTCCACCGTCGCGGTGACGGGTTCAGGCGTGGACGTCGTGTACCCGCCCGAAAACCGCAGACTGTATCTCGACATACTGGAGCGCGGCGCCGTCGTCTCGGAGTTCTTCATGGGCGCGCCGCCCGAGGCCTCCCACTTTCCCAGGCGGAACCGCATCATCAGCGGACTCTGCAAGGCCGTGCTCGTGGTGGAGGCGGGCGAGAAGAGCGGCGCCCTGCTCACGGCCGACATCGCCCTCGAGCAGAACCGCGACGTGTTCGCCGTTCCCGGATCCGTGGCCAGCCCCAAGAGCGCGGGCACCAACCGCCTGATCCAGAGCGGCGCCAAGCTCGTGGCGTCCGCCGAGGACGTGCTCTCCGAGTACCCCGAGATACGGCGGAGCCGGACACCGGCGACTGCCGCCGCGGGAGCGGCCCCGTCCGCGGAGACCGGGCTCCTGTCCCCCGCCGAGAAAACCCTTTGGGACGGCCTTTCGTCCGAGCCGGAACACATCGACCGCATCGCTTCGGAAAACCGGCTGGCCGTTTCAGAGGCGCTGGCGATGCTGCTTTCCATGGAACTGAAATCATGCGTGAAACAACTGACCGGCATGCGCTTCGCGAGGGTGGAATGAGCCGCTCCCGGGTGGCCGTGGTGCGCTGCAGCCGTTATGACGCGGAACTTGTGACCGAAAAAGTGCGCGAAGCGCTCGACCGCGTCGGCGGCATGTCCGCGTTCGTCAAGCCGGGGCAGAAGGTCCTGGTGAAGCCCAACATGCTCTCCGCCAAGGCGCCCGAGCGGGCCATCACCACCCATCCCCTGGTGCTCGAGGCCGTGGTGCGCCAGGTGCAGGCGGCCGGCGCGGAGCCGTCGATCGGCGACAGCCCTTCGGGCGCGCTGAAAGGCGTCAAGCGGTGCTGGGAGAACACGGGCTTTCTGGCCGTGTCGGAGCGGACCGGGGCCCCGCTCGTCCATTTCGAGGCGGGAGGAACCGAGGCGCGCGAGGCCGGGGGACAGCGCTACCACATCGCGCGCGCCGTGACCGAAGCCGATGTCGTGATCAACCTGCCCAAGTTCAAGACGCACGGGTTCGCCCTGTTCACCGGCGCGGTCAAGAACTGCTACGGCGTCCTGCCCGGGTTCCAGAAGGCGGCCCTCCATAAACAGTATCCCCACCCGACGGATTTCAGCGTGCGCCTGGTCGACCTGTTCGCGGCCGTCCGTCCGGCGCTCACGCTCATGGACGGCATCGTCGGCATGGAGGGGAACGGCCCGGCCACCGGCGACGTCCGTCCCGTCGGCCTCCTGCTCGCGTCCGCGGACGGCGTCGCGCTCGACGCCGTGGCCGCCGCGGTCATGGGGTTCCGCGAGGACGAGATCGACGCGATCCGCATCGCGGGCGAACGGGGCCTCGGCGCTTCGCGCCTGGCGGACATCGACATCGACGGCGAATCCCTTGAATCCGCGCGGATTCCCGATTTCCGCCTGCCGTCCAACCACCTCATGAAGGCCATCCCCCCGGTCGCCGCCCGCTGGCTGGGACGGCGGCTCGGCCGTTTCGTCTGGGTGCGGCCGAAATCCGATCCGGCCCGGTGCACGGGCTGCGGGGTGTGCGTGGCCGCCTGTCCCGTGGGGGCCATCCGCATGGAAAACGGAAAGCCGGTCACCGACTACCGTCTCTGCATCAACTGCATGTGCTGCAACGAATCGTGCCCCGAAGGGGCCGTCATCCAGGAGCTGTCGTGGCTCGCCCGCCGCATCGGGTGAGCCGGAAGCCCTTCACCGCAAAAGGAAGAGCATGAACGGCGAAGAAAAGAAACAGACGCCGAATTTCATTCGCGCGATCATGGCCGAGGATATCGAGAGCGGGAAGCACAAGACCATTGTCACCCGCTTTCCGCCCGAGCCCAACGGGTACCTGCACATCGGCCACGCCAAGGCCATCTGCCTGAACTTCGGCCTGGCCGCCGAGTTCGGGGGCCGCACCCACCTCCGCTTCGACGACACGAACCCCGCGAAGGAAGAACAGGAATACGTCGACTCCATCATCACGGACGTCAAATGGCTCGGCTTCGACTGGGGCGAACACCTCTACTACGCGTCCGACTATTTCGACCGGATGCACGAATGGGCGGTCCGGCTGATCCGGGAGGGGTATGCCTATGTGGACGACCAGTCCGCGGACGAAATCCGCGCGACGCGCGGCACGCTCACCGAACCGGGCGTCGAGAGCCCGCACCGCAACCGGTCCGTGGAGGAGAACCTCGACCTGTTCGAGCGCATGCGCAAGGGCGAGTTCCCCGACGGATCCCGGGTGCTGCGCGCGAAAATCGACATGGCGTCCCCCAACCTCAACCTGCGCGACCCGGTCATGGTCCGCATTCTCCACGCGTCGCACCACCGCACGGGCGACCGCTGGTGCGTCTACCCGATGTACGACTGGGCGCACGGGCTGGAGGATTCCATCGAGGGCGTCACGCATTCCATCTGCACGCTCGAATTCGAGGATCACCGGCCGCTCTACGACTGGTTCCTCGACCGGCTCGGCGTGCACCACCCCCGGCAGATCGAGTTCGCCCGCCTGAACCTCAACTACACGGTGATGAGCAAGCGGAAACTGCTGGAACTCGTGGAGAAGAGGATCGTGGACGGGTGGGACGATCCCCGCATGCCCACGCTGTCGGGCCTCCGCCGCAGGGGATTCACGCCGGAGTCCATCCGCGACTTCGCGGATAAAATCGGGGTCGCCAAGCGCGACAGCACGGTTGACATGGCCCTGCTGGAATACTGCATCCGCGAGGACCTCAACAGGCGCGCCCCGCGCGTCATGGCCGTGCTCCGGCCCCTGCGAGTCGTGATCGAGAACTACCCCGAGGGACAGACCGAGTGGCTCGACGCGGTGAACAATCCCGAGGATCCCTCGGCCGGCACCCGCAAGGTGCCCTTCTCGCGCGAACTGCTCATCGAGCGCGACGATTTCCGGGAGGACCCGCCGAAGGAATTCTTCCGCCTGGCGCCGGGCCGGGAGGTCCGCCTGCGCTACGCCTATTTCATCCGCTGCACGGCGGTGGAGAAGGATCCCGCCACCGGCGAGGTCACCGGGCTCCGGTGCGTCTACGACCCGGCAACCCGGGGCGGTGACGCGCCCGACGGCCGGAAGGTGAAGGCCACTTTGCACTGGCTGTCCGAACCGCACAGCCGGCCGGCCGAAGCCAGGCTCTACGACCGGCTCTTCAGCGTGCCGGAGCCGGACGGGGACAAGGAGACGGACTTCAAGACCCACCTGAATCCGTCCTCGCTCGAGATCGTGGACTGCCGGATCGAACCCTCGGCCGCCGACGCCGGACCCGGGGACCGGTTCCAGTTCGAGCGGCTGGGTTATTTCTGCGTGGATTCCAAGTTGTCTTCGCCGGGCCGGCCGGTCTTCAACCGCACCGTCACCCTGAAGGATACCTGGGCCAAGGTGGAGAAGAAAATGCAGGCCAAAAAACAATGATCGAAATCGAAGGCGTCAGCAAGACCTACAACGGGAAGGTGAGGGCCGTGGACGGCCTGACCCTCACGGTACCCGAAGGCGGAATCGTCGGATTTCTCGGGCCCAACGGGGCGGGAAAGACGACCACGCTGAAAATGATCACCGGCATCCTGTCGCCGGACACGGGTTCCATCCGGGTCAACGGCATGGACATCGCCAGGCGCCCGGTCGACGTGAAAAAGGTCATCGGGTACGTGCCCGACAATCCGGACCAGTTCCTCAAGCTGAAGGGCCGGGAGTACCTGCGTTTCATGGCCGACATGTACGGCGTCTCCGAGCGGGACCGGAACGAAAGGGCCGGCGGCCTGGCTGAAACGTTCGAGATGACCGCCTCGCTCGGCGAAACCCTGCAGTCCTACTCGCACGGCATGCGGCAGAAGATCGTGCTCATCGGCGCCCTGCTCCACGACCCGGACGTCTTCATACTCGACGAGCCGCTGACCGGCCTGGACCCGAAATCGTCCTTCACGCTGAAGGAGAACCTCCGGGAGCGGGCCCGGGCGGGCCGCACCGTCTTCTTCTCGACCCACGTGCTCGACGTGGCCGAGCGGCTCTGCGACCGCGTGGCCGTGATTCACAAGGGGAAGCTCCTGTTCGACGGAACGCTTGCGGAGATGAAATCCAGCGCCGACGCGGATGCCACGCTGGAGAACATGTTCCTGGAAATGACCGAAGATGCGTAACCTGTTCCGGCTCACCTGGGTGCTGATCCGGAACGCCCGGAATCCCATCGCGTCCGGGAAACGTGGGGGGCTGAAGCGCGCCCTGTTCATCCTGCTGATCGCCCTGGCGTTCCTGCCCCTCATGGTCCAGATCGGCGTGCTGGCGGACAAGGCGCTGGACGCGCTCGGCCCGATCGGGCAGAAGGGCATGCTGCTCGCGTTCGCGTTCTCCCTGACCAGCCTGCTGATCCTGACGTTCGGCATACCGTCCGTTCTGGTCGTCTATTATTTCGGCAGCGACCTTGAGTCCCTGCTCGTTCTGCCCCTGCGCCCCTCGGTGCTTCTGACCGCGAAATTCTTCACGGCCCTCGTGGTCGAGTACGCGGCCGAAGCCCTGTTTCTCGTGCCCGTGTTCGCGGTGTTCGTCATGCACTCGGGTTTTTCCGGCCCGCTGATCCTTTCCGCCGCTGTGATTTTTCTCCTGCTCCCGGTGATTCCGGTGGCCATGGCCTCGCTTCTGGTCATGACCGCCATGCGGTTCACCGGCCTGGCCGGGAACCGGGACCGTTTCGCCAAGATCGCGGGCGTCGCGCTGATGGGCCTGGTGCTGGCGATGAATTTCGGCCTGCAGAAGGCGGAAACGTCAGGCATCGACCCGGCGCAGATCGTGGCGGTTCTGGCGAACGGCGGCGGGATATGGGGATTCCTCATCAACCGGCTGTTCCCCGCGTGTCATCTCGCGGTGAAGGCCGTGCTGTCGGCCGGAAGCGCGGCCGGATGGCTGAACCTGGCGCTGTTCGCGGCCGCCTCAGCCGCGGCATTCGCCGTTCTTCTGCCGGCCGGGGAGCGTCTCTACATTCGGGGCGTGCGGGGTGGAGGAGGCCGCAGGGCCGCAGCCGCGGCGCGGCCGGAGCCGGGGGCGTTCCCGCGGCTGAAGGCCGGCTCGGCTTTCGTCACCTATCTGGACCGCGAATTGAAAATTCTGTTCCGCGACCCCGTCTTCTTCATGAACTGCGTTGTCACGAATTTCCTGTGGCCCGTGTTCACGCTTTTCGTCGTGCTGACCGGAACGGGCAGCACGGTGAGCCGCGGGCCCGGACTCCTGCTGGGACTGGCCGGCAAGGGCGTTCTGAACGCGGGATGGCTGGGGCTCGGCATGGTGATGACGGCCATGAACGCGGTCGCCTCGTCCGCGATTTCCAGGGAAGGCCGTCAGATCGGCAGTCTGAAAATCCTGCCCTTTCCGTTCTCGCATCAGCTGATCGCCAAGGCTGGCGCGGCCGCGGTGCTGGGCGCGATCGGATGCCTGCTCATGCTGGCGGTGGGTCTGGCGGTTTTCGGCGTGCCGTTTTCCGCCCTGCCAGCGGCAGCCGTCCTCATGCCCCTCGGCATGGTGTTCGCGGCCTGCACGGGCGTTCTCATCGACCTGTTCTTTCCGAAACTGTACTGGGACAACGCGGCCAAGGCCGTCAAGCAGAACATGAATGTTTTGATGCACATGGCCCTGTGTGCCGCGACCGCGGCAGGCGTGTTCTGGCTGGTCAGGCGGTCCGAAACCGGACCGGAAGCCTCTTTTCTGGGCCTGACCGCCGCTTTTCTCGCCGTGGACGCGGCCCTGATCCGCTTCCTGTGGACCCGGGGCGCGGCGGTTTTCAGCCGGCTGGAGGCGTAAAAGTCCTGTTTGGTATTGATTTGCAGGGCCGGATTTCGTATATTCTTTAGCTTTTTGGGAGAGTGGGGACGGCCGGTTGTTCATCCGGAGAGCTAGTCCTAATTGGTAAGGCGTCGGTCTTGAAAACCGATGGGCGAAAGCCCTTGGGAGTTCGAGTCTCCCGCTCTCCGCTTTAAAAGGAAAACAATGGAACACGGATTACCACGGATCAAACGGATTGGCACGGATAAAAAATTGTGAATATTGTTATTCTTCGTCCGTCTGTTATCTCGTGTCATTCGAATTGGATGTGTAGCAAGCATGCGGTGTGCATGGAATATGGCGTGTTAGACAACAATATTCAACCTCATCCGTGTGAATCCGTTTGATCCGTGGTAATCCGTGTTCCATTTGTTTTTTTAACGGAGAGGTGGCCGAGTCGGCTGAAGGCAACCGCCTGCTAAGCGGTTGTAGGGGCTTAAACCTCTACCCAGGGTTCGAATCCCTGCCTCTCCGCCATTATTAATCGGGCGGCCAGAAGCCTTGTCATTCAGGTCCCAGTTTTTCTGGATGATCGGAGATTGGGCTTCTGGCCGCTCCGACGAGTCTGATTCCCCGCCGCTTGTGGCATCCATCATCCAAGTTTCTTGTAATACGCCACTGCTTGCGACGGGGTTCTTCATTCGCGTCCGTCACGAAACTTCAGAATCGTTCCGTCCGGCCGCGTGACCGGAAAATCCAATGCGGTTGCCATTGGATTTTTCTTTTATCCTCTTGTCCATTTCCGGGAAACAGACATGGCATCCCCATCTTCCGCGGCCGTGACCGTCCGGTTCGCGCCGAGCCCCACGGGCTACCTGCACATCGGCGGAGCGCGCACCGCCCTGTTCAACTGGCTGTTCGCCCGCAGGCAGGGCGGCCGATTTCTGCTCCGCATCGAGGACACGGACGTCGCGCGGTCCAGTCCCGAGATGACCGACAACATCCTCGCGAGCCTCAAATGGCTCGGCCTCGACTGGGACGGGGAACCGGTGCTCCAGTCCGCGAACCGGCCCGAACACGTGCGGCTCTGCCGCGACCTTCTCGATCGCGGGCTGGCGTATCCCTGCTTCTGCGACCCGGAGGAACAGCGCAGGCGCCGCGAGGAAGGGCCCCAGGCCGGGACGGTTTACAAGTACGAGAGGACCTGCCTGTCCATCCCCAGGGACGAGGCCGAGGCCCGCGTGAAGGCCGGCGAACCGCATGCGGTGCGATTCCGCATCCCGGACGGCAGGACCACGGTGGCGGACCGGATCCGCGGGGACGTCACGGTCGAGCACGCGGAACTGGACGATTTCGTCATTCTCCGCTCGGACGGCACGCCGGTGTACCAGGTGTCCGTGGTGGCCGACGACCACGCCATGGCGATCACGCACGTGATCCGCGGCGACGACCACCTGTCCAACACGCCCAAGCAGATACTGCTGTACCGGGCCATGAACTGGCCCGTGCCGGAATTCGCCCACGTGCCTATGATTCTCGGGCCGGACAAGAAGCGTCTGTCCAAACGTCACGGCGCCACGTCCGTCGGGGAATACGAGCGGCAGGGCGTTCGGCCCGAGGCCCTGCGGAATTTTCTGGCCCTGCTCGGATGGTCTCCCGGGGACGACCGGGAGATCATGACCCTGGCCGAGATGACGGAGGCGTTTTCCCTGGAGTCGGTGTCGAAGAAGTCCGCGGTGTTCGACGAGACGAAGCTCGCGTGGATGAACGGCCAGTACCTGTCGCGGCTGTCCGACGAAGAATGGCTGAAAGCGGCGGAGCCTTTCCTGCCTGCCGGAGCGCTGGACGCGGGCCGGCCCAGAGGCTGGGTGCCGCTGATGCGGCCCCGGGTGCAGAAGCTGTCCGAATTGACGGCCGCCGCGGCCTTCTTCTTCAACGATCCGGAAGCCTACGAGCCCGCGGCGGTCGCGAAACACTGGCCCGGACCGCAGGCCGCGGACACACTGGACGCGGTGCGGGACTGCCTGAACGGCGCGGACTGGAACGCGGCGGCCCTCGAGGCCGCCGTCCGGCGCCTGGCGGAGCAAAGGGGAGTGAAGGCCGGGGCCCTCATCCATCCCGTGCGGATCGCGCTGACGGGAAGCGGCTCGAGTCCCGGCCTGTTCGAGGTCATGGAAACCCTGGGCGCCGAAACCGTTTTCAGGCGGATGGAGAAAGCGGCGGCCTGGATACGGTCCGGCGGCTGCGGCGTGACGTAAAAAAACGCCCTATCTTCACCTTTTGCTTGACTTTGTCCCGGTCGTATGATATATTTCAGCCCGGTTCCATCAGCCACCCTAGCTCAGTTGGTAGAGCAGCTCACTCGTAATGAGCAGGTCGTCGGTTCAATTCCGACGGGTGGCTCTTTTTTATTTTCTGCATCGGAACGCCAATGAAACGCTTCGTCCCAACGCTTCTCTTCATCGCCCTGCCGGTGTATTCCCTGCTCGCGGAAGGGTCGGCCGGACAGACCGGCTTCGAATTTCTCCGCATTGATGTGCCCGCGCGGCAGACCGCCCTGGGCGGCGCGTTCACGGCCATGGACGGGGACCTGAACGGCCTGGCCTGCAATCCGGCGAGCCTGGCGATCATACCGAAGCGCGAAGCCGCTTTTTCCTACGTGGATTATTTCCTGGATTTCCAGCTCGGATCCCTTTCCTTCTCGTCTCCGCTCCGCAACGGCGCCACGCTGGGCCTCGGAATCGGATACGCCAATTACGGCGAGTTCGAATGGACCGACGAGGACGGCGGACCGATCGGCTCGTCGACTCCGGGCGACGTGGCCGTCACGCTGGCCTACGCCGCGGGGTGGAACCGCACCACCCGTTTCGGCGCCTCCGTCCGGTACATCCGCTCGAGCATCCAGAATTATTCCGCGGACGCGGCCGTCGTCGGCGCGGGGGTCATCCGCATCTTTCCGTCCCAGCAGATGACGGTCGGACTCGCGGTCGTCAACCTGGGCAGGGGGCTGAGCGGGTTCAGGGACCGCGTCGAGAAAGTGCCCACGTCCTTCCGGGCCGGGTTCACCAAACGGCTCGCCCATCTGCCCCTGCTGCTGTCCGTGGACGCGATCCAGTACACCGGCGCCGCCGGGTCGACGCTGGGCAACACGGAGATCGCCGCGGGCGGCGAATTCGCGTTTTCCGGCGTTCTGGTCGGGCGGTTTGGTTACACTTCGGTCGGATCCGGTCAGAAAACCGGGCCGTCCGGCGGCCGCCTTTCCGGCGTCTCCCTCGGCGCCGGCCTCACGGTCCGTCAATTCAGGATCGACTACGGGTACGGCAACCACGGCATGCTGGGATCGGTGAACCATCTCGGCGTGTCCCTGGCCTACTGACCCCGGGCCGCCCGCCCGTCTTTTCCCCGCCGTTCGAGGATTTCCATGCCGTCCTTCCGCAGATGGAGAAAGAGGCTGAAGCACCGCGCCGAGTACGCGCTGTACCGGGGCGTGGTCTTCCTGTGCGGCCGAATGTCCCTGAAGGCCGCGCGGCGTTTCGCCGACGGCCTCGGGTGGACCGCCTTCTCCGTGATCCGCATCCGCCGCTCCGTCACGCTGTCCAACCTGGCCGCGGCCTTTCCGGAAAAGCCGGAACGGGAGCTCCGCCGCATCGGCCTCCGGACCTACCGGAACTTCGCGAGGACCTTCATTGAATTGCTGCGCTTCCCCGTGATGCGGGGGGAGGAGTTTCTGTCGCTCTGCGACCTTCCCCGCGAGGATCTCATCGAATGGGCGCGCGCGAACGGAAAGGGCTGCCTGCTCATCAGCGGGCATTTCGGGAGTTGGGAAGTCGTGGGGCCTTACCTGGCGCAGAGGGGATGGCCGGTCTCGGGCATCGTGGGGCGCCAGAAGAACCGGTTGATTGACGAGGACGCGAAACGGATACGCGAGGAAAAGGGCCTGTCCGTCATCCGCGTCGGCGCGTCCCTGCGGAACGTGATCCGCGCGCTCAGGGCCAATGAATTCGTCGAAATCCTCTCCGACCAGGACGCGCACGCGGACGGCGTTTTCGTGGATTTCATGGGGAGAAAAGCGTCCACGCCGCAGGGTCCCGCCGTGTTCGCGATCCGGACCGGGGCGCCGATCCTCTTCGGCTACGGCCTGCGGCTTCCGGACGGCCGGTTCCGGGTCGAGGCCGAGCTGCTGCGCTTCGATCACCTGAAGGAGACGACGCCGGAGAACATTCTCCTCGTCACCCAGGCCTACACGTCGCTCCTGGAGAAGGCCGTGCGCGAGCATCCGGACCAGTATTTCTGGATGCACAAGCGGTGGAAGACGAGGCCTCCAGAAGAGAAACAGTTCAAAGTTTAAAGTTCAAAGTTCAAAGAATAGAATAGTGATCGGTAGGCGCGAGCTTCAGCTCGCGTTAATATTTTGAGGACAGCGACTAGCCGCACTCCGAATGAACGCGCTCTTCTCAGTTCAAAGTTCAAAGAATCAAGATTGACAAAAACAATGGCCCTGGAGATCGACTGTCCCGGGCCATTGTTGCATACCTTCAAGGTCCTGCATGGCTTGCAGGCCTTTTCTGTTCCGGCTGACCGCCTACGTTTTTCCGGTATGTGGAGGACTTTGAACTTTGAACTTTGAACTTTGAACTTGAAATGCGCTGAGCCCCGGAAGCATTTCGAGAATCGTTTCCGCCGCCCTCAAGCCCGCCTTCCCGTCCAGGCGGTCGAACATGTGCCGGCTGGCTTCACGCCTGGCCGCGCGTTGCGCGTCGGGTTTCTCCAGAGCGGCCGCGATCGCGGCGGGCAGTTCTTCCGCGGAGTCGATGCGCAGGCTGATCCGGTCGAGCATTTCCAGCACGTGGGGGACGGTGCGGCGCGAGGCCGGGACCCGGAAGGTCACGATGGGCTTGTCCAGGCCGCAGAATTCCGCGATGATGGAGCTGGAATCGCCCACGAGCACGTCCGCCAGCAGGAGGTAGGGGAGGGTGTCCGGATCCTCGATGAACCGCACGCCCTTCGTCCGACGGAGCGGCCGAACGTACCGGCCGGACGTCCAGGGATGCACGGTCGCGAGAATGTTGTACCGGTCCGTCAGCGGCCGGAGCGACCGCGCCCACCGGTCCACGGCGGACATCCCGCTCCGGTCCCAGGTGGCGGTGAAGATCACGGTCCGTTTGTCCGGATCCAGTCCCAGGCCGCGCCGGAAGGCCTCCAGCTTTTCCCCCGTCCACGTGCCGTCGAAGGCCGGGTCCAGTTTCGGGAAGCCGACGGCCCGGGCCGAGCGGATGCCGTGCGCTTCGGCGCGTTCGAGCTCCTCCCGGCCCGTGAGGAAATACGCGTCGAACGCGTTGTAGTACTTCGCGCCCGCGAACGACTTGAACGTGTAGGCGCCGTGCCGGAACCCGATGCGCACGATGGATTCGCAGGGGAAGAGATGGACGGCATGGCGGCACATGATTACGGCGTCCGGGAATGAGGGCCAGAACCGGACGGTCATGCCGAGGCTCCGGGCGTAACGGGCGGTCCGCCGGTTCTTCACCACCACCGGCATGGCCGGCAGGTGCTTCAGCACCGGCCTCAGCAGGGCCACGTCCATCGGCACCGCGCAGAACGCGGCGACGGCGGGCCTGCGGTGCAGTCGTCCGGCCAGCCGCCAGAGCAGGCAGTAGGGCCCCTTGAGGATGTAATAGGACGGGATCATCCCGGGTCCGGCCCCAGGCCGTCGAGGTACCGGACCAGGCCGGTCGCGATTTCGGTCTCGATCTCCGAGCGCGTTTCCGTGAAGCGCCAGGCCGATCCGTCGCGGCTGTGATACCCGGGCGAATTGATCACCGAATTGACCCCGAAGTGCAGGGCCTGGAACTCGAACAGGCAGTAGCCCCTCCCGCGCGCGCCGATGTCCATCGACAGGAAGGGCGCGTCCATCTTCCGGAAGATGCCGTCCGCGAAATCGAGCAGGGCCGGATCCGCCTCCCGGCTGAATTCATGGAGCTTGGTGCCGCTGGCGCGGAAATCGTTCTTGAACGTTCGGCGCCGGATCACGTAGTATTTGCCGGCCATGGCCTGAACCCGCCAGTCCCAGGTCAGGTCGGGCACGTATTCCTGCAGGATGAAATTCCGCTCCTTCAGCGCGTACTCCCGGTACTGGACGTAGTCCGTCCGGTTGTCGTAATCCGGGTACGCGGGGTATCGTTTTTTCCGGCGCAGATGTTTCCTGCGGAACAGGTCCAGCCGGGTGCCGAGGCTCTGTCGTTCCAGTCCGCGAATCCGGCGCATCAGTTCGGCTTCATCCCGCACCAGAAAAACACCCTTCCCATTCGACGTGTCCGCGGATTTCAGCACAACCGGGAATTCGACCGGATAACCGGACAGGTCGTCCGCACTGCTGAAATAAGACGCGGCCAGCGACTCGACGCCCAGCCGGCGCTTGAACAGTTCCTGGTATCCCTTGTTCTCGTGGCACAGCAGGAGGTCGTAACGGGGGACGATGAAATTCGTGCCGTCGTCGAGAAAGCGGATCGCGTCGATGATGTACTGCCGGCGGTTCGGCTTCTGGCTGAACGTGTAGAACACCACGGCGTCGCGCACGGAAACGGCCCCGTTGACCACGGCGTGAAACGGCATCACTTCGGGTTTCAGCCCTTCACGCTCGAAAGCCCGTACCATTTTCCCCACGTCCATGCTGACCCAGGCCTCCCGGGTCTGTCCGAAGAAACCGCGGTTCCCGGTCAGCAGTACGAATCTTTTCTTTCTCATCCGGGGAATCCCTTTGCTGTTGAACTCGGCCGCGAGGAACCGGTGTGCAGGCGAACCCGTTCGGCCACGGCTTCGGGCTTTGTGTCGAGCATGCACCGGAAATGTCCCTCCGGGCAGCGCCTGCCACCGTGTCTGGAGCAGGGCCTGCAGGGCAGGTCCCGCTCCAGAATTTCATCCCCGGGCCGCCATGGCGCGCACCCGAAACGCCGCACCGTGGGGCCGAAGATGGCGATGACGTCCGTACGGACGGCGTCGGCCATGTGCAGGGGCGCGCTGTCATTGGTCACGAGCGCGTCCAGCCGGCTTAGCACGGCCGCGGATTCGAGAACGGACAATTCACCCGCGCAGTTGAGCGACCGACTGCCGGTGCCGTCGAGCACGGAGGCGCACAACCCGCGGTCCTCACGGCCTCCCACGGCCACGAGGTTCATTCCCCCGGCCGACAGGATGCGCGCCAGCGCGGCGTAATGCGATTCGGGCCAGCGCTTGGTGGGCCAGACCGAACCGGGCGCCAGGCCGACCAGGGCGCCTCCGGCCCGCCGCAGAGGGGCGATGACCGCTTCGGCGGCGCTGTCCTCGGCCACGGACCACCGCAGTTCCGTGCGGTCGTCGAACGACCGGTCCGTGAACGGCGCGAGCAGGGTCAGGTAGCGGCGCCGCATGTGCAGGCCCCGGGGCGGCGTCACCGGATGCGTCAGGCCTCTCTGCCTCCTGAAACCGACCCGGGTGCGGATACCGGACGCGGCCATGAGAAAGGACGACGTGGCGTGAAGCTGGAGCGAGAATGCCATGTCGTACTGTTCCGCCCGCAGACCGCGGACCAGGCGGAACAGGCCGGCTGCTTTGCGGAGCGGGGTGCTCTTGTCCAATGTCCACACCCGCCGGACCGCGGGTGAATCGCGGAACACGATTTTCGTGGAGGGGATGGTCACGGCATCCACTGCCGCGCCGGGAAAGACGTCGGCCAGCGCCCTGAAGAACGGGGTCGAGAGAATGACATCCCCCAGAAAAGCGGTCTGGATCACCAGGATTTTTTTCATCGGTCCGCCCGCCG
>JAUCQC010000285.1 GCA_030372965.1 bacterium
GCTCGGAGATGTGTATAAGAGACAGCTGTACTTCTTCTCAAACGTGTTCCCGTGAATGGTTATGATCTTTTCTATATAATACCGCCTCTTGCCAGCAGGTATGGACGCCTCGACCATATCGCCTGCCTTTTTGCTCTGGAGCGCGTTGCCGATCGGGGACGAGATGGATATCTTCCCGGCGGACGGGTCCACTTCGTTGGGCGACACGAACACGAAATCGATACGGTCGTCAGAGTCGAGATCGATCACGGTCACAGAGGCGCCGAAGCCGATGCACTCGTCGGCGATGTCCCCGATATTAATGCTGTTCAGCTGGCCCAGCTGCCCGTTGAGCTGCGAGATCCGGGCCTGGACAAAGCCCTGGCGCTCGCGGGCCGCGTGGTATTCCGCGTTTTCCTTCAGGTCGCCGTAGGCGCGCGCCTCCGCGATCCGCTTGGGGAGATCCACCTTGTATTCATAGTTCAGCCGCTCGAGCTCATCCCTGATGGCCTGTCGTTTCGCTTCCAGATCATTCGCCATAACGAGTCTCCTCTTCGGTCCACGCTTCTCCGCCGGACCGGGGAGCGCGCGTGGACGCCTATTCGTTGCTGTTTAATTTAATCAGAATCTTGACGTTCTTGTTGTCGTCTTTCTTTACTTCGAAGCCGTTGTCTCTAAGAGTCTTTTCAATCCGGTAAGTCATTAAATCAATTACTTTTTTTGACATGTCGTTCTTCCTTGAACTATTTTTTTTATACCGGAAAAACCCGTCATTCCCCATCCGGGAAGCCCCGGAGCCGGCGGGACAGGGGCCCGCCATCGGAATCAAGCCGTTTCTGCCGGTATTGATACGTGATTGACACGTTTGCCCCGGCCGCGCCTCCGGCGCTGCCGTCGGACATATAATTAATGTCGGAACATCCTCCTGCCGGATTAAATTAATTCGCTTACCCGGCCCGCAAGTTCCACGAGCCGCGGCGAAAATCCCTTTTTCTTATTAATGGCCCTCGATGCGGCGGCAATGACCGGAAACGACATAATTAAACCGGCAAAGCCCCCGAGGATCGAGGAGAGATCGCTGCCAAGCCCGGTCCTGCCCCGGACCGCGTCTCCGGCGAAAACGCCGGCAACAAGCATGACTACGGGCAGCAGGTAAAACAGCAGGGAGCCGGCTATAACAGATCTGCCCGATATCACGAAACCCGCGATGTCGCCAACGCGCGCGCCCAGTGTGTTCTCCATCCTGATCCTGCGCAGGGACGCGCCTCCGGCGAGGACGCAGGAAGATCCGGCCGCGCACCCCTCGCACGAGGGGCAGGTCTCGACCTCGACAAGGATGAACCCGCCTGACGCCTCGATGACCCTGCCGTATTCCAATTCCATAACGATGTTCCCTCACCGCCCTGCGGGCCGCATCTTCAGATGCGCTTCCTTCTGCTTGAGAGCAACGCTCCCCGGAAACCGTTTCCACTCCTCATCGAGATACGCGGCATACTTCCGGACGAGTCCCTCGACCCGCTCCGCGTGGGGCAGGTCCGCCGGCCCGATGTCCATCGGCTCGCGGAACGCCAGCGTCACCTCCCTGGCGAGCACATCGATCCCCATGGATACGGGAACGACCGGCGCGCCGGTTTCGACGGCCAGCTCGGCGAACCCGGTCTTGAAATTGCGCATCCGTCCGTGGAACGGGAGAGAAACGCCGCGGCTCAAACCGGCCCCGCCGTCCGGCAGAACGAAAACGACACCGCCGCCGGACAATACCCGCTTCGCCTCCATCAGCTGGTCCATGAAAAACGACAATCTCAGGCGCTTCCTCTCCGGTCCCGGCGGCACCGCGCTTTCTCCGAATATCATGCCCGGGACCATCTTGATAAAAAAATACCCGTTGGGCTTCAGCCGGTCAAGTGTGAATTCCCGTATCAGCAGCGCGAGGCCCGCATGCCTTCCCGCAAGGATAACGCCCCGTCCTTCCCGGTGGGCGCGCTCGAGCGAGGCCATGTCCGTATTCAGCGACCAGCATCCCGGCCCGTGCGAAACGATCTGGTTCAGCAGATCGTCCTGGAATCGGCCCGGCGAATCGCAGATCAAGCCGCATCGAACCGCCTCCCGCTCGCTCTGCGCGGGGCCGTCCACCAGCGCGTAGAAACGGCGGATCAATAACGAATGTGCGGGCCTGAACATCCGCTGCGCCCATTCATGTCCCAGCAGCCGGGTCATGAACCGGAGACGGAGACGGTAGGCAAGGCCGGGCGGCTTCATGCCCGCAAGGCTCGATTCCCTTATATCGTCGTCGGGATCCGTGAGGGGCGCCTCACGGCCGATACCCGGACCCGGCTGCGGCCCTTCACCCGCCAATTGCTGCTGCGTCACGGCCTCCCCGGAGGGGCCTCCATCCGCGCCGCGGCGCAGGATATCCGCCAGGCACCGCGCCGTGGGCCGCCGGAAAAATTCCAGGGTCGAGATCCTCATACCGAAGAGCTTCTCGACTTCGGCAAACAGGCGGAAGGCGGAGAGAGAATCGCCGCCAAGCCTGATAAAGTCGTCATCCGGCCCCACCCCGCCGATCCCGATAACCATCTCGAAGAGGCGGGCCGCTGTCTGCGGCAGCCGCTCCGGCGCCAGATCGTCCGGTGAAAACGGGAACCCCCCGGACGCATGGTCATATCCCTGGGCGATATATTTTTCCCGGCTTGCCGCGCGGGCGAGCTTGCCGCTTGTCGTCTTTACCAGCCATCCCCGGGGAACGATCCGCACGTCGGCCAGCACAAGCTCCAGATCCCGGAAAACGGACTGCCGCACCCGGAGCAGCATCCGCTCCTCCGCAGCGCCGTCCATATCGCGCCGCTTCTCGATCACAAGGACCGGGACCTCCGTGCCCAGGACCGGGTCCGCCACCCCGAACGCGGCGCATCGCCCGGCCGATTCCCCGAATACGGCTTCCGCGATGCTTTCGATCGCGCGCGGGTGAAGATTCCTTCCGCCCGAGATGATCAGGTCTTTCTTGCGGTCGCACACGAAAAGCTGGCCGCCGGCGACATAGCCCACGTCGCCGGTGCGGAACCATCCGTCGTGAAACGCGCCCTCCGCCGCTTCGGGCGCAAGGTAGTACCCGGAGAACAGCGTGCCGGACCGGACGGCGATCTCGCCCACCTCGCGCTCCGGCAGGCTCTCGCCGCGGTCGTCCAGTATCGCGATGTCCGTTCCCCTGAACGGGTAGCCGCAGCCGGTCACCGCCCGGGCCCCCGCCGAGCCCGGCCCGGCCGGGACGGCGCCTGTCTCTTATACACATCTCCGAGCCCACGAGACAGCG
>JAUCQC010000286.1 GCA_030372965.1 bacterium
AGATACACAGCGCTGTCTCGTGGGCTCGGAGATGTGTATAAGAGACAGCCTGAGAGGTGCCCGGCACTTTTAGCCGAAGCGCCCGGCGGTCCGCGGTTTTCGGGCCGAACCCGCCGGAAACGGCAAAATCCCCTGTTTTTGATCCGGCAATTCATTATATTTATTCCATGAGACGCGTCGTCCTGCTCGTCGAGACCTCCCGCGAATTCGGCCGCCAGCTCATCATGGGCATCGCGCGGTACGCCCGCCTGCACGGGCCGTGGTCCTTCTACAAGGAGCCGATCGGCCTCAAGTCGTCCATTCCCCACCTGACGCGGTGGAGGCCGGACGGCATCATCATGCGCGATTCCATGATCAACAAGGAACTGCTGAAGCTGAACATCCCGACCGTGCTCGCCATCCACAGCTCGGACTACCCGAAAAATCTTCCGGTCATCCGCACCGATTCCCGCGCCATCGCGAAAATGGCCAGCGGCCACCTGGTGCAGAAGGGGTTCACGCGGTTCGCGTACTGCGGCATGGACGGCTACGAGTGGTCGGACGAGCGGAAGAAACACTTCGCCGCGTTCAATTCCGAAGCCGGGTTCCAGACCCACGAATACGCCGGTCCGAAGGGCCGGAAAGTGAAGGACTGGGAGGAGGAGCAGAAACGCATCGGCGAGTGGCTGAAGACCGTTCCCAAGCCGGTCGGCCTGATGACCTGCAACGACGACCAGGCCCAGCACGTGCTGGAGGTCTGCAAGCGCACCGGGTTCCGGGTGCCCGAGGACGTGGCCGTGCTGGGCGTGGACAACGACCCCATGATCTGCGAAATCGGCGATCCGCCCATTTCGAGCATCGCCCTGAACGTCGAATCCGCGGGGTACGAGGCCGCCCGGCTCCTGGGGGAGCTGTTCCGGGGAAGGAAGATGCGCGGCCAGCAGATTCTCGTCACCCCGACGCACGTGGTCCAGCGGCAGTCCACGGACATCCTGGCCGTGAGCGACCCGGAGGTGGCGGCGGCCATGCGATACATCCGGGCCAACGCGAAGAACAAGATGCTGGTGATGGACGTGGTCCGGCAGACCCGGGTCAGCCGGCGGACGCTCGAACAGCGCTTCAAGAAAACCGTGCACAAGTCCGTGTACGACGAAATCCGGCAGGTGCGCGTCGAATGGATCAGCCGCCTGCTGATGGAAACCGACCTTCCCATCTCCCAAATCACCTCGCTCTTCAATTTCACCGACGTGGAGCACATCTCGCGCTATTTCCGCAAGGAAAAGGGCATGGGCCTGCGCGAATTCCGGAAACTGCACCAGCCGAAGTGATCGCGTGCGACGCACCTTGGAGGCGCGTCGCACGTGGTAGCGCCTTGAAGGCGCTCCGCGGAGGGCGCGCCGCGCGTTGCGCGATCCGGTGAGAAAAATGTGATTTCTGGCTTTTATTCGCCCGCGTTTTTTCGTATGTTATCATCGGTTCCCGGCGCCGAGCCGGGGCCCTTTCGACAGGGAGGCCCTTCCGGCAGGATCCGGTCCGGCGGCTCCCGATTTCCCAGGGGCATGACCCCGCCGAAAGGGCGGAATACGGGCCCGAGAATCCCTTCCCGGGCCTGAATCAAGCGGCCGCCTTCCGGATCAAGGCGGCCGCCTCTTTTTCCCCGGTCCTCGGGCCGGTCGTGTTGAAAAGAAAGCGGCGCGCGTCGTCCGTCCGCGTCTGACGGCGCGTCTCAGCCGCCGCGAATCCTCCGGGCCCCCCGCGCCCTCCGATCAACTCAACGAGGTGCAGAAATGAATCCATTTCTCCGCGTCATCGTCTTCGGCTGGCTCGCCGCTTCCGCGGCCGCCGGCTCCCCGTCCTTCTCGACCTACATGAATCCGATTTTCCCGGGCGACCATCCCGATCCGACCCTGTCCCGCTTCGGGGACGACTGGTACACCACGGGGTCCTCGTTCGCGACCACTCCGGTCATCTGGCACTCGAAGGACCTGGTCCGCTGGGAGGCCGTTTCGCAGCCCGTGAGCAACGCCTGGCCCCTGTTCGGAACCGGGGCTTCGGACGGCATCTGGGGAGGGCATTTGGTGTTCCACGGCGGCAAGTACTGGCACTTCTTCGGCCGGTCGGCCCGCATGTACTTCGTCACGGCCGACAGCCCGGCCGGGCCCTGGACCGCGCCCCGCGAAGTGGCCTGCCCGGCTTCGGTGCCCGGGCTCGGCATGGACAATTCCATATTCATCGACGACGACGGTTCCTGGTACCTGCTGGTCAAGAACGGCCAGTCGAACAACTGGATCGTCCAGCTCGGGGACGACGGCCAGCCTGCGGGCGCGATCCTGAACCTGTGCTGGATCAACCCGGCCCCGACCTACCCCTACAGCTGGGCCGAGGGTCCGGTGATGTGGAAGGCCGGCGGGTGGTACTACTACTCCTTCGCCATCCACATCTACGCCACCCAGCGCGTCATGCGCAGCCGCGTTCTCACGGACGACCAGTCCGAGTGGGAGTTCCTCGGGAACCTGTTCAACGAGAACGACCCGAAAAAGGGCAGCGCGCTTTTCGCGGCCCCCAACCACTGCTCGCCCGCGGTCATGGCGGCGGACAGCACCTGGTGGATCGTGTCGCAGTCGTACGGCCCGAGCGAGTGGCACGGACTGGGCCGCCAGGGCCTGCTCAGCCGGGTCCGGCACGACGCGGACGGAAAGCCGGTCGCGGACTTTCCGGTCAACGAGCCTTCGGCCGCGCCGGCCCTGGCCAGCGGCGGCATTCCCTGGACCGTGCCGCGGTCCGACTGCTTCGATTCGGGGACGCTGTACCCCGGCTGGCGCATCGTGGGCTATTCGCCGACCAGCCCCTGGTCGCTGACCGCCCGGCCGGGCTGGATCCGGCTGACCCAGCAGAACCAGCACGGCATGATCCTCCAGAACGACGCGGAGCACAATTATTCCCTGATCACCAAGGTGGATTTCGAGCCCGGGAATCCGGACCAGGAGGCGGGGCTCCGCATCCTGACCGGCAAGCAGACGGTGTCCGCCCGGCTGTTCAGCGCCGTGGACGGCGGGGGCGCGCCCGTCATCTGCTTCGCGTTCGGCAACACGCGCCACGAGGCGGACAACACGGCGGGCCGCGTCGTGTGGCTGAAGATCGTGCGCGTCAACCACACGCTGACCGGCTATTTCAGCGCGGACGGCCGCGGGTGGACGCGGGTCGGGGAGCCGGTCAACGTGGCGTCCATGGACGTGCAGCAGCCCGACTACAACGCGTTCACGGGCAATTACCAGGGACCGTACGTGATCGGCTCCGCGGCCGCTGATTTCGACCTCTACATCTACCGCGACGCGTACACGCCGATCCTGGCCGAGTGCCCGGCCGACTGGAGCGGCGTTTCGAGGGCGTACGCCACCGCGACCCGGGGCTACGTGCTCGACAACATCCACTCCGGCGACTGGGCCCTGTACGCGGGCGTCGAATTCGGGAACGCGGATTATCCCATGGCCCCGGACTCGATCCGCGTGACCGCCTCCAGCGCGGGATCGGGCGGCACGGTCGAGGTCTGGCTCGATTCGATCGACACGGGCGAAAAAATCGCGGAATGCGCGGTCGGCGGAACCGGATCGTGGAAGACCTTCCAGCCCTTTTCCGCGGCCGTGTCCCCGGTTTCGGGCAGGCACGACGTGTACCTGAGATTCACCGGCGCGGGCACCGCCAAGCTGTTCCAGATGCTGGAATTCGCGTTCACGCCGAAGCCGGCCAGCGCGGTGCGCGGCGGCGGATCCGCGGAGTCGCCGCGGCCGGAGCGGTTCGGCCTGTCGCAGAATTTTCCAAATCCCTTCAACGCGGCCACGACCATCCCCTTCCGGCTCCCCTCCCGGTCGGACGTCTCGCTGAAAGTCTACGACCTGGCGGGCCGCGAAGCCGCGACCCTGGTCGACGACAGCAGGCCCGCGGGCGAACACGAGGCGGTCTGGGACGCGTCGTCGGCGTCGAGCGGCATCTATTTCTACAGGCTGAAGGCCGACGGTTTTTCGGACATGAAGAAACTCGTGCTCGTGAAATGAGCCGGCTCACGCGGACCGTTCCGGCCCGGGAAAACGGAATTCCATGAGAACGCGCCTCCTGACGCAGTCGGTCGTCCTGCTGGCCTGTCTGACGGTCCTGCCGCTGGCGGGACAGAAACTGCAGAGCGACAACGGGGACGGCACCTACACCAATCCCGTGATCTATTCCGATTTTCCGGATCCGGACGTCATCCGCGTGGATTCGGTCTATTACATGGTCTCGACGACCATGTTCATTTTTCCCGGCGTCACGATTCTCAAATCCATGGACCTGGTCAACTGGGAATACTGCGCCAACGCGGTTCAGCGGTTCGATTTCAGCCCCTGCTACAACCTCGACGGCTGCAACCGGTACAGTCACGGCCAGTGGGCCACGAGCCTCAAATATCACGACGGACAATTTTATCTGCTCTTCATCACCCTGGATGAGGGCGGATTCCTCTGCACGGCCGACGCGGCCGAGGGGCCCTGGTCCATACGGAAACTGCCTCGGGGGTTCTATGACCCGGGCCTGTTTTTCGACGACGACGGCCGAATTTACGTGGCCCACGGGTACGGCAGCATCAGCGTCACGGAACTGAACGCGGATTTTTCGCCGAAGGGAAGCGACCGGCTGGTTTTCACCGGGGACATACGGCCCGGTCTCGAAGGCATGCACGTGTACAAGATCGACGGCTTTTACTACCTCTATGGAACCTACGGGGGAGGGGACGGTTTCCAGGTGGCCCTGCGGTCCGAAAATATCTACGGACCCTATGAGCAGAAAATTGTCATCCGGGACAACGGAACTCTCGGCACCGGCATTCACCAGGGCGCGCTCGTGCAGACCCAGACCGGGGAATGGTGGTCGGTCATCTTCCAGGACGGAGGCGCCTTCGGACGTTTTCCGACACTCCAGCCCGTCACCTGGACGGACGGGTGGCCCATGGTGGGCGTGGACGGAAAAGGCGTCGGCACGTACAGGAAACCCGACGTCGGCAGGGAACATCCGATTCGCGTCTTGCCCACGTCGGACGAATTTGACGGGCCGGATCTGGGCATGCAGTGGGGATGGAACCACAATCCGGACCCGGCGAAGTGGTCCCTGACGGAAAGGCCCGGTTTTCTGCGGCTGAAAACAGCGGGGGTCGTGACCGGTCTGCGGGAGGCGCGGAACACGCTCACGCAGAGAATCTTCGCTTATTACTCCAGAACCCTTCCGACCACGGCCACGGTCAAGCTGGACGTCTCGGCGATGAAAGACGGGGACGTTTCCGGGCTCGCGGTCTTTCAGGATCCGTACGGCTTCATCGCCGTGCGGCGGACCGGCGGCGTGCGGCGCCTGATCATGGTGAACAACGGCCGGCTGGTGGATTCCGCGGACGTGGCCGCGGACACGGTGCTCCTGCGCGCGGCCGCGTATTACGGGAGCGGCGCGGCATTGTTCTCGTACAGCCCGTGGCCCGGGAAATTCGTCCGTCTGGGCAACACGCTCGGCATGCAGTTCAACCTGTCCGTTTTCACGGGGAACAAGTTCTGCCTCTTCAACTACGCGACCGCGGAGACCGGAGGCGCCGTGGATATCGACTGGTTCCGGGTGGACTGGAGCAAGCCGACCGGTGTCGAGGGGGACGCCCCGTCCGGAGGCGGCCGGCCGGAAGGGTGCGCTCTGCATCCCAATTACCCGAATCCCTTCAATCCGCGAACGACGATCCGGTACGGCGTTCCTGAAACGGGCCGGGTCCGCCTGACGGTTCATGACCTCCTCGGCCGGGAAGTCGCGTCCCTGTTCGACGGCGTCCGTCGGGCGGGCGAGCATACGGCGGATTTCGACGCCAGCGGGCTCGCGAGCGGGATATACGTGTGCCGTCTCCGATCCGGCGGTTCCGTCGCGAGCCGGAAGATGCTGCTGATCGAATAGGGCCCGGCCGGTTCCCGGAGGACGATCGGGATCATGCTTTTTTCTGTTGAAATTTTCACCGGATTCTGGCATATTGCGGGCAGGCGAGTGATCTTCCGGGGCTGGGTTCTGGCGCCGGGATAAAGCGGTCGATTCCCGCCGGGTTCCGGAGCCGGAGGCGGAATACGGCGGCCGGGTCGATCACAGCCGTTGACTCTCATACGATAATTTTTTCGGCAGGTTCATGGTTCGGTCGAGTGTTTAAAATGAAACTAAACCGGTTTAGCCGCCAGCCATATTCAATCGCCGCGATTCTATCCATCCTGGCCTTCCTGTACTGCGCCTCAGCCCCGGCCGGGGCTCAGGAACAGGAGCCCGGGAGCGGAACCCGCGAGACCCTCGACCTCAACCGCGGCTGGCGGTTTTTTAAATACGCTTCAGCGGCTGACGCGGACAGCCTCATATACGACGTTCGGCCGGATTTCAGCGGCCACGGGGACGGCGGCCCGGCGGACGCCGTGCCGACCGAGGCGGTCGGGGTCCGGGCGGACCGGCTCGTGCTGAAAGACTGGATTCTGCCGTCCGGCAACGGGTTCATCGCGGATCCGGGCCGCAGGCATTTCCGGCCCGAGGGTGAACCGGGCGCGGATTTTCCGTTCGTTCAGCCGGATTTCGACGACGCGTCGTGGCAGGCCGTGGACCTGCCGCACGACTGGGCGGTCAGGGGACCGTTCAGGCCCGGCCATGACCCTGAGGCCGGAGGCGGCATGGGACGCCTGCCGAGTCCCGGCGTTGCGTGGTACCGCAGGAAGCTGGACATAACCGCGTCAGACGCGGGCCGTTCCGTTTTTCTTGATGTGGACGGAGCCATGTCCTACGCCATGGTCTGGGTGAACGGTTTCCTGGCGGGCGGCTGGCCCTACGGGTATTCGTCCTGGAGGCTCGATCTCACGCCTTTCGTCATTCCCGGCGGCGTGAACCAGATCGCGATACGGCTGGACAATCCTCCCGCTTCCTCCCGGTGGTACCCGGGCGGAGGACTGTACCGGAACGTCCGTCTGGTGAAAACGGACCCGGTGCACGTCGGACACTGGGGCGTCGTCGTCACGACTCCGGAGGTCTCGGCCGGATCCGCGGTCGTCCGAGTGGCCGTGTCCGTGGACAATGATTCGAAAAAGGACGCGGAAGTCGAGGTCCTCACTTCCCTGTACGCGATAACCGAGGCCGGCCGCAGAACCGGCTCTCCCGCGGCCGTGCTGCAACCGCTGAGGACGACGGCCCCCGCGGGCTCGAGCGTCCGCGCGGAAGGAACCGTCCTTCTGAAAAATCCCCGTCTGTGGGGGCCGCCGCCGTCCCAGCGCCCGGACCGGTACGCGGCCGTGACCGTCATCCGCCGCGGCGGAAAACCCGTGGACGAAGTCGAGACGGTTTTCGGCGTCCGCTCCGTCCGCTTCGACCCGGACTCGGGGCTCATCGTCAACGGCGAACGGATTCCCATCCGCGGCGTGAACGAGCACCACGACCTCGGGGCCCTGGGCGCGGCGTTCAATGTCCGCGCCGCGGAGCGCAAGCTGGAGATTCTGCGGGAAATGGGATGCAACGCCGTGCGCATGGCCCACAACCCGCCGGCTCCCGAACTGCTCGACCTGACGGACCGGATGGGGTTTCTCGTCATGGACGAGGCCTTCGACTGCTGGGAGCGGAAGAAAACGCCGCTTGATTTCCACCTGATATTTCCCGACTGGCACGAGCCAGACCTTCGCGCCATGGTCCGCAGGGACCGCAACCACCCCTCCGTGGTCGTCTGGAGCGCGGGCAACGAGGTGGGCGAGCAGTACACGGGCGAGTCGGGCGCCGCGGTCGCGAGGCGGCTCGCGGCGATCGTGAAGGAGGAGGATCCGACACGGCCGGTGACCTGCGCGATGAACTGGGCCAAGCCGGACATGCCCCTGCCCGCTGAACTGGACGTGATCAGCCTGAACTACCAGGGCGAGGGCATACGCCAGTCGCCGGAGTTCGAGGGCACGGACCGCATCCGTTGTTCCCCGCAATATGCCGCTTTCCATTCGAAATTTCCGGACAAGGCCGTGCTCAGCTCGGAGACCGCGTCCGCGTTCGGCTCGCGCGGCGTGTATCTCTTTCCCGTGACGGACGGGATCAGCGACATCGTGCGCGACGGCAGGGGCGGGGACACGCGCGCCCGGCACGTCAGCGACTACGGGCTCAATGCCGTGGATTTCGGCGCCTCGCCGGACAAGGTGTTCGCCTCCCTGGACCGCCATCCGTTCGTGGCAGGCGAATTCGTGTGGACCGGGTGGGACCATCTCGGCGAACCCACGCCCTATTACGATTCCAGAAGCTCGTACTGCGGCGTCATCGACCTGGCCGGTTTCCCGAAAAACCGGTTCTATCTGTATCAGTCGCGGTGGCGGCCGGACCTGGCCATGGCGGCCATCCTCCCCCACTGGAACTGGCCGGGACGCGAGGGCCTCGTCACGCCCGTGCACGTGTTCACGTCCGGCGACGAGGCTGAACTGTTTCTCAACGGCAAGTCGCTCGGCCGGAAGAAGAAGGGCCCGTACGAGGTCCGCCTGCGGTGGGACGACGCCGTGTACCGTCCGGGGGAACTGAAGGCCGTCGCGTACAGGAAAGGAAAGAAATGGGCGGAGGACGCCGTTTCCACGACCGGGCCGGCCGTCCGTCTGAAGGCGTCCGCGGACCGGGCCGAAATCCGGGCCGACGGCCTGGATCTTTCGTTCGTCACGGTCCGCGTGACGGACGCGAAGGGCCGCACCGTGCCGACCGCGGACAACGGCGTCCGGTTCAGCGTCTCGGGACCCGGGGAAATTGTGGCGACCGACAACGGCGATCCCACGGATCTCACCGCTTTCCCCCTGCTTGAGAGGAAGGCGTTCGGCGGCCTGGCGCTGGCTGTCGTGCGGACGAAGCCGGGCGAGGCGGGCCGGATCACGGTGACCGCCGAATCGCCGGGCCTGGACAGGGCCCGGGTCGTCATTCTCGGCAAAAAGGACACCGGGGCCGGACCGGACCGCTGAAATGGAGCGGGCTGCGGCAGGTCCGCGCGCGGTTTCGTCCGGCGGCCCGGACCTGGCCGGCGGAAGCCGCATGCGCCGAACGGAGGCGGGAGCCCCGTCCGTGACGATCAAGATCCTTCCGGTGAAACAGGCCGGTCGGACGTGCGCCCGCCGGATCGAATGATCAGAGGAATGACCCTTAACCGCAACAGGAAAGAGGAGGAGAACATGTCTTTGCGAAAGGTTGCATGGATCGCCCTGGCGGCGATCGCGCTGTCGTCCGCGGCGTTCGCGGGCGGGAACATCGTGTTTGTGTCTCTTCAGGACGGCGTCAAGATCGACCCGGCCACGGGCGAATACCCCGACATGCCGTACATTTACCTTCTGGAGGAGGAGGGGTACACCGTCACGACGTTCTACAACGCGTCCATTTCCACGGCCAGCCAGGAAACGCTCGACACCCTGTACAACGCGGACCTGATCATCATGGGCCGTTCCACGCCGAGCACCATCTACATGGACGCCAACAAGTACGCGTGGAACGACATTCCCAAGCCCATCATCAATCTGGAGCTGTGGAACTGCCGGAGCAGCCGTCTCAACTGGTTCAACACGACCAGCATGGTGAGCAACTCGACCGAGAGCTCGCTCGTGAACGCCGTGATCAACGAGCCGGCGGACCCGGTGTTCGCGGGGCTGGACGTCTCCGCGCCGGTGCCGTGGATCCAGGGAGCGTATGACGCGGTGGGCGCCACGGACGCGGGCAACGGAATCGTTCTGGCCCAGATGGAAACGGGCGGCACGCCGCTGTTCGTGCGTTTCGAGCCGGACTTCGAGTTCTACGACGGGGCGGGCGACGTGCCCGCGGGCCCGCGCACGGTCATCGGCAACGGCCGCGACAACAGCGGCGCCGCGCCCTTCCACTACTACACCTTCACCCTGGAATCGGAGAAGGTGTTCCTCGCCGAGGTCGCGCGCCTGGTGGCGATCGGCCAGACCGGGGTGAATGACCGCAAGCCCGCGTCCGCGCCGTCCGGTTTCGGGCTGTCCCAGAACTATCCCAATCCGTTCAATCCGTCGACGACGATCGAGTTCAACCTGCCCGCGGCGTCGGACGTGCGGCTCGAGCTCGTCAACGGGATCGGGCAGGTTGTCCGGGAGCTGACGTCCGGAACGTACGCGGCCGGCCGGCACCATGTGGCCGTGGACGCGTCGGGCCTGGGATCAGGCGTGTACTTCTACCGCCTGACGGCCGGAGACCGCGTGGACGTGAAGAAGCTGATGATCGCGAAGTAATTTGTATAGAGGCCAGGCGTCTTTATTTCGCGTCAGAACGATATGCCGCCCCGGGTCTGGTCCCCGGGGCGGTTTCTTTAACGGCTTCGGGACCTCCGGTTTCCGCGAAACCTCCCGCGGGCAAAAAAACCTGCGGGAAGTCTTTCTTGTGTCACATGAAAAAGGCGGTCTTCATGAAGCAAGGCCGCCTTTTTCTCCGGATGATCGTTTCCCGGGCATTTTCCGTTTTACCGCTCCCCGCGCATCGCCTTTTTGAAGAACGCTCCCGATCCGGTCAGCGGATACCCGTCCCACGATTCCAGCATGGCCGGATGCCACTCCGGGTCGTACACCCAGCATATCCAGCTGATTCCCCGTCCCTCCAGGTACCGGACGATGCGGTTCCCGTAATCCTCGGCTCCGGCCGGATTGTCCTTGTCCGCCCGGAACCCGAACTCGGTCGCGACCACGGGCCAATGGTCCGCCGCGAAACCGAAATTTTCCTCCCATTTCGGCTCCCATGGCTGGGACCGCTTGTTCGCGTACGGGTGCGTGACATAGCCGATGCCATGCGACTCCACGGGCTCGTAGCGCAGATGGTTCAGATCATAGGCCCAGTCGAAGCCCGCGACGAGGGGGATGGTTTCCTTGTCCAGCGAACGGATGAGCCGGATCAGGTCCTCGTTGATTCTCCGCCACTCGGTCCACGTCATGCTCCCGAGCATGCCCCTGAAGTGGGTGGGCTCGTTGAACAGCTCGTAGAACGCGACTGTGTTGTGGCCGCGGAAATGCCCGGCGATGATACGCCAGAAATCGAAGGTTTCCTTTCTCGTGGTCTCGTACATGGGGTTCTGGAAGATCTCGGCTTGAAGGTTTCCGATGGAGTGCCAGTCGATGACCATGTACATGCCCAGTTCCGTGCACCAGGCCGCGGCCTGGTCCAGCAGTTCCAGGTATTTCTCCGGCGTCCTGTCCCGCCAGGCCACGGGATGCACCGGAATCCGGACCAGCATGGCGCCCATGTCCCGCACTTTCTCGAAATGGGACTTGTTCCAATGCCCCTGGTTCGCGAGCTTGTCCGGATCCGAAATCGCCAGACCGCGGAACAGCATGGTGTCGCCCTTGTCGTTCACGAAACGGTTCCCGGACACCGAGATGCGGGGCAGTTTTTCCGCGTCCGGATTCTTCTTCGGCCGGGCCCAGCGGCCCTCGTTCCACCACTGCCTGTAGGGCTTGTCCTGGCTTTGGACCGGGACGGTCGGGATGAAAAGCGGGATCAGGAGGGAAACGGCTGCCATCGAGGAAAACCGGGTCGGTTTCATGGGAGGCTCCGGGATTTTGGATTTGAGCGGACCGGACGTTTCAGGCCGTCGGCATTAAAATATCCATTTAATCCCGAAGGGGCAAGTAAAAGGTTGTCATGGAGGGATGCCGGGAAGCGGCTGTTATCTTGAGGTTCTATCGGTAATGCATACGGGATGGTTCTGGACCGGTTTTTTGACGCGGAGGGCGGAGCCCCGGTACAATCACCCTCTCCCCGTCCACCCCTGGATCCCCGTCCGCTGGCGCGGATGAAGAAACACTTCCGCGGGGATGACATGGGTTAGAACCCTTTTTATTGTCCAGCCAACCGTGCCAGTGACGCGACGATCTGGCCACGGCCGGAATGCACGAATGCGCCGATCTGGGCGATAATGGACCACCCGAGCGCGAACTGACCAAGCACCCACCCTCCGACCGCGAACTGGGCGACAGTGACCACCCCGATTCCCAACTGGGCCACGGTCACGATACCGCAGGCGAACTGGCCGATGGCGATGATGCCCTTCGCGGGCACGGGCATGCGGTTGGGCCTGTATTTGAACGAGATGTGGAGAAGCGGCAGGCCGAACATCGTCGCCTGCGACTTGTACTCGAATCCCCACCCGTCCCATTTGGGTTTGGCCGGATACGGCGCGCCGCACTTGGGACAGGAAAGGGCTTGTTCGGACACATCCGTCTTGCATTCTCTGCAGGGTTTCATGCCAACTCCTCCGGCTGTTCGAGCGGATCCATCCCCTCGATGTGGACCCGGTTCGGCCGGTTCATTTCAGAAAGAGGGCCTTCACAGTCCGGCCGCCCGACTTTGTGTTCAGCACGAACAGATACACTCCGCTTTCCAGTTCCATACCGGTGTCGTCCCTTCCGTCCCATATCGCAGACCCGGAGCCGGCGGGCCGTTCTCCGTCCAGCAGCCGCCTGACCCTCCGGCCGAGAACATCGGTCACATCCAAAGTCGCCGTGCCGGGCGAGGGGAGCTCGTACGGGATGGTTGTGGCCGAATTGAAGGGATTGGGATGGTTCGGGTGCAGTGCGAAACCCGCGGGTCCGCCGCGGCCTTCCGCTTTCCGGTCCGCCCCGGACGCGTCCGGAACAAATACAACTTTAAACCGGAATCCGTCCGGCATCAGGGACAGCCTGTCCGCGGCCGTGGTGATGGTCGAATCCGGCGGCCGCAGCCAGCCGTCCGAACCGTCCGGGGATCCGTAGCCGCCGTACTCCGGGATGCCGGCGCTGTCCGCCCGGTCCGCGAAGCGGACCCGGGCTCCGAACAGCACGGAAGGCTGGCCCCGGTAGAAGGAATAGCTGTGCCAGGCGTTGAGCTGGAACGAACGGTTGACCTCCGCGATGATCCCGTATTCGTTCGCGGGAAGCGGCCCGACCCGGCGGGTGACCGTGACCGTTCCGGCGTCCGGCGTGGCCTCCGACACTGCGTCGATGTCCGCCGGGTACGACGGCTTCGAATGCGGCGGCGGGTAGAGGCTCGGGACGCCGTACGCGGAATCAACCGTGTTCCTTCTGTGCGCCCAGACCGGGAGCGCGTCGGGCCGGTTGCCGGATCCCGTGTCGAGGGTCGTGTCCGCGGTCCGGTTTCCGCCGCCCCGGCGGCCGATGAAATCGGTCAGCCAGAGCGTACGCAGGTATTCTCCCTCCGCGTCCTGCAGCCAGACGGCCATCTGGTTCGATCCTGAGGATGGCGAGAAAGTGACGGACACGGTGCCTGAGGCGACGGTCTGTCCGAGAACGGCCGCGGCAGACGACAGAAGAACCGCAGGTAATACGGCGGCCGTCAAATTGCGAGGATACGATCGGGTCTGGGTTTTCATGTCCGTTCCTTATATATACTTATTGATAATAACATGAAACCTTAAGAAAATCAAGCCTTTTTTCGGTTCGGGCGCGCCCCGCGACCCTCCCATACCCCGAGATTCCACTTGCTTGTATAGAACAAATGTTCTAAATTTCTGACTCCGGTCCGGGACCTCCGGCCCGGTTCGGAACGTTCCCATACCGCCGGAGCCCGATGGACTTCCTGACCCTTCTGCTCATCTCGTTCGGTCTCGCCATGGACGCGTTCGCGGTGTCCGTGTCGTGCGGCATTTGCGGCCGGCCGCGACACTGGCGTCTCCCGGTGAGAGTCGGGCTGTACTTCGGCGGTTTTCAGGCGCTGATGCCCGTCCTCGGATGGCTGGCGGGCACGCGGTTCAGGGGGCTCATCGCTTCCGTGGACCACTGGGTCGCCTTCGGTCTCCTGGCCCTGATCGGCCTGAAAATGATACACGAATCCTTCACGATCGGATCGAAGCGTTTCGACCCGCGCAAGCACCGGGTTCTGCTCACGCTCGCGGTGGCCACGAGCATGGACGCGCTGGCCGTGGGCCTGAGTTTCGCCCTGCTCGACGGCGGCATATTCGTTCCGGCCCTCGTCATCGGAGCGGTCACGTTCTGCGTCTCCTGCCTGGGCGTGATGATCGGCGACCGGGTCGGAACCGTATTCGAGAAGGCCGCGGAGATACTCGGCGGCCTCATCCTGATCGGAATCGGCTTGAAGATCCTTCTGGAGCACACACTGACCCCCTGACCCTTTTCGGAGGCCGAATGGCGCTCGATTTCACATCCATGAACAGGCTGGCTGAAGGCAAGACCAAGATCGTATACGAGAATCCGTCGGATTCCAAAACCGTGTTCATGGTTTTCAAGGACGACATTACGGCCGGCGACGGTGTCAAACATGATGTTATCAGCGGAAAGGCGTCTGTCGACTGGCGGACCAACCGCGATATCTACGAGTATCTGAACCGGAAAGGCGTCAAGACCCACTACCTGTCCAGCCCGGAGGAGAAAGTCGCGCTGGTCCGCAGGCTCGACTTCAAGATCAATCTCGAGGTGGTGTCGCGCCGCGTGGCCGCGGGCTCCATCCTGAAATGGGGCAAGGCGGCCGAGGGAGACCGGTTCGACCCGCCTGTCACCCAGTTCCACTACAAGGACGACCCCCTGCACGACCCCATGCTCGACGAAGCGTACGTCGAATTCATCATCCGGAACAAGCAGGGCGGGGAGTGGTACGCGGAGATGCGCGAGCGGAACACGCAGGTCCTGCTCGAACTGGAGAAGGCTTTCGCCGCGTTCGGTCTCCAGCTCGTGGACATGAAGCTGGAATACGGCCTGATCGGGGGAGAAGTGCTCGTGATCGACGAAATCACCGGAGGCTCGTTCAGGCTCTGGCCTTACCGCAAGCCGAAACCGGACCTGAACAAGCCGAACGTGCTTTCGGAGCTGGATCCCTCGGGCCGGCTGGACAAGGACACCTACCGGATGGGCGGCGCCCTGGATCAGGTGCAGTCGAAGTTCGAGCGGATCGCGGAGATTACGGGGAAATTCAGGGATCTATAGATGATATCTGTTCCGGGTTTCGAGTTCCGGGTTCCGAGTTGATAACCCGTTTCGAATTCGGAACCCGGAATTCACCCTTCAGGGTTTCATTCTGTTCGTGATGAAAGGCTGAAGCCTGAATTCCATCATATGCATTGATTTTAAGATTTGAAAAGGAGCGGTCGACAACTCAGCAGGAGGGTTACGATGATAAAGGAACTCAAGGCCGATAAGCTCGACACGCGGGCGTTCATCAAAACGGAGGTGGCCCGGATCGCGGAAGCCGTGGGCGGAGGCATGGCCATCAACGCCCTGTCCGGAGGCGTGGACTCCTCCGTGGTCACCCTGCTGGGCCACCGGGCCCTGGGAAAGAGGCTCCGCACGGTGTTCGTCGAGAACGGCCTCATGCGCGAGGGCGAGGCGGGCCGCGTCCGTTCGATGTTCGCGAAGCTGGGCGTGAAGGTCGAGGTCGTGGACGCGAGGGACGAGTTTTTCGAGGCCCTGAAGGGCGTCACCGATCCGGAGGAGAAACGCGAGGCCATCACGCAGACATTCTACAGGCACGTGTTCGGCCGCATCGTCCGGGAGAGCGGCGCGCGGTTCCTCCTGCAGGGCACCATCCTGACCGACGTGGACGAGACCGTGGCGGGCATCAAGCGCCAGCACAACGTGTTCGAACAGCTCGGCATCGATCCCCGGGAGGCCTTCGGGTACGGCATCCTGGAGCCCCTGATTCAATTGCGCAAGGACGGGGTCCGGAAAGTGGGGAAGGCGCTGGGCCTTCCCGTGGAATCGTTCAAGCGCATCCCGTTCCCGGGACCCGCGCTCGCGGCGCGGGTGATCGGAGAGGCCACGCGCGAACGCATCGAAACCGTTCGTCAGGCCACGGTCATCGTCGAGAAGGCGCTCTGCCGGACAAAGGCCTTTCAGTACATGGCCATCCTCCACGAGGACCGCGTGACCGGCATGCGGGACAATAAAAGGGAGTTCGGACAGCAGATCGAGATCCGGTGCTGGGACAGTCTGGACGCGCGAAAGGCCAAGCCGACCCGACTTCCGTTCGCGGTTCTCGAGAAGCTGGCGAACGACATCACGCGGAAGGTTCCGGGCGTGGTCAGCGTGACCTACAACATCGCGACCAAGCCGCCGTCGACGATGGAAGCGGTCTGAAAGCGGTTCAAAGTTCAAGGTTCAAAGTTCAAAGGACAAAGCCGGGCGAACATCATCTATATGATCCCTGGAATTTACCCTTCAGGGTTTCATTCATGAAAGGCTAAAGCCTTAATTCCAAATTTCTCCCGGAACTTTGTGCTAAAACTTGGAAGACGTCGGCCATGTGCGATTTCTGCCACCAGCACGGCGAAGGCAGGACCTGGTACCTGGAGGCGAAGAACTACTCCGAGGACATGCTCTCGGACCTGAAGCGCAGGCGGTTCATCGAGCGGTTCTTCACGCCCCGGCACAGGCGGGCCCATGACGACCGGGAGGCGGCCAGGCTCAGGAAGCTCCCGCCGTTCGTCCGGTCCATGGTGACCGCCGGGCTCGTCCACCGCCAGAAGAAGGAGCATTTCGGCCAGGTCGTGGCCATCGAGGAAGTCGAGCGCATTTTCGGGCTCGTCCAGTCCGTGGTTCGCGTGGCCTGCTACTGCAGGCACCTGACGCTCGGACGGGAACACCGGGCCTGCTACGGCGTCAGCCTCGGGCCAAACGGCGGGGAGATGGCCGGCATTCTGCGCGGCCTGGACAGGAGCTTTCTGAACGGGCCGAATTCCCCCGGCATCGAGACCGTTCCCAAGGACGAGGCCCTGGCCGCCATGCGGGAGCACGAGCGCGAGGGGCTCTGCCACACGGTGTGGACGTTCCGGGCCCCTTTCATCGGCGGCATCTGCAACTGCGACCGGTCCGACTGCCTGGCCATGCGCTGGTCCGTCACGCACGGACTGCCGGTGATGTTCAGGGCCGAGACGATCGCGGTGGTCGACCGGGACCTGTGCTCGGGATGCCGCGCCTGCATGCGGGTGTGCTCGTTCGGCGCGTTGTCGTACAGCGCCGCGGACCGGAAGGCGAAGGTCGATCTCAGCCGCTGTTACGGCTGCGGCGTGTGCCGGGCGGTTTGCCCCAAGGACGCCATCCGTCTGGTGGAGCGGAAGTCCGTGCCCGCGGCGGCGGGTTTATGGTGACGAAAGTTCATGGCCTTCAGAAAACAGCGGAATTCAGGCTTCAGCCTTTTTTTCTGAAAAAGATGAAAGGCTAAAGCCTGAATTCCAAATTGTTCTCTATTGATTGAATGTCGCCGTTTTCCGGTTCTCATTAAACAAACAGGAGCGGAAAAAAACATGACCGACCGACAATGGCAGACGCTTCTGGCCGTCATCCGCGGTGAAAAGCCGGCGAAACCCGTGGCGGGGTTCATCATCGACAGCCCCTGGCTGCCGAACTGGTTCGGCATCGACATCCTCGACTACTTCACCAGCGAGGAGAAGTGGTTCGCGGCCAACCGGAAGGCCATCGAGACCTTTCCGGAGGCGATCTTCCTGCCCGGGTTCTGGTCCGAGTTCGGGATGTGCACCGAACCCTCGGCCTTCGGCGCGAAAAGCATCTTCCACAGGAACGAGTTCCCGTTCGCGGAAAAGGCCGTGCTGGGCATGGAGGACATGGACCGGATCACGGAGCCGGATCCGCGCACGGACGGCCTTCTCCCGTTCATGCTGAACCGGCTGAGGGGCGCGGAGCCCCGCATCAAAGACATGGGGCACCGAGTCCGATTCTCCGTGTCCCGGGGCCCGCTGAACATCGCGACCTTTCTGATGGGCACGACGGAGTTCCTCACGGCCATCCGCATGATGCCGGACGAGTCGCACAAGATGCTCCGCACCATCAACCGCTTCCTCATCCGGTGGCACGAGGTCCAGCGGGAGGCCTTCCCGGACATCGACGGCATGCTGGTGCTCGACGACATCGTGGGGTTCATGGGCGGGGACGACTTCAGGGAATTCGGCCTGCCGTACCTGAAGGAGCTGTTCGCGGCGGACGTCTCGGTGAAGATGTTCCACAACGACGCCGAATGCGAGGCGAGCGCGCCGCATTACCCGGAGATCGGGATCAATTTCTACAACCCCGGCATACAGACGCCCTACGCGAAGCTGAAGGAGCTGACCGGCGGCAAGCTGGCGATTCTGGGCAACATTCCGCCCCGCGACGTGCTCGCGGCCGGAACCCCGGCGGACGTGACTGCCGCGGTGAAGAAGCTGAAGGCCGAGGCCGGGCCGAACCCGGAAAAGCTGGTCTTCTCCTGCGCGGGCGGCATGCCGCCGAACGTGAAGACGGAGAACATACGGGCGTTTCTGGAGGCGGTGAAGTAAGTCCGCCCGAATCCCGGAATATTCCCGTTAAAAAAAGCAACCTTCTTCGAGAAGGTTGCTTTTTTTTAATCCGCCCCGAGGCCCCCGCTTCGCGGGACCATGAAGCAATCGTTTTAAACTGTTGTGTGTGCGACGCACTTTCAAGGTGGATCCCCGTCCGCTGTCGCGGATGAAAAAGACACTTGCGCGGGGATGACCGGTAGCAGGTGCTTCGCACCTGCTACCGGTCACTTCGTCAGCCTCAGCAGAACCACGTCGTGCGGCGCGAGGGTCGTCCGGAAGGGGACGGCCGTGGTGCCTGCGTCCCTGTGCGCCCACAGGTCGCGCAGTTTCATCTCCGTATGCTTGAAGTCCACGTAGGTGCGCGACACGCCGTCGTTCACCGCGTCGGCCTTCCAGTCGTAATCCACCCTCTGCGGCGTTCCGCCGCGGTTGAAGAAGCAGAAGGCCAGGTCGCCGCCCGTCAGCGGTTTCACCCACACCTCCAGATCCCCCTTTTTCATGAACCGGAAACCCTGCACGCCGAGGGAGTCCTGGTCCACGGCGATCGCCTCCCGGTTGGTGAGAATCCGGACCGTTTCAGGGGACATGCGCCTCAGGTCGTTTCCGGCCATCAGGGGCGCGGCCAGCATGCACCACAGGGTGAAGTGCGTCCTGTCCTCGGTCGCGGTCATTCC
Organism: bacterium; assembly: GCA_030372965.1. Taxonomy (GTDB): domain Bacteria; phylum Zhuqueibacterota; class QNDG01; order QNDG01; family DTFT01; genus JAFGAX01. Next base: position 18,952 of record JAUCQC010000286.1, read on the forward strand.
CCCGTTCCCGACCTCCAGCATGTCCGGGTCGTTCCAGTGGTCCGGGCCCGCGTACTGCCGGAGGTCCTTCTGCATGTCCACGATGCTCAGCATGCCCCACGAAGTCCAGGTGCCGTAATTGATGTCGCAGTCCCAGCAGTCGTGGATGTCGCCCGTGGTGCGCCAGAGATGCCCGACATCGGCGCCCCACAGCCACGGCTTGTTGTTGCCCCACTCGCAGAGGCTGAACACGACCGGCCGGCCGGCCGCGTAGAGGGCGTCGCGCATGGTCGCGTACGCCTCGGACGCGTCCATCTTTCCGGTGTTGCACCAGTCGTATTTGAGGTAGTCCACGCCCCACTGCGCGTAGGTGAGCGCGTCCTGGTACTCGTGTCCGCGGCCGCCCGGCCGGCCGCCGCAGGTCAGGGCGCCGGCGCAGGAGTAGATGCCGAATTTCAGGCCGCGGCCGTGAATGTAGTCTGCCAGGGCCTTCATGCCGGAGGGGAAGCGGTCCGGGTCGGGATGGATGAAGCCCAGGGAATCGCGCTGTCCGTGCCAGCAGTCGTCGATGACGAGATAGCGGTACCCGGCGTCCCGCATGCCGCTCGACACCATGGCGTCCGCGGTCTGCCGCATCAGGGACTCGTTGATGTCGCAGGCGAAACGGTTCCAGCTGTTCCAGCCCATGGGCGGGGTGAGCGCGAGGCCCTTGAATTTCTGGGCCGGGGAGGGCGCCGGCAGGCCGAGGCAGAGAGCGAGCGCGAGGCAGGCGGTCCCGAATGCGGTATGGAAGCGTTTTTGCATCGAAGTGTTCCTCCTCGTTTCTGTGGGCTTTTCCCCGGGCCGCGGTGTCCACCGCGTTTTCAGCCGCGGTTTCACCGCACGCGCAGCGGGGCTTCAAGGGTCTCGGCCGAACTGCCGCCGACGCGGATCAGGAAATCGCCGGGTTCCACGCGGCGCTTCATGTCCATCCCGACGGCCTCCAGCTTGTCGGGCGCGATGACGAACCGGACCGTGCGGGTCTCGCCCGGCTCCAGCCGCACGCGCGCGAAATCCTTCAGTTCCATCACGGGCCGCGTCGGTATGCTGACCCGGTCGGTCACGTAGAGCTGGACGATCTCGTCACCCGTCCTTTTCCCCGTGTTGGTCACTTCGACGGACGCGACGGCGCGGCCGTCCGGGTCGATTTCCGCGGGCGCGACCGCGAGGTTCCGGTACTCGAAAGTCGTGTACGAGAGGCCGTGGCCGAAGGGGTAGAGGGGGCCGTTGTCCGCCAGCACGTAGGCCCTGTGCATGGACGGCTTGCGGTTGTAATAGCAGGGCAATTGGCCGACCGAGCGCGGAAAGGTGACGGTGAGCTTGCCTGAAGGGGAAACCCGGCCGAACAGAAGGTCCGCGACCGCGTGGCCCGTTTCCTGGCCCAGGTACCAGCACTCCAGTATGGCAGGGGCGATCTGTTGGAGCCGGTTGATCGTCAGCGGCCTGCCGTTGATGAGCACGACCGCGGTCGGTTTGCCGAGCGCGATCACTGCTTCGGCCAGGGCGTTCTGCGATCCGACGAGATTCAGCTCGTCCCGGTCTCCAAGGTGGTTTTCGGCCCAGGCCTCCCGGTTGATCAGCTCGTTTTCGCCGAGCGCCAGCACGACCGCGTCCGCTTTTCGGGCGATCTTGACGGCCTCCAAGATGCGCTTCCGGTCGTCCTCCGGATCCGGAAGAACCGGGTTGCCGGGAACCCGCCAGTCGCATTCCGGGTTCAGGGTGATTTTGCACCCTTCCGCGTACAGAAGCCTGATTCGGTTCCCGCAGAACGCCTTCAGTCCCTCCAGCACGCTCACGCCGGCCATGGGCGTGTCCGAATAGCCGCCGAGGTGGATGTCCGCCGCGTTCGGCCCGATGACGGCCAGGGTCCGGATCCGGGTCGAATCGAAGGGAAGGGTCCGGTTTTCGTTCTTCAGCAGAACCGCGGCTTTCTGTCCTGCTTCGCGAGCCAACGCCTTGTGCGCGGCGCAATTGACGATTTTCGCGGCGCCGTCAGGGTCCACGTACGGATCGTCGAAAAGCCCCAGCTCGAACTTGACCCGCAAAACCCCTGATGCCGCGCGGTCCAGGGCCTCCATGGACACCAGTCCCTGCCGCACCGCGTCCGCGAGCGGGGCGAAGGCCGTTCCGCGTCCGAGCTCGTAGTCCGTGCCCGCCTCGAGCGAAAGCCGGCCCGCCTCCGCCAGGTCCGCGGCCGCGCGGTGGTCGTTGGCCACAACGTCTATGCCGCCGCCGTCGCTCATGACGTACCCGTCGAAGCCCCACTCGCCGCGGAGGATGTCGATGAGCAGTTTGCGGTTGGCGTGGTTGGGCACGCAGTCCCATTCGTTGTACGAGGCCATGATCGAGCGCGCGTCGGCCTCGCGGACCGCGGCCTCGAAGGGCCTCAGGTGGGTCTCGCGGAAGATCCGTTCGGAGAAATTGACGGGCGCGATGTTCCGGCCTCCCTCGGGCTGGCCGTGCCCCGCGAAATGCTTGAGCGTCACCGCCACGTGCCGCTTGTCGATGCGGCCCGTTTGGGCCGCGTCCCGGCCCTGGAACCCGAACACCGCGGCCACGGCCATGCGCGACACGAGATACGGATCCTCGCCGTAGGTCTCCTCGGTGCGGCCCCATCGCGGCTCACGGCCCAGGTCCACGACCGGCGAGAGCACCTGGCGCGTGCCCATGGCGGAGGCCTCCAGCGCCGCGACCGAGAAGACACGCTCCACCAAAGACGTGTCCCACGTGCATCCCAAAGCGATGGCCTGGGGAAAGCTCGTGGCGCCGGCGGCCATGTACCCGTGAAGGGCTTCGCCGAAGCTCAGGGCCGGAATGCCGAGCTTCGATTTCTCAAGCAGGTAGCGCTGGAGTCCGTTGCGGCAGCGGAGCTGATAGGCCAGATCGCGCCGCCTGCCTCCGGCCGCCCAAAAGGACCCCACGCCCCGGTTGAGGATGGCCGTATCGCGGACTCCGATGTAATTGCCCGCGTCGTCGAAGGCCGCTGTGTCCGGGCTTCCGGCCGAGAGGAGCTGACCGACCTTTTCCTCCACGGTCATGCGGCCCAGCAGGTCCGCGACGCGGCTGTCCACCCTGTCTCTTATACACATCTGACGCTGCCGACGAGTTCCGAACGGTGTAGATCTCGGTG
>JAUCQC010000287.1 GCA_030372965.1 bacterium
AGGCGGCTTTGCGGCGGTCCGAATCCTTCCCCGCCGCGCCGGCGGTGTAGTGATCGAGAAGATCGCGCAGACGGCGGGCCGCCGCGTGCTGATCGGGCGACAGGTGCGTCAGCTTTTCAAGCGGCAGCACGACGCCGTCCGGGTGCAGACCGAAGACTCCGCGGAGCTGATCGGTGACGTCCCCGGCCAGCCGACGCCGGCAGGCTGCGACGGTCTTGGCCAGCAGATTGCGTGTGTCCTTGTCGAAGCTCATCAGCGCCCCTTGATCCGTATCCGCTTGTTCGATTTCAACAGCCCGGCCAGCTTCTCCCGGATGCCGGCCAGCCACGAATCCAAATCAGCAGGTGTGGACAGGACGATCGGCTGCAGGAGATCACCGAGGTCAAGCACCTCTTCACCGTAGCCTTCGTCCCTTTCCTTCACCTCCAGCGGCTCGGGTTCCGCGGGGCGTCTCCGTTTGATTTCCGCTTTCAGCTCTTCGATCAAACCCGGCAGGGTCCGCCGGCGCACCAACAGGGTCTGCAGCAGCCTGACGGGGTCGCCGTTCCCGGCGGTCGGCGGCAGATCGCATGTAAGCTTGGTCGCGATCTCCTCACGGTCCTCGTCCAGCAGCTTCGCCCAGTCCGGTTCGGTCTCGAGCCCGGTGAGGGCTTTCTTGAGGTCGTCTTCATACGCGGCGCGGTCGACCGTGTATCTCTTTTCCGTGCGATCCATGGCGGATCTGATTACGCTCCGCAGCTCGGGCAGCCGTTCGAAGAACCTTTCGCTCGACAGCACCTCCTCCGCCGCGGTTCTGTCTTCGGCGCTCAGGAGGTCGTTCACGGCCCCGGGGAAGAGCCGTTCGAGGTCGGCCGAGGAATCCAGCACCGACCGGGCGTTCCGCACGTCGGCCTCCGCGCCGGACTCAAGGGCGTCGAAAACAGCCTTGGCCCAGGTGATCTCGTCGGGCAGCGCACATTCCACACCGCCGAGGACCGAAGCCGCTCCGCCGGCGTCGCCCTTCAGCAGATCGGCCGCGTCGGCCAGCAGGCGTTGAGAGCGGCTCTCGCCGGGAAGGCTCAGGAGACGCAGACGGTCGGGCAAAGCCCCGAGTTTTTCCAGAAGGTCAGGTACGTGCAGCCGGACGGAGCGGCTGTTATGGTCTTCCAACGGCAGAACTTCGTCGCCGAAGAGGGTTTCCAGACGCCGGGCGGCCCTGTCCAAGGCTTCGGGGGGCAGCTTGGCGTCGCGGGACGACACACCGATCCTGTTGAACGAGACTGTGCTTTTGACGGCCTCCACCGCCTGCGGTCCCGCGGTGCGCACAGGTCCTCCCGCGCCCGGGACGTGGAACTCGATCTCTCCGGCGCGAAGGAGAGCCGCGAACAGGTACCGCACGGTGTCTTTGGTCCATCCATAGGGCGGCGCGGAAAACAAATCCTGAAGATAGGAACCCTGGAGCCTTCCGGAACCGGACTCGGCGGTCTTGGTCCGGAACACTCTGATGACCTCCGCGAGCACCGGGGCCGCCGTGTCCACCCGAGGAGCGCCCTTGCTCTTGACCACAAGACCGAGAGGATCGAGGTCCTTGGTGATGCGGTCCATACGCTCCACCCCGAGGAATTTCGCAGCCGCGTCCGTGGAAGGCCGGATCGGGGCCAGATGGAAATGGGGGAAGACCTCCTTGACGGCGGCGGAGAGGACGTCGCGCACGGCGGCGTCCAGCGTCTCGCCGGCTTCACGGACGGGGGTCGGCTTGCCGCGGAAGACTGTCTCTTATACACATCTGACGCTGCCGACGAGTTCCGAA
>JAUCQC010000288.1 GCA_030372965.1 bacterium
GTGTAGAATAGGTGGGAGACTTTGAAGCGGTGGCGCTAGCCATCGTGGAGTCACAATGTGAAATACCACCCTTACTTTGTTCGGATTCTAACCCGTGCCCTTGAATCAGGGCAGGGAACAGTGTTAGGCGGGTAGTTTGACTGGGGCGGTCGCCTCCTAAATTGTAACGGAGGCTTTCAAAGGTACTCTCAGCACGCTTGGTAACCGTGCATAGAGCGTAAAAGTATAAGAGTGCTTAACTGCGAGACTTACAAGTCGAGCAGGTGCGAAAGCAGGACTTAGTGATCCGACGACTTCGAGTGGAAGAGTCGTCGCTCAAAGGATAAAAGGTACGCCGGGGATAACAGGCTGATCTTGCCCAAGAGTTCACATCGACGGCAAGGTTCGGCACCTCGATGTCGGCTCGTCGCATCCTGGGGCCGGAGAAGGTCCCAAGGGTTTGGCTGTTCGCCAATTAAAGCGGTACGTGAGCTGGGTTCAGAACGTCGCAAGACAGTTCGGTCCCTATCCTATGTGGGCGCAGGAGATTTGAGGGGAGCTGTTCCTAGTACGAGAGGACCGGAACGGACGAGCCTCTAGTGTACCAGTTGTCCCGCCAGGGGCAGTGCTGGGTAGCTATGCTCGGATGGGATAACCGCTGAAAGCATCTAAGTGGGAAGCCCACCCCAAGACAAGATCTCCCTCGTCGCTTCGGCGACGCTAAAGGCTCCTGGGAGATGACCAGGTAATAGGCCGGAGGTGTAAGCGTGGCAACATGCTCAGCCGACCGGTACTAATCAGCCGTGAGGCTTGTCCTTTTTTATAAAATTCCTTGCCATCATGGCAGATGATGGATTGTTTGTAAGGATTGCTTGCTTTCCAGAAGGTTTTGAAAAAAATTCCGGCGATCATAGCGAAGGGGAAACACCCGATCCCATTCCGAACTCGGCAGTTAAGCCCTTCCGCGCCAATGGTACTACTCGGGCAACCGTGTGGGAGAGTAGGGCGTCGCCGGGAATTATAATAGAGAGGCCCCGACATTGTCGGGGCCTCTTTTTTTCCCCCTTTCCGGCATCGGATCATCGGAAGATTTCCATTGATTTTCCACATGTTTCATGGTAATATAAACGCTGAAGTGATACCGCATTCCACCGGAAGTTTCTCATCGGAGGAGGCTGACATGAAGATCGCGAATTGGATCCTGATGATGATGCTGTTCTTCGTCTGCCCGTTGACCGCCGGTCAGTTGGAATTCGACATCGAATCCGGAATCGTTGCGTCCGGATATAATGACGTCGCGGTCCCGGGCGACCTGGGGACGCGGTTTTCGTTCTCCGAGGACCTGAGCACGGACGCGGCTGTCTTCGGGCGCATCCGGGTCAGTTGGATGACCGGCAGGCACACCGTATCCCTTCTGGCCGCTCCCCTCCGGCTGGAATCGGAAGGAACATTCGATGAACCGGTCGTTTATCAGGAATCGCTTTTCCCGGCCGGCGTTCCGGTGAAAGGGACATACCGGTTCGATTCGTACCGCCTGACCTGGCGGTACGCTGTCCTTCGCGGCGATCGTTTCGACGCGGGCCTCGGGTTCACCGCAAAAATCCGCGACGCGGAAATCGGGCTTTCGTCCGCCGGTCTCTCCGAGACGAAAACGAATGTCGGATTCGTGCCCATTCTCAATTTCCGGTTCTGCTGGAAGCCTTCCGCCCGGCTGCACGGGCTTATCGAAGGCGACGCCCTGGCCGCACCGCAGGGCAGGGCCGAGGACGTTTTCGCCGGAATGCTGATTGCCGTTCACCCGAAACTGAAAGTCAAGGCCGGCTACCGGATTCTCGAAGGCGGAGCGGACAACGACGAAGTGTACACGTTCAGCCTGTTCCATTACGGGTCCATCGGTATGGTCTGGACCCTGTAAGCCGAAAATCCGCTGCTGCGGCGTTCAGGTTTTTTGATTCAGATGTGTCCGGAAAGCCCATTCCGTATGAGAAAGTTTACATCATGCTGAATGGGTTTTTCATCTTATTCGAACAGGGTTTCCGGTGATCGATGCTTTACACCGATGAAGGCCCATCCATCCGGATGTCCGTATGGTTGGTCGAAAACCGATAATCCATTTTTAACCGAATCAATCGCTCATTGGCTTGATTTCACTCAATTTTCCCGCCCGACTATTTTCCGACCACATCCGATAATCCATTGTTAATTCATCGTTAATCCTTTGTGATTTCAGCCGAATCCCCTGGCATTGCGCTTGCATGACGTAGGATATCACGCCTTAGTGGGGACATCGTCCGATTCATCTGTTACAGCACAATTTATCCCTCATCCAAGGAGGTCCCCATGGTCCAGGGTAAACGGTTTGCCGTTCTCTTCGTATTTTGTGCCTGCGCGCTTTTTTCAGTCGATGCGCTCCGGGCGCAGGCCGGAAGAGGCGGCGATAAAAACCGTCCCGAACGCCGGACGCGGGTCGTGGTCATGCCCGCGGATACGACGCTCGCGGTCGGAGATGTGGCGGCATTTTCGGCTCACCTGGTCGACATAAACGGAATCCGTACAGATACGACATTTCAGTGGAGCGTCACGGAACGCATCGGCTCCATATCCGAAGACGGCGTTTTTCTGGCGTCCCGGGCCGGATCCGGAATGGTCGTCGCGTCCATCGGAAAACTCTCGGGAACAGCCGGCATCCGCGTGACCGAGCCGGACTGGAGACAGCGATGGCGCGTCCAGATCATTCCGAACGACACCGTTGTGATCGTCGGTCAGGGTATTCAGTTCCATGCCCGGCTGGTCAACCGCGAAGGCGCGACCCGGGACACCGCTTTCGTGTGGGAAGTCTCGAACAGAAGAATCGGGAACGTGGATCGTGAGACCGGTTCATTCACGGCGCTGCGATCCGGTCCTGTCACGGTCAGCGCATCGATCGGCCGGCTGATCGGCCGCGCGAGAGTGTCAGTCCGTCTCGATTCAGCAGGATGGGCGGCACGCAGGGACGGTCTGAGGGTCACGGTCGAACCCCGGGATGCAGTGACCGTCGTGGGCCGGAATATTCAGTTCCACGCGGCTTTGCTCGATTCGCAGGGCACGGTGATCGATACACCGTTCGTCTGGAGCCTTGAGGGAGGCGATTTCGGGACCGTCGACGAGGAGGGGCTTTTCACGGCTGAAGCGAGGGGGCACGGTTTCGTGTACGCCTCGGCAGGCACGCTGAGCGGCAAGGCCCATATCAGCGTACTGGCGGACACGGCCCAGATCGACTCCATTGGAGACCGGGACCGCTGGCGGAACAGGCTCCGCCTGGTCATCGAGCCGCGGGATACGCTTCTCCTGTCGGGCCAGACCGTCCAGTACCGGGCCTATTTCGTGGATACGACTGGAGTGAAAACCGGGACCGACGTCCGCTGGAGGCTTCTCGGAAGGCGTGTCGGAACAATGGACGAAGCCGGGCTGTTCACGGCTCAGCGCCGGGGCGTCGGCATCATCAAGGCGACGAAGGAGCGTTATGCCGCAACGGCCCGGGTTATGGTGGCAAAAGCGGCCCATGATACGACCGGCTCGGACTCCATCCGCGTTCGGTTCAAGGACAGGGAAGGCCGCGACATGGGTGAAACCCACAGGCTCGGGGAGAAGGACGTGCTGAAGTTATCCGGGCTTCCCTTCCCCCTGAACGTCCTGAACGGCGGCGAAATAGCCTTCCCGCCGGGGTGCCTGACCGGGGATATTTCCATCGACATCAGCCTTCCGGAGGGAACCGACACGGAATCCGATTCAGTCCTCTTTCCGCAGGGGATACTGACCGGCGCGTCGTTCACAGTACTGGTGGACGGAGAGCCGGTGGACACATTCCCGTTCGACGAGCCCGTCCAAGTCAGCTTCCCTCTGAAGAACGGGCTTCTGCGCAACCTCGGACTCCTGCCCGAAGACCTGGGAGCCTTCTTCCTCACGGGGGGCGGAGATTTTGACACCACCGGCATATCGGATGTGGTGGTCGACACCAGCGGTCAGACCGTGTACGCGTCCGCGGGCCATTTCTCGACCGTGGTGTTCGCGAAGAAATCGACCGTTCCGTCGGCTGTCGATGTCCGGGCAGTCGGGCCCGCGGTTCACCGTCTGCATACGGCGTACCCGAATCCATTCAATCCGGAAACCACGATCCGGTTCGAAGTGGCCGGCTCCCTGCCGCGGAAAGCGGCTGTCACGGTCTTCGACGTGACGGGCAGACGTGTGGCCGTGCTGTTCAGCGGTTCCTGCCTGCCCGGTTTGCACGAGGTCCGGTGGAACGGACGGGACGGCTCCGGAAGCGCGGTCGGATCGGGCCTGTATATCGTCCGGTTCGAAGCCGGGAATTTCAGCCAGTCCAGGCGGGTCGTTCTGCTGAAGTAAACCGGAAGACACTCTGGCGGGAGTTTATGCCGGACTTCGGCGGCGAACGGATCCGTTCGCACGGATTCTGAAAGAGGCTTTAAAGGTTGGAAAAACCATTCAACCCTCTTTCCGTTCGGCCGGATCCCAAAAATTCATTACCCATTTCTTCTCGGTTTTTGTATATTGAACCGGTATTCCAGCATGATTCCGCGCCGCCTGAAATCCTTCCTTTCCATCCAGCCCGCCGCGCTTCTCGCGGCCATGGCCCTTTTAGTTCCACTGCTGACGGGCTTCGCTTTGTACGAATACAGCCACAGTCGGCGGGATACCCTTTCCATGATACGCGCCGAAGGCGACATCCTGCTCGAGGCGCTACAAACTAGCGGAAGACAGTCCGTCCTGGCATATGAGCGGCTGGAAGACGACTTTTTCAGCGGCCTTCTTCGGACCGCGTCCGAAGCCCGCGACCTGCACGGGTCCGGCATTCCGACCGCGCGATCCCTGTCCGACCTGCTGCGACATCACGGATCGGATGCGGTTTTCTTTCTCTCGCCGGGCGGAAGACCTCTGCTCGTCGCTGAATCGCCGGGATTTCAGGGACGGATCCCAGCCTTCTCCGATTCTGCGATCCGGCCTGTTCTGTCGGGTCAGGCGGACACTCTGGTCATTGAGACCGGCGGACCGGACACGCTCTTTGCGTTTATTTTTGTGGCCTTGCGCCTCGCCTCGGGCGGCGCCGTCGCGGCCGGTTCGAACGCCCTGGAACTGAACCGGTTGCGGAGCGGACTCGGGCCCGGCCGGCTGATGCAGGAAATGGCGCGAAAAAGCGGAGCCGCCTATATCGTCCTTCAGGATTCCCTGGGCATACGCATGGCCAGCAGAGGCGTCAGCGAACTGTCTTCCATACGGTCCGATCCTTTTCTCCGGAACGTTCTCGAAACGGGCCGGAACGCCTGGCGGCGGATTCCGGGAGACGGGGGGGACGTGTTCGAATTCGCCGGACCCTTCGGCGGTCCGGACGATCTGTCGGGTCTGTTTCGAGTCGGTCTGGACGCGGGCGTCTACGACCGCATGATGGCCAGCACACGAACGCGCATTTTCCTGTCCTCGCTGGTGCTGGTGTTCATCGGATTGGCGGCCGTCAGTCTGTACGCCGCTTCGGAACGCATGCGGACGCTGGCCGAATCCTACAGACGTTTCAGAACGAATACGGGCCGCATTTTTGAGAATCTCGCGGACGCCGTGATCGTGACGGACCGGAACGGCAGAGTGTCCGCTGTGAACCGGGCCGCGGAAACCCTTTTCGATTTCCGTTCGGAGGACATTGTCGGCAAGCCGATGCACAGCGGCTCCCCGTGCTCGGAACCCCTGCGGGAGGTCCTTTCCGGCAAGGATTCGGTGAACCGGACGGAAGTCGAATGTCGTATCCGCGGCGAGAAAAAAATTCTGTCCATGCGGGCCGCGTTGGTCTCCGGCCCATCCGGCCGTGAAAAAAACGCCGCCATACTGGTGGCTACGGATCTCACCGAGAGGAAGCGTCTCGAGGATCGCCTGAGAGAGCGCGAGCGCTTTCAGGCCATGGGCAGTCTCGCGGCGGGCGTGGCGCACGAAATCCGCAATCCCATCAATGCCGCGGGGCTGATCAGCCAGCGGTTTCTCAAGGAATTCAGGCCGGTGTCGGATGAGGACGAATACCGGTCCCTCGCCGAGTCCATGGTCCGCGAAATCCGAAGGGTCGACGAGATTATCCGGCGTTTTCTCGAATTCAGCCGCATGGCGCCGCCTTCCTTCAGACCCTCGGCCGCGGAGGCCGTGATCCGCGAGACGGTTGATTTCTTCAAGAGTGCGGCATCGGCGCGGGAAATCCGTTTGACCGCGCCCCGGAAGGATCCGGTTGTTCTGCGAATGGATTCCGATCAGATCAAACAGGCGATTCTCAACCTTCTCGGCAACGCCCTGGACGCCACTCCGGCCGGAGGAGAGGTGACCCTGTCCGGAATCGACGGGCCGAACGCCTACTGTTTCGAAGTGGCGGACGATGGGCCCGGAATCCCGGAGAGCGTCCGTACGCGGATATTCGATCTGTATTTCACCACCAAGTCCGGCGGCACGGGAATGGGCCTGCCCATCGCCATGCATGTCGCGGCCGCGCACGGCGGTACTTTGGAAGGACTGAACCGGCCGGCCGGAGGCGCCCTGTTCCGGCTCTGCATACCGAAGGAGAATGCTGTTCATGAAAACGGCGACACTGGTCATCGCGGATGACGAAACCGGCCAGCTTGACGCGCTTGCCGGCTACCTGAAGAAGCGCGGACACCGAGTGTTCAAGGCTTCGGGCGGCCGGGACGCGCTCGATGCGGTGCGCCTGCACGATCCGGATCTGTTGCTCACCGACGTGCGCATGCCGGACCTCGACGGCATCTCCCTCCTGACCGCGGTTAAAAAAGAGAAGCCCGATACCGGCGTCGTGGTCATGACCGCGTTCGGAAGCATTGAGGACGCGGTGAAAGCCATGACTGCCGGCGCATCGGATTACCTGCCCAAGCCCGTGGATCTGGACCATCTCGACCTGGTGATCGAGAAATGTCTGGACCGGAGGGACCTGGAGAGGGAGAACCAAGTCCTGAAAGAGAAACTGGACGGCCGAGGCGGATTCAGCCAGATCATCAGCGCGAGCCCGGCCATGGCGGCCGTGCTCGAACAGGCCGTTTCCGCCAGCCGGAGCCGCGCCACCGTGCTGATTCTGGGCGAAAGCGGAACCGGGAAGGAGGTACTGGCGCGCGCCATTCACCTCGCGGGCCCCAGACGGGACAGGCCTTTTATCGCCGTGAATCTGGCCGCTATACCGGAGACGCTCGCGGAAAGCGAGTTGTTCGGCCACGAAAAAGGCGCTTTCACCGGCGCCGACCGGGCCAGGCCCGGTCGTTTTGAAACCGCTGAGGGCGGCACCCTGTTCATTGACGAGATCGGGGACGCGCCACAGGCCGTCCAGGTCAAATTGCTCCGGGTGCTGCAGGAACGCACCGTGGAACGCGTCGGAAGCGCGAAGCCGGTTCGGGTCGACGTGCGCATCATCGCCGCGACCCACCGCGATCTTGAATCCGGCATACGGGAAGGCCGCTTCCGGGAGGATCTCTTTTACCGGTTGAACGTCCTGCAGATACGCATCCCGCCGCTCCGCGAAAGACGTGAGGAAATTCCCCTGCTGGCAGACCATTTTATGCGGATTTATTCAGAGGAGGAATCCAGGCCCTCCTCCGGCCTGAGCGCAGAAGCCCTGGACTGGCTGTCCGCGTACGACTTCCCGGGCAATGTCCGGGAACTGGAGAACATGATCCACCGGGCTGTCGTGACAGCCGGGGATGACGGGATTCGCGTGGAAGACCTGGATCCCGCGGCTTCGTCGCATCCGTTTCAGGTCAAGCCGGTGACTCTACCCGAAAAAGTGGAGGAATTGGAAATGCGGTTAATCCGTGAAGCTCTTGCGGCTGCTTCAGGCAATCAGAGCGAGGCCGCCCGCAGTCTGGGAATTTCCGAGCGGCATCTGCGATACAGGATGAAGAAATATGGGATGAAATAGCCGTCTACTGTATAATCCCCTTTCCGGTTTACTTCCGAAACCCCAAGCATTCCAGATCTGTAACCATCTTGACTCGACCAAACGGTCGAGCCAGTAGACCGTATTGTCGAAAATTTTATCCATTTCTGTTCAATTACAGATTCTGCGTGACTTTTCATCCTG
>JAUCQC010000289.1:0-45000 GCA_030372965.1 bacterium
AGCGCTGTCTCGTGGGCTCGGAGATGTGTATAAGAGACAGAGATGGTGGCGCTTCGGGCGGGTTACAAGAGCCTTTTCGCGAAGGACAGCGAGGAGGGCCTGACGTTCGGGGGCGGGGTGAACTACCGGATGTTCGGGACCTCGTCCCTGATGCTGGACTCGCGTGGGCGGATTTCGGGGTGCTGAAGGAGATCCAGAAGTTCTCGATCGGGCTCACGTTCTGAGAAGTTCCGGGTTCCGAGTTCCGAGTTTAAAGTAAAAAAAATGCTGTTACAATCATTAATTATGGATCATTTAATGCTTTGAAGTTTGAACTTTAAACTTTTAACCCTTCCTAAAACGAGAATGATAAAAAGCGCCGGCATGGACCGGCGCTTTTTTTTATGCGAAAGGCATGTCAGTTCTTACAGTACTTTCATGCCTTTTTGCCTGAGACTCGGAACTCGAAACTCAGAACTCGGAACCGGATTTTCAACGCCCCGCCACCGCCCGGTTCCAGACCTGTCTGTCCGTCTCCGAGAGCGGAAACTCAAGCCGGATCTCGACAATGGCGGGGGGGTCACCTTTTACGTCCAGCTTGGTCATTCCCAGATGTTCTCCCCGCGACGTCCGCGGATCGACCGTGATGCCCCTCAAGCCCTCCACGCAGCTCTGCCGCTTCTGCAGATAATGGATGGTATCCGCTTCGGAAATGGCGTGAACCGCCTCGACCAGCGACTCCGTGATGTCGAAACAGGATGTGCTCTGGCTGTGGTGCTCCATGTTCGCTTCGCGTCTCAGTCGGGAGAGCTCCGGATCGTTGAAAAAGATGACAAAGTTCCGGTCGGAGGGGGGAAGGATGGGCACATGGTTGGTCGGATACTCGACCAGAAGCAGGGGCGAGAAACCGGAGGGATCGCGGCGGTGCCGCTCCTCGATGAAGGAGAGAAGCGAGGCGACGACCATGGCGCGGGTGTTGTAATTGACGGCCTGGGCGGTGTCGCTGAGGTTCGGAATGAAAACCATGGTGGGCGATTCCTCCGAGATGAAGGACCTCAGGCGTTCAAGCTCGCCCTCGTCCACCGACTGCGACGTATAGGTCCGGTCGGCCCTGAAATCGACCAGCTGATCGGTCCTGAATCCCAGCACCCGCGCCCAGGAAACGGCTTCTTTCCATCGCAGACGTGTTTTTTCCTCGACCGGCAGGTCCTGGTCCACGCCGAGAAATCCCGGGGACATGACCACGATGCGGACCGCGTTCCTGCGGTTGAGCAGATGAAGCGATCCGCCGAAATACCGGCCGTCGTCCGAGTGCGGCAGAAAAACGAGAATGCGCTGATTGTTCGGGAGGGCCTCTTCGGTCGCGATATAGGGAACCGGGGCCGGTGTCACGAAACGCTTGACGGGGTAGAAAGGGTACGCCTGGGTCAATCGTCTTCTCCGTTCTCGGATGCGCGGTTTTCACCCGCGTCTCCCGTCGGAGGGATTGAAGCACCTCCCATGAAGACGCGATACACCCGCCTGGTCCGGTTGGTACCGTATAAGTTAGGGTATTTTTTCAATCCAAGCAAATGAAAAAGCCCCGCCGATGACAGGGCGGGGCTTCGGGAGACCGGTCTTGACGGCCGGACCCGGAGAACGGCTCAGAACGGGTTTTCCGTCGGATAGGGAAGGGACTTCGGCCGGTTGACGGATATGTCCTCAACCCCGAGCATCCGGCAGGCGTCGAACAGCGCCCGTCCCGCATGCGCGAAGGCGATGGCCGTGTGATGCGGAAAGCGCTTCTCGATGAGCACATGGCGGTAAAAGCGCCCCATCTCGGGTATGGCGATGACTCCGATGCCCCCGAATGATTTGGGTTCCATGTCGAGCACTTCGCCCTGCGCCATGTACGCCCTCAGAACCGTGTCCGCGGTCGACTGGAGACGGAAAACAGTCACCGGGCCCGGCTTGAAGCGCCCTTCGAGAGTGCCGCGCGTGATATTCGGTTCCTTTCCCGCCTCCATCAGCCGGTGCATGATGAGCTGGTACTTCATCTCGTGCTGGACCAGGCAGCCGGACGGCGTGTTGCCGCAGTGGAAACCCATGAACAGGTCGTTCGGCTTCCGGCCCGCGGTTTTGGCCTTCTCGGATTCGATCATGTCAACCGGCACCGTGTTGTTGATGTCGAGCAGGGTGACGGGCAGATCGGTGGCGCACGCGGCCATGTATTCGCTCAGGGTGCCGTAAATGTCCACCTCGCAGGAGACCGGAATGCCCCTCGACGCCAGGCGGGAATTCACATAACAGGGGACGAATCCGAAGTACTTTTCAAAAGAGGGCCAGCACTTGTTGGCGAAAATGCCGTACCGGGAGGCTCCGAGGTTTTTCGCCATGAAATCCGTGAGACCGGCCTCGTACTGGGCGAGTTTTTCCAGCAGGGAGGGATGCTTGTTTCCGGCCCCGAGTTCCCTGGCCATGTCCGCGGCGATCGCCGCGATTTCCGGCCGGCCCTTTGCGCCGAGGAACACGTCGTACAGATCCAGTTCGCTGTTTTCCATGATCTCGACGCCGAGATCGTACAGGGCTTTGATCGGCGCGTTGCAGGCGAGAAAGTCCTGGGGCCGGGGACCGAAGGAGAAGATTTTCAGCCCCTTCAGGCCGAGCAGGATGCGCGACACGGGAACGAATCCGCGAATCATCTCCGCGATCTCGGCCGGAATGCCGATCGGGTATTCGGGAATGTAGGGGCGCAGTTTTCTCAACCCGATATTGTAGGAGGCGTTGAGCATGCCGCAGTACGCGTCACCCCGCCCGTTGATCAGATCGTTTCCGCTCTCCTCCGCGGCGCCGGCCACCATGACCGGTCCCCCGAAACGCTGGGCCAGAATGGTTTCCGGACCCTCCGGGCCGAAATTTCCCAGATAAACGACCAGCGCGTTGATTCCCTTGTTCCCTGCGTCCGCGAGCGCCTTCATCGCGTCCGCTTCATTCTCGATGACCGGCTCGACCGCCTGGACGGCCAGATTCAGCTTGCGGCGGGCCTCCAGAACCGCGTCCCTGCGTTTCTGGGAGAGCTGGATGGGAAAGCAGTCCCGGCTGACCGCCGCGATCCCAAGTTTGACTTCAGGTATATTGTTCATCCGATTCGCTCCTTGTTCCTTGGGACGGTCCGGAGTCAAGGGGCGGAGATTTCCGTCCGCTCCCGCGACGCGTCCGTCTTCAGGCGGTTATGGTTTCTGTCCGTAGGTGGCGTTTTTTCCGTGTTTCCTGTTGAAATGCCTGTCCACGAGCGTCCGGTTCAGGCGCGGCGCGGCCGGATTGATTCCCAGCGTCAGAAAGGCCATTTTCGCGAGTTCTTCCAGGATGACGGCATGGTACACGGCTTTTTCCGCGGTGGCGCCCCAGGTGAAGGGGCCGTGTCCGTGGACGAGCACCATCGGCACTGTTTCCGGGGAGTTCGAACGAAACGCCTTCACAATGGCGTTTCCCGTCTCGGCCTCGTAATCCCCGCGTATCGCCTTCGGGCTCATCGGCCGTGTGCAGGGGACGTCCCGGTCCAGGTGATCGGCGTGCGTGGTGCCCAGCAGCGGTATGGGACGGCCGGCCTGCGCCCAGGCGGTGGCATAAGTGGAATGCGTGTGCACGATGCCGCAGATCGGGGAGAAGGACCTGTACAGAACGGCGTGGGTGGCCGTGTCCGACGAAGGGGAAAGACGGCCGTCGACGACGCGGCCGTCCAGATCGATGATAATCATGTCCGCGGGCCGGAGCGCCGCATACGGCACGCCGCTGGGCTTGATGGCGAAAACACCCCTGCCGCGGTCCATCGCGCTGGCGTTCCCGAACGCGTATTTGACCAGTCCCGACGCGGGCAGCGCCAGGTTGGCCTCGTACGCGAGGCGCCGGAGCTCGGCGTAAGGGCTCGGCATCAGCCGGTTTCCGCGCCGCGGATGCGCGATTCGGTGAATGCCCCGAAATCCCGGTACCGCCGGTACAGGGCGTCGTAGGCCGCCGACCTGGAACGGTCCGGCCGGTACACGGTTTCGAAGCCGTTGGACATCGCGGTCTGCGCGTCGAGCAGGGAGGGATACAGTCCCGCGGCCGCGGCCGCGCACATGGCGGCCCCCAGGGCGCAGGCCTGTTCCGACCGCGCGACCCGGATGTCCATGCCCAGAATGTCGGTGACGGTCTGCATCACGAAGGGGGATTTTTTCGAAACGCCGCCGATCGCGATGACGCCGCGGATCGGGACGCCCTCGGACAGAAACCGGTCGTTGATCGCCCGGGCGCCGAATGCCGTGGCTTCCACCAGGGTGCGGAACATCCGCGGCGCGTCCGTGCCGAGGCTGAGCCCGGAGACAGCGGCCTTCAGGCGCTGGTCCGCGTCCGGCGTGCGGCGGCCGTTGAGCCAGTCGAGGGCCACCGGTCCGGAGGGATCCGGGGCGAGTCTGGACGCGGCTTTCGACAGCGCCGGAATTATCGCGTCGATGGTGTCCGACGCCAGCCTCGCCGCGGAAGCGGTCGACACGCTCTTCGTCTTCATGAGAACCGCGGAGAGGGGCCAGGCCAGCAGATCGCGGAACCACGCGTACACGTCCCCGAAAGAGGATTGACCCGCCTCCATGCCCAGCATGCCCGGAATGATGGACCCGTCGACCTGGCCGCAGATGCCCCGCACCAGTTTGTCCCCGAACGCTTCCAGGGGGGCGACCAGCATGTCGCAGGTCGAGGTACCCATGATCTTGACCAGGTGATAGGGCTCGATGCCCGCGCCGACGGCGCCCATGTGCGCGTCGAAGGATCCGGTTCCGACCGTGACGGTTTCCGGGAGTCCCAGCCTCTTGGCCCATTCTTTGGAGAGGGTGCCGGCCGGAATGTCGGCGGTGTACGTTTTCTCATACAACCGTTCCCGGAGAGCGCCGAGCCGGGGATCGAGCTTCGAGAGGAAAGCGGCGGGCGGGAGGCCGTTCCAGGAGGCGTGCCACATGGCCTTGTGGCCCGCGGCGCAACGGCTCCGCTTGATGGATTTGGGATCCGTGCGGCCGGTCAGCAGGGCGGGTATCCAGTCGCAGTGTTCCACCCAGGACCAGGCGGCCTCGGCCACAGCCTTGTCCTCGCGGGTCACGTGAAGAATCTTGGACCAGAACCATTCCGAGGAGTACACGCCGCCCTCGTACTGCGTGTAATCCGTTCCGCCCCCGGAGCGGGCGGCGCGGTTGATCTCATCGGCCTCCTCGATCGCGGTGTGGTCCTTCCAGAGAACGAACATCGCGTTCGGGTTCTTGGAGAACGCGGGCGTCAGGCTGAGCGGTGTTCCGTTCCGATCCACGGCAACGGGGGTGGAGCCCGTCGTGTCGACGGAAATGCCGGCGACATTGGCGCGTCCGCTTTTCGGGATTTTGGCGAGAACCGCGCGGATGGTGTGCTCCAGCCCTTCCACGTAGTCGAGGGGATGCTGCCGGAAAAGGTTCCGGTTCGGAGCGCAGAAAAGACCCTTTTTCCACCGGGGGTACTCGAACACGGAGGAGGCGATGGTTTTGCCCGATCGGGCGTCGACCAGAACGGATCGGACCGAATCGGTGCCGTAATCCACGCCGATGACATAGGATTTTTGGCTCATGAAGACCTTTCGCGCAGTTGAAATGAGCGGGTGTCATCCCGTTGACGGATTTGAAGTGGAAAATGAAACCCTCGAAAAAACTTAAGAATAAATCGAGTGCAAGTCAAGCCACTTTTCTCTATAAAATAACCATTTGGCGCAATCGGCCATCCGGCTCTCAGGGGGGACAGCCGATCGACTGCGGAGGCAAGGCGAATGCCGCATCTGAATGTTTTGCCGATCGAATTAAAATTCGATCCTCGAAAGATAGAAACGACTTAAGTGCATAATAAACAATTAAAGAAAAATTTCAGCAGTCTGTCGTCTGCCATAAAAAACTTGACTTTGGTGTTCCAGTCCATTATATTCATGTACGTTCACGTACACATAAAAAAATGTAAAAACATACGTAGAGGTACATCATGAAAAGCAACATCTACCTGCGGGATGAATTGGCCGCGAAATTCAGCATCCCCCGCGCCCGCTTTACCGAA
Organism: bacterium; assembly: GCA_030372965.1. Lineage (GTDB taxonomy): Bacteria > Zhuqueibacterota > QNDG01 > QNDG01 > DTFT01 > JAFGAX01. The sequence goes on from JAUCQC010000289.1 coordinate 6,055, forward strand.
CTGGAGCGTCTCAAGCTGATCCGGCCGGCGGGAATGACCGAGGACCAGTCCCCGGTTTACACGGAGGAGGCGGTTCAGCAGATCGCCCACATCCAGAAGCTCCAGGAACTCGGGTACGGCCTCGATGAAATCACACGAATCGTCCGCAAGGTGGGCCTCCCGAAGGCGGAGTCGGGAAAAACGGGGAAGGGGAAACCCGATCACTATCTCACCGTGGGCACTCTTGCCGAGAAAGCCGGGCTCAGCCCCCGCACGCTCAAGCACTGGGAGGAAATCGGCATCCTCACGCCCGAGATGAGAAGCGAGGGCGGTTTCCGGCTCTATCCCGACATCACGGTGTATCTGTGCCACCTGATCAAGGACCTCCAGCTGTTCGGATACTCGCTTGAAGAAATCAAGGGGTTCTCCGATTTATTCCGCGAGTTTCTCGACATCAGCGACCGGCCCGAAACCGCCTCCCGCCGGGATGTGCAGGAACGGCTCGATCTGATGCTGGGGGAGATCGACTCCCTTTCCGCGAAAATCCAGCTGTTTAAAAAAGGAATCGAACGCTGGGAGGACCTGATCAAGAAAAAACGCAAGGAAATACTCCAGCTCAGGAACAGGAATTCCAAGACCGGCGAACCCGAAGAAAGGGCCAGGCATGCCTAGCATCATCCTGATCGAACCGAAATCCCCCAATCTCCACATCTTTTCCATGTTTCCACTCCCCCGGCTGGGCGTGTTCATCCTGGGCGCGATCGCCAAGCGGGCCGGATGGGAGGTCGAAGTCATTCACGAGCAGAGCCAGCGGATCGATTTCGAGTCGATCCGGGGCGCCGACCTGGTGGGCATTTCGACCATCACGTCGACGGCGCCGAGAGCCTACGCGATCGCGGACCGCATCCGCGCCATGGGCGTGCCGGTCATTCTCGGCGGGCCGCATGTCACCTTTCTGGCGGATGAAGCGCTCGATCACGCCGAGTACGTGATCCGGGGCGAGGCGGAGGACGCCATGGAACTGTTTCTTGCCGCGTGGAGTGGGAACGGGGATCTGAACGCCGTCCCGGGGCTTTCACGGCGCGTGGACGGAGCGAACGTGCATCAGCCCCTGCGGCCGCGGACCCGGCCGCTGGACGAAATTCCGTTTCCCGATTTTTCGCTCATGAAGGCGAAACCCAGGCGCATCGCCGGCAAGATGATCGTTCCGGTTCAGACCTCCCGGGGATGCCCCTTTCATTGTTCCTTCTGCTCCGTCACGGGCCTGTTCGGCAAGAAATACCGGTTCCGTTCCGCGGAAAACGTCATCGATGAGCTGAGGCGCTGCAACGGCCGCGATCATTATGTTTTTTTCTACGACGACAATTTCACCGCCGATCCCCGGAGGGCCAAGGCGCTCCTGAGGCGGATGATCGAGGAAAAATTCACATTCAAATGGTCCACCCAGGTCCGAGCCGATGTGGCCCGCGACCCGGAGCTGGTGGACCTCATGAAAAAAGCCGGCTGCCACACGCTGTTCATCGGCATGGAATCCGTGAATCCCGAGAGCCTCGAATCCATGAAGAAACAGCAGACCGTCGAGGACATGGCCCGGGCGGTGCGCGAGCTGAGACGCAGGCGCATACACGTGCACGGCATGTTCGTGTACGGGTTCGATTCGGACGACTGGAGGACGGTGAAGGAGACGGTCCGGTTCGCCAAACGGGCACGGCTGTCGTCCACGCAGTTCATGATTCTCACGCCCCTGCCCGGATCCGAGTTCTATGAGCGGGTGAAATGCGAGAATCGCATCCAGTTCAAGGACTGGTCCCTGTACGACGCGCACCACGCGGTCTTCCGTCCCAAACGGCTTTCGCTCTTCGACCTGCAGCGCGCGCAGATTTTCAGCCATTCGCGTTTCTATTCTCTTTTTGAGGTGATCCGGCGGCTGGCCGCGTTCAAATGGGAGGATTTCGGCATCGCGGTCTACGCGCGGAGACTCAACCGGACCTGGCAGAGGAAAAACCGGACGTTTCTGGACGTCATGAGGCTGTGCAGGCCCAGGTCCGAGGCGCGGATCCGGATCGATTACGCCGAGAATGTCCTGCTCAACGAGGGAGGCGCCGGAATTCCCGGATGATCCGGGGGAGGAGGCGTTGCGTCGCGGCCGGACCGCCGGAGAGGCGGCTTTGACGGGGCACCGTCGTTCCGGCGGCCCGGAACCCGCGGGATTGCGTTTCTGCTCTTTCCGCTTGTATCTGACCCCAATTTTATATACATTTAAGAGGACCATGCGAAATGCTCCGAAACGGGGGGTTTCGCCTGAAAGGAGCGGCTGGTGATCAAACCCAATTATAAATTCGAGAAACGCCAGAAAGACCTGGCCAAACAGAAGAAACAGGAAGAAAAAAGGCTCAAGAAGATGGAAAAGAAAACCGGCGCTTCGGAGGCCACCGTCTCCCCGGAAGGAACCGCGCCGGCCGTGGAATAGAGGGAAAGCGCGGGAGGCGCGGACTCCCCTGTCAGGAAACTCATCACCCGGACGGATGGTTGTAGCGGTCCGACGGAACATCGGTTAACCAAAACAAAAGAGGAAAGCATGGGCGGCGAGAGAATCAGCGGAACGGTCAAGTGGTTCAACGACTCCAAGGGTTTCGGTTTCATTCAGCAGGAAGGCGGACCGGACGTGTTTGTGCATCATTCTGCCATACAGGTCCAGGGCTTCAAGTCGCTGAAGGAAGGCCAGAAAGTGACCATGGAAGTGACCCAGGGCCAGAAGGGCCCGCAAGCGGCGAATGTGATTCCGGAATAATCGGTCGGGGCACTCGGCAGTATTCCTCGTGGCGCCCTGAGGCGCCACGAGGATTTTTTCTTGTTCCGTGCGGTCAGAAGGAGACGGCGCGGGAAATACAGGCTTGTCCATCCCATCCGGGGAGAGCCGTCCGGCCGCGGGGGCGGCGATGGGTTTTCCCGGTCTCTTGAGGGTTTTTCCGCCGATTCCAGCGGAGGACTGAAATGGCCGTTTTGAGCCTGAATGCGGTCTGCCTGCCGTCAGAAGAAGTCGCCACCCGGGAGATCGAGGGGGAAGTCATTGTCGTACCGCTCTTCTCCGGTCCCGGCGGTGATGACGAGGAATTCTACAAATTGAACGACACGGCCCGGTCGATCTGGCTGAAACTGGACGGCCGGCGGACACTCTCTGAAGTGGCGTCGCTTGTGGCCGAGGAGTTCGACGTTCCCGTGCCGGAACTGCGGAACGACCTCATCGAATTCATCGCTGAAATGACCGGGCGCCGCCTGCTGACCGTCCGGGAGGCCGGTTGATTGATCCTCGATCTGAGACGGGTCGGCGCCCGGAGCGCCGGCTCTCCGATCAAAGGCCTTTGACCGCCTATCAAAGCCGCCCGCTTCGCGGGCGCCGGTTTTCCCTGGCGGTCACTCCGGACCGCGAACCCAGCACCCGGTACTTCACCCCGTCTTTCCGAATCGGATGACCCGAACCGAACCCACACGACTCCGCATCCGGCGCACCCTGCGCCTCGGCCGCGCGATCCGTCTGGTCTGGCAAACCGCGCGTGGATGGACGGCCGCCAACGCCTTACTGCTGGCCGTCCAGGGGTTCCTGCCGCTTCTCACCCTGTACCTGACGAAACTCATGATCGATTCCGTGGTGGCCGGAACCACGGCCCCGGACAAGTCCGCGGCTTTCGGCCGCGTGGCCTCGCTTCTCGCCTGGACCGGGCTGGTCGCCCTCGCGTCTGCCCTGGTCCGGTCCGCTTCGGACCTGATCTCGGAGAACCAGGCCATGATCGTGACGGACCGGATCTCCGACATTCTGCATGAAAAATCCGTTGAAATCGATCTCGCCTATTACGAAAATCCCAAATATTTCGACACCCTGCATCGCGCCCAGCAGGAGGCGCCGTCCCGGCCCACCCACATCGTGAACGGCCTCGCCCAGGTCGGCATGAACGGGCTTTCCCTGGCGGCCATGGCCGGACTGCTGGTCACCCTGCACTGGCTGGTCGCGATGGTCCTGTTCATCGCGGTGGTTCCGGGAATTTTTGTCCGGATGCGGTACTCCGGGAAACTGTACCGCTGGCAGAGGGAAAAGACCCAGACGGAACGGAAGTCCTGGTATTACCACTGGATGCTCACGGGCGATCAGCACGCCAAGGAAATCCGGCTGTTCGACCTGGGCGGCCTGTTCCGGGAACGCTTCCGCGGACTGCGGCGGATTCTCCGCGGGGAGAAGATGGGCCTTTCCCGGCGGCGCGCCATCGCGGATCTCATCGCGCAGATCGGCTCCACGGCCGCCATATACGGTTCCTATGCCTTCATCACCTTCCGGACGGTCCGGGGGGACATCACCATCGGCGATCTGTTCATGTACTTCCAGGCCTTTCAGCGCGGCCAGGGTTACCTGCAACAGCTTCTGGCCGGAATGGCCGGCCTGTATGAGGACAACCTGTTCCTCTCCAATTTCTACGAGTTTCTGGACATCCGGCCGGGAATCCGGCCGCCGTCCAACCCCAGGTCTTTTCCAAAGCCGATTCAGACCGGCATCCGTTTCGATCATGTCGCTTTCAGCTATCCGGGAGGCGGAAGGAAGGTCTTCTCGGATCTGTCCCTGTCCATCGGCCCCGGCGAACATGTGGCCCTGGTGGGGAACAATGGGGCCGGAAAAACAACCCTGATCAAACTCCTGTGCCGGCTGTACGATCCGGATCAGGGGGATATCCTGCTCGACGGCGCGCCCCTGCGGGAATACGATCCCGCGGCCCTGCGCAGGGAAATCAGCGTCATCCTGCAGGATTACAGCCGCTACCACGCGTCCGCGAGGGAGAACATCTGGTTCGGCGACGTAGCCATCGCCCGGGATGACGGCCGGATACTGGAAGCCGCGGCCAGGGCGGGCGCGGACAGCGTGCTCGATGGACTCCCGAAGGGAATCGACACCCTGCTCGGCAAGTGGTTCGAGGAAGGCGAGGAGCTGAGCATCGGGGAATGGCAGAAGCTGGCCCTGGCGCGAGCGTTCCTGCGGTCCGCGCAAATCCTCGTGCTCGACGAACCGACCAGCTCCCTGGACGCGAAATCGGAGTACGAAGTGTTCCGCCGGTTCCGGGAGCTGGCGAAGGGCCGGACCGCCCTGCTCATCAGCCACAGGTTCTCCACGGTGCGCATGGCCGACCGGATCATGGTCATCGAGAAAGGGTCCATTCTGGAGAACGGCTCGCACGAGGAACTGATTCGGAAAGCCGGTACGTACGCGCAGATGTTCGAGGCGCAGGCGCGGAATTACCGGTGAAGGAGCGCGGCCGTGCCGGATCCGAATCCTGAGCGCCGCCTGCCGGAGTGCATCGCCTGCCTGGCCTCCGCGGACGGAAACCGGGTTCTCGGCCGCTGGTCCGAGCGCGACTGGCTGGGGTGCGTCGGCCAGGCGGAGCGCCACGGGCTGACCGCCTACCTGAACCGCAGGCTGAAGGAAGCGCGTCCGGCTGTCGCCGTGCCGGCCCCGGTTCAGGACAGACTGCGTCAGACCCTCCTGTCGGACGCGTCGAAGTCGATCCGCCTCTTTCATGGCATCTCCGGCACGCTCCGAGTCCTGAAGGCCGCCCGAGTGCAGGTCATCGTATTGAAAGGCGCGTACCTGGCGGAGGCCATTTACGGCGAAATCACGCTCAGGCCGATGGGCGACCTGGATCTGCTCCTGAGGCCGGACTCCATTCCCGCAGCGTCGGAACTCCTGCTCGGCTCGGGTTTCAGGCCGATGAACCCGTCCGCTTCCTCCTGGCGGGAATGGACCGCGGATGAGAAAAGGGATTTTCTCAGGGGCGCGAAACATTTTTTCGACCTGGTCCATCCCGGCTGGCGGCTGAAGGTGGATCTCCACGCGTCTCTGGTCCGGGCCAGCGACCCCTTCACGATCGACGCCGGCGCTCTCTGGGACCGTGCCGTGCCGGCGCGCATCGCGGATGAGGACGCGCTTGTCCTGTCGCCGGTCGACGCGCTGCTCCATCTCTGCCTTCACGCGTCCGTCGCCCACCGCTTCAGGTTCGGCCTGCGTCCGATCGTGGACATATCCGAAACCCTCCGGCGCCACGCGGACACCCTTTCCTGGCAGGAAGTGACGGACCGCGCCCGTGAATGGGGCGCGGAAAGGAGCGTCTGGCTGTCCCTGTCACTGTGCCGGGAGCTTCTGTCGGCGCGGGTTCCCGACTCGGTCCTGAGCGCGCTGGAGCCCCGGATTCCTCATCCCGAATACCGGGATCTCGCGGTTCGAAACATCCTCCAACCCGGTCCGGCGCCGCAGGTTCTCCCGGATGACTTCGTCCGATCGTGGAGCGCGGAACGCTTTCGCGACCGGATATCCGCGGTGGCCCGGTCCCTGTTCCCGCCGGCCCGCGTCATGGCCCTGATGTACCCGGCTTCTCCCGATTCGTGGAGGATCATTCTCTATTATCCGGTTCGCTGGCGGGATGTCTTCTCCCGGTGGGGGAGGACCTGCTGGGATCTTCTGATGAGGAAAAAAGAGGCATCGGAACGCATGCGGAAAGAAAAGACTGAAGTCGCGTTCACGGACTGGCTGAAAACGAGGGAATCGCCGCGATAGACGCGCCCGGCGGCCGCCGGACGGAACGGCCGATTCGTCCGCGACGGAATCACTGATCCGATCCAATCCTATCTTATTCAATTCAATTCAAATCCATCTCTCGGGAGGTAACGATTCATGAGCCCGATGAATGCGGAATCGCGTGAGACCCGCAAGCCCAAACGCTATTGCAAGACGCTGGAGTTGAAAAACGACCCTGAGCTGATTCAGGAGTACATCAACGCCCACGCGCCGGAGGCCTGCTGGCCGGAGATCGCGGAAGGCATGCGCGAAGTCGGCATACTCGACATGCAGATTTACCGTGACGGCACGCGGCTGTTCATGATCATGGACACGGTTCCGGATTTTGATCATGACCGGGCCATGGCCGACCTGGCGGGAAAACCGAGGCAGGCGGAATGGGAAGAGCGGATGTCCCGTTTCCAGGCCGCGTCGGCCGGGGCCACGGCCGGGGAAAAATGGAGACTGATGGATCGAATCTACAACATGGAAGATTCCGCGGGATCCGCCCGATGAAGCGTGACACGCCAGTTTTCCGTCACGGCATCGAGAAACCGCTTGACATTGGCGAATAAATGGAGTAAAATGAGCTTAATAAACTTACACGAGTAAGTCAATGCCCATCATCAATCAATCCGAGATTGCCCGGAAACTGAAAGTCAGCCGCGCCACGGTTTCCAAGGCGCTCAAGGGCGATTCGGATATTTCGGACGACATGAAACAGCGCGTCCATGACCTCGCTGAAAAACTGAACTACATTCCGCATTATCACGCCCGGGGGCTTCATTCCCGAAAATCCATGACGATCGGCGTCGTCGTTCCGGACATCTCTAACTCATTCTTCTCCTACGCGGTCGACGGAATCATGGACGCGGCGGACCGTTCCGGGTATCATGTGATTCTGGCCGTTTCCCGCGAGAAAAGCGAGATCGAGAGAAAAAACATCCTCAATCTGCTTTCCATGCGGGTCGACGGACTGCTCATCGCGGTTTCGAAGGAAACGCCGGATGCCGCCATCTACCACAAAGTGAAGATTTCGGATGTCCCGTTGATTTTTTTCGACCGGATTCTGGAGGAGCAGGGTTCGGGATTTGTCGGAATCGACGACCGGGGCGCGGCGAAAAAACTCGTCGATTTCGTGATCCGGTGCGGATACCGGAAAATCGGCCATCTCGCCGGGTCTTCCCATGTTCGGATCGGCCGCGACCGTCTCGAGGGGTATCTGGATTCCCTGAAGGATCATGGGTTGCCGATCCGGAAAGAATGGATCGCGGAGGGGGGCTTCGAAAGAAAGGACGGGATCGCCGGATTCGGGAAGGTCTGGACGGGCCGGGAAAAACCCGAAGTCCTCTTCGCCGCGAACGATCAAATCGCACTCGGCGCGTATGACGCCATCCGCGAAAGGGGATTGAAGATACCGGAGGACGTCGGGATTGTCGCCTTCGGCCACCACGATTTCGCCCAGATCCCGTCCCCCTCCATGACCATCATCAATGTCGATCCCTATTTGCTCGGATTGGAGGCGATGGAGATGATGCTGAAATTCATCCGCGGAGAGAAGGGATTCAAAACCACGGTCCGGATCGATTCGGAGATCGAGATCGGGGAATCGATCCGGGTGCCGGAAAATGGCGGATTCCGGAGGATTTGATTTTTAATCCTGGGCTTAATCGATAAAGTAGGCCTTTTTACGGGCCCGCAGCCCGGCGCACTCAAAGCGGAATAGGGAAGAAGGAGGAAGCATGCGCGGAAGAAACCGGTGTCGTGTCCTTTCTCTGGCGGCGGCTGTCCTGTTCATCGGATCCGCCCTGGGGCAAACGTCGGGCAAAATCGGGGGCGTCATCATCGACAAGGCCACCCGGGAGCCGCTGATCGGCGCGAACGTCATGCTGGTGGGAACGGCGATCGGCACGGTCGCCGATCTTCAGGGGAATTACTACATCATCAATGTTTCGCCCGGCACCTACGCGGTTCAGGCGAACATGATCGGCTACCGGCCGATCCGGATGGAGCATGTCCGCGTCAGTGTCAATGCCACGACCACGCTCAGGTTCGAGATGGAGAAGACCGTCCTTCAGGGTGAACCCGTTGTCGTGACGGCGAGCGCCGTGTCCTTCAAGAAGGACCAGACCAGCTCGATCCGGAACGTATCGGCCGATCAGATGGCCCGTCTTCCCGTGGAGAACGTCGATCAGGTGGTGAACATGCAGGCGGGTATCGTCGCTGGCCATTTCCGGGGCGGAAGGACCAGCGAATCCGCTTTTATGATCGACGGCCTTCAGGTCGTCAACTCCTTCAGCGAGTACTCGCGCCAGAGCGTGTATGTCGAGAAGGAGACCGTGCAGGACCTGGAGGTGATCAAGGGCACGTTCGACGCCGAATACGGCCGCGCGATGAGCGGCATGGTCAACGCCGTCACCAAGGACGGCGGCAACGCCTGGCGCATGCAGGTGTCGGGCGGATTCAGCAATTTTCTCACGTCGCACGACGACATTTTCATCGGACTCGGCAGCTCGGGCGCATTATCCCGGAATCTGAGCCGCGATTACAAGGCCCAGATCGAGGGCCCCATACTGAAGGACCGGCTGAGCTTTTTTGTCAACTACCGGAAGCAGGACAACCGCGGCCCGATCAACGGCATCCGGCGGTTCAATCCGTGGGATTACAGCGTGTACCCGTCGAACGATCCCGCGTCCTGGCATATCGAGCATACCGGCGACAACAGATACGTGGCGATGCAGCGGGATTTCTACGACAATCTGCTCGCGAAGCTGACGTTGAAACCGTTCTCCAACTTCAAGGTGAACCTGCTCTACACATTCAACGGGAGCAAGAGCCGGCAGTATGATTTCGCCTACAAGTACAACCCGGACGGCCTGGGATGGAATTTCGGGGACGTCCGGCTCGGTACCGCGGATGTGAACCACATGCTGTCCCGTTCGCTGTATTATAACCTGAAACTGTCCTACAGCGACCGCCGCGAGGAATCCTACCTGTACGAAAATCCGCTGGATCCGCGCTATATCAGTCCGAATTACCACGGAAGCCGGGAAACCGGGTTCTACACCGGCGGGATGGCGGACCCCGGCAAGCGGATGGACGCGTTCCTGAGGGGGGACGCCAAATTCGACCTGTACTGGCAGGCCAACCGGAACCATGGATTCAAGACCGGCTTTCTGTACACCTCGCACGTGGTGGACCGGGACCGGATTGACGTGAGGAACCTGTACGACGGCTTGCCCGAAGCGAACGACATGGCGGTGGACTGGGAAACCGGCAAGATCACATTCCCGAACTACATTCCTGAAATCATTCCCGTCACCGAAAATACGGTCGGCATCTATCGCGTCAAACCTCGTGAAATGTCCGCCTACCTCCAGGATAAGATGGAATTCGAGGAGATGGTCATCAAGCTGGGGCTGCGGTACGATTATTTCAACGCCAATTTTCACTATCCGTCCAATTTCAGGAATCCCGGGAACCAGCTCTCGCTTCCCGATTCCATGATGTCGACTTATCCCGCGAACACCCCCCGGACGCAGTTCAGCCCCCGGCTGGGACTGTCGTACAAGCTGAGCGACCAGGCGGTGCTCCGGTTCAGCTACGGACATTTCTTCCAAATGCCGCAGATGTACGCCCTGTTCGAAGACAACATTTTCCGCGTCTCCCCGTTCAATTACCAGACCACCATGGGCAATTCCCAGCTCAAGGCGGAAAAAACGGTCCAGTACGAGCTCGGAATCTGGCAGCAGCTCATGCCCGGCATGGGTCTCGAAGTGTCCGTGTACTACAAGGACATCTACAACCTGCTCAGCACCAAGGTCATGACCACGTACAATCAGATCCGGTACGGCCTCTTCACCAACAAGGATTACGGCAACGCGCGCGGCATCGAGCTCAGCTGGGATTACGTGACGGGGCGGGTGTCTTCCATCGTCAACTTCACGTACGCCTTCACCCGGGGCGTCGCGGACAACCCGCGCGAGACGTTCACCCGGGCGGGTAACAGCATGGATCCGATTTCGCGCCTGATCCCCATGTCCTGGGATCAGCTGTACACGGCGAACGCGACCATCGCCTATTCCGCGCGGAATTTCGACGTGGCGCTGACCGGATACCTCAACTCGGGAACGCCGTATTCATACGCGCCTCCCGGATACAGCCCGCTGTACAGAATCAATCTCTATCAGAACAATTCGAAAAAACCCGTGAGCACGTCATTCGATCTCTCGGCGGGCTACACGGTGCCGCTTTTCGGACGGCACAGCCTGAGGCTGACGCTCAACGCGTACAACCTGTTCGACCGGCTGAACGCCGCCTGGGTGTACAGCGACACGGGGGATCCCGGTTCCACCATCGTGACCGAAGGGGACCTGCTGAATCACCGCAGTGACTTCAACGATTATTACGACCGGATCAATAATCCGACCGCGTATTCGTATCCCCGGTCCGTCAAGCTGACCGTGGGATACGGTTTCTGAACCGGCAGGCTCCGATCCATCCGCCTGTGGATGAACGAACTCCAATTCAGGAGAGAATCGGCATGAAAATACAGACTGGAATTCTCGCGGCGTGTCTCGGTGGGGTGTTGTGCGCATCGGTAGCCTGGGCCCAGGGAAGGCCGTACACGGGTCCCGAGGACCCGGCGGGGGACATATCGGCAATCCGATCCGGAACCATGAACATGAACCGCCTCCTGCTGTACTTTGAAAACAACACGCAGATCGCGGACTATCCGGCGACCGGAACGAGCCGGTGGCCGAACGATTACACGGGACAGCGGATGATCGATGTCGCGTCCATTCTGGTCGGAAGCGAGGTGGTCGTCTACCAGGATTCAATTCCGATCGACCGGCTGGATGATCCCCGCCTGCTTGAAACCGGTTCCCTCGATACCCTGTACATGGTGGAATCGCATTCCTACCCGGACGACAAACCCGACCTGAACTACGACGGAACCGTCGAGTGGGGAATCTACCCGGTGCCCGGGTACGCCAATCCGTCCCAGGACTACGCGGCCATGAGCAACAAACCCGAATCCTGGCCGCCGGAAGGGTGGCCGTTGACCGGCTTCACCAAGGTATGGCCCGGGGAATGGAACGGCCGTTTCGGCCGGGGCGTCATGAAGGCGGCGCTCGAATCCTACTTCGTCGCGAACGACGCGCAGGACATGGAACACATCATCCAGCGCAACGACCCGGAGCAGAAGCTGATCACCCTCGGACCGAGATACCTGCCGCGTCCGGGGCGCGTCATCGGCGACATCGACCCCTACGTGACGATCCAGAAAGGGCTTCCATGGGGCGGACTCGGCCTGCGCTACGAGGTGAGGGGATACCAATGGGCCAACAACGAGGCGCAGGACATCGTTTTCTGGGAATACAACGTTTCAAATATTTCGGATTACGATTTGCCGAAAAGCGGCTTCGGCTATTATGTGGACAACAGCATCGGCGGTGACGCCAGCGGTGAGAACGAGGTCGGCTTCCGGGATAAAATTCTCGATCTCGCGTACGTCTGGGAAAGACTGGGGCAGGGCGAGGGCGGTAGGATTCCCGGTGTCATGGGGTACGCCTATCTGGAGAGCCCCGGCAAGGCCTTCGACGGCGAGGACAACGACGACGACGGAGTCATCGACGAGAGCCGGGACAATCCCGCCGGGCAGTGGGTCGCCGCGGAGATGGGACCGGGCGGGCGCCTGATCGACGTGGATAAGTTCCGCGCTTTCAACCACCAGGAGCCCCAGCCCCACTGGGAGGGGGACGAGGACCAGGACTGGCAGGACGGCATGGACCCCGATCATGACGGCTCCTATGCCGACCGGACCGAAAGCGGAGAATGGGTGCTGGAACTCGGGGCGTTCTGCGGAGACGATGTCGGCGTGGACGGCGTCGGTCCGGGTGATCTGAACTACCACGGTCCGGACGCGGACGGGAGCGAATGCAATCACAAGCCGGATTTCATCGACGTCAAGGGCGAACCCAATTTCGGACCGCTCGACGTCAGCGAATCCGACATGATCGGACTGACCAGTTTCCTGCTGTTCGACTGGGCCCAGTGGCAGAACACCCTCCGGTTGACCCTGAACGAGGACATGAATGTCTGGAACGTGATGAATTCGGATTCACTGAGCAATTACCTGGTCGCCGGCTCCGTCGGATCCATCTACATGATCTTCGCGTCCTCGCCGTTTCCGCTCTACAAGGGCCGGACGGAACGGGTGTCCATGGCCTTCATGGCGGCTTATGAAAACCTGGCCACGCTGAACGCCAAGGCGCACCGGGCGGAGAACCTGTTCCGGCTCAAGGAGGTGGCCCAGATCATCTACGACCACGATTATCAGTTCGCGCAGCCGCCGCTCATGCCCACACTCAAGGCCGCGGCCGGGGACGGCAAGGTCGTCCTCACCTGGGATGACATATCGGACACCAAGACCCGCGAACCGCTCCTGCAGAACGCCAACGATTTCGAGGGCTACAAGCTGTACAAGTCGACGGACAAGTTCATGTCGGACGCAAGGGTCATCACCGACGGAAAGGGAACGAAGAAATACCGGGCGCCCTTGTTTCAATGCGACAAGGTCGACACCATCAAGGGCTACAGCAATCTCGGGGGAACGATGGACGGGCACCTCGTGTATCTCGGCGACGACACGGGCATCCGCCATTATTTCATCGACACCGACGTGCAGAACGGCCGGACCTATTATTACGCGCTGGTGGCCTACGATTACGGCGTCGAGGACCTGGACATCGCGCCGGCCGAGAGCGGCGTGGACATCGAGCTGGACGAAGCCGAAAACGTGATCCGGATCGGACAGAACGTGCAGGTCGTGAAGCCGGGGCAGCAGGCGGCCGGCTACGTGCCTCCCGAAATCGCGATCGACGAGGCCAACACGAGCGAACGGCTCCTGGGCGGATCGATCGTGCCGGCCGTCGTCGATTCGAAAGAGATCCTTCCCGGCCATTCGTACCGGATCCGGTTCAGCACGTCCAAAATCGGCAACTACGCCCTCTCCAAAACGCGGCGCGCGACCCGGGACGGCAAAATCGTGACTTCGGGGATGCGGATCGAAGACATCACCGAATCGCCGGTCACCGTCTATCAGGAGGACTCCGCGAAGGGATTCGCCGAATCCAATCTTCAATATGATCCGGACCTGAAAATCTGGCGCCTGCAGGCTGGATCCGCCATCACCACGGATGTCTTCGAAGGGATCCATTGCCGGATATCGGTTCCGGCCGACTCGGTGTTCATCGACCGCGATCCCGGGAAGACCGGATGGATTCAGGGGACGGCGCCGATCCGCGTCCAGGCGGGTCCCGCTCTGCCCTTTTTCCCCTTCCAGTACGAGATTGTTTTCGATCCGGATATGGAATACCAGTCCATCACGAACCGCACGAGCGGAATCTACGACGTGGACGGGTCGCTGGTGTCCAACCGGAAAAGAGGCATCGGACTGCGTTATCCGTTCACCGTGGTCAACACCGCGGTGCCGCCCGACAGCGCCGGAAACCTCGAAAAACTGGACCTGGTTCTGTTTGACGCGAACGAGAATCAGGTGTTCGACTGGGATTCCGATCGAATCCTCGTGGGATACGCGGCCAAGGACAAGGACAATTACTGGTGGGGCGGGACGATCTTTTCGATCGATTTTCAATACGCCGGAGTCAACGAAAATCCGACCGCGCCCGGCGACCGGTACCGCGTGAGCGTGAACACACCGCTCACGGAGAACGATTCCTTCGTCTTCTCCGTGCGGCCCGAAGTCGAGCTGAACACCGCCCGGCTGGCCTCCGCCATGGATTCCATCAAGGTCGTGCCGAATCCCTACATTTCCACGAACCTCATGGAAACGGCCGTCGCGAACAAATATCTGAACCAGAGGCGGCAGATCATGTTCACGCATGTCCCGGCCGACTGCGTCATCCGCGTCTACACGCCGTCGGGCGTGCTGGTCGACAGGATCGACGTGGACAACGGGCCGGAAGACGGCACGGTGCACTGGAACCTGGTGTCCCGCGAAGGGCTGGAAATCGCCGCCGGGATGTACATCTATCACGTTCACTCCAACGCCACCGGCCGGGACAAGGTCGGCAAGTTCGCGGTCATCAAGTGACGGATCCGTCGACCCTCTCACGTTCCGACAACACAGGAGATCGATCATGAAGACACTTCAAGCCGCGGCGATACTGGCGACGGTGCTCCTGGGCGTCCTTCCCGTGATGGGACAGTCCAAGCCCTACCGTGTGGGAACGACCACCGCCAATTTCCTGGAAATCGGCGCCGAAAGCGCGGGTTCCGCCATGGGAGAGGCCTATGTCAGCGTCGCCCGCGACCTGTCGGCGCTTTACTGGAATCCGGCCGGCCTTTCCTTCATGAACCGGAACGAGATCCAGTTCGCCTACCAGCCGTGGATCATCGACATCCAGTTCAGCCATGCGGCCGCGGCCTTCGTTCTGCCGTCTTTCGGCACGTTCGCCCTGTCGTTCACCGGCATGAGCTACGGAAACACGCCCGTCACGACGCTCGAGATGCAGGAGGGCACGGGCGAGACATTTTCGGCCATGGACATCGCCGCGAGTTTGTCCTACGCGAGGAAACTCGCACAATGGTTCGGATTCGGCGCCACGTTCAAGTACGTGACTTCCGGCATCTGGCACATGCGCGCCAACGCGGCGGCTCTGGACATGGGGCTCCTCATCAACACCGGCTTCTTCTCGCCGGATGAGGCCCGGGAAAACGGGCTCGCCATCGGCATGAGCATTTCCAATTACGGAACCAAAATGCGGTTTGACGGCATGGACCTGCTCCAGCCGATCGATATCTCGGAGGACGAGGGGAACTACAAGGACGTGGAAGGCCAGTTCCGCCTCCAGTCCTGGGAGCTGCCCCTCATCTTCAGGGTCGGGGCTTCCATGCTTCCCTTCAAGACGACCCACCATCAGCTCTGCGTGGCGGCGGACGCGCTGCACGCCAACAACAACAGCGAATCGGTGAACGTCGGCGGGGAATACCGGATCCTCATTCCGGGGCGGGTCGCGCTCTGCCTCAGGAGCGGATATCGGGGACTTTTTATGGACCGCAGCGAATACGGCTGGACGTACGGCGGGGGAATCCACTGGGCCCTCATGAACAACCGCGCGCTGAAGATCGACTACGCCCTCAAGTCGACCGGGATTCTGGGCGACTACTCCATGTTTACGGTCGGCGCTTCCTTCTAGCGCCGCGCCGGTTTTCGGATTGATTTCACCGTTGGAACCGGAATACTCCGAAGGGGAGTGCCACATGAAAAGGCGGATTCTCGCGACCGTGATCCCTCTTCTGATGTCGACTGCGGCCTCAGCGGGCGCGGACGGGACCACGGCGCCGTTCACGCTGTGGTACGACAAGCCGGCACGCGCCTGGACCGAGGCGCTGCCGCTGGGAAACGGGCGCCTGGGCGCGATGGTTTTCGGGATTCCCTGGCGCGAGCGCATCCAGCTGAACGAAGGCACGGTCTGGGCAGGGGGTCCCTACCGCAATGACAATCCGGACGCGCTCCAGGCGCTTCCGGAAGTCCGCCGCCTGATTTTCAGCGGAGATCCCGGCGCCGCGCAGGCTCTGGCCGACGAAAAAATGGTCTCGAAAATCGCCCACGGCATGCCGTATCAGACCGTCGGGGACCTGGTTCTGTCCTTTCCCGGGCATGAGCGGGCGTCGGATTACAGGCGTGAACTCGATCTCGAACGGGCGGTCGCGACCACGCGCTACCGGGTGGGGGAGGTGACCTTCCGGCGCGAAGTGTTCGCATCCTTCGCGGATCAGGTCATCTTTGTCCGAATCACCGCGGACCGGCCCGGGCAGTTGAATTTCGCGGTCTCCATGGACAGGCCCGCGGCCTTTCATGTGGCGACCGAGGGTCCTGATCGGATCGTGCTGTCCGGAACGACCGGTGACTGTGAGGGCGTTCAGGGGAGGGTCCGGTTCGCAGCCGCGGCGCGGGTCGTATCCGGAAACGGCGTCACAGACGCGGTCGATGGGGCGATTTTTGTCCGGCATGCGGATTCCGCCCTGATCCTCGTGTCCATCGCCTCCAGCTTCATCCGGTACGATGACATCAGCGGCGATCCGCAGCGGAGAGCCGGGGAACGGCTCGTCCGGTCCGCGGAAAGGGATTACGCAGCCGCTCTCGAAGATCATATCGCGGCCTATCGCCGTTATTTCGGACGGGTTCGCTTGAATCTCGGCGTCACGGATTCCGCGCGGAATCCCACCGACGTCCGCATCGAACGGTTCGGCCGGGGGAACGATCCGCACCTGGCGGCTCTCCTGTTTCAATTCGGCCGCTATCTCCTGATCAGTTCCTCGCAGCCCGGGGGACAGCCCGCGACGCTGCAGGGGCTCTGGAACGAGCAGCTTTACCCGCCCTGGGACAGCAAATACACGGTCAACATCAACACGGAGATGAATTACTGGCCCGCCGAAACCGCGGGGCTCCCCGAAATGGCCGAGCCCCTGATCCAGATGGTCCGCGAGCTTTCGGAGACGGGACGGCAGACGGCGAAAAACATGTACGGCGTCGACGGGTGGGTCGCGCATCACAACACCGATCTGTGGCGCATCACCGGCCCGGTGGACGGGGCGTTCTGGGGGATGTGGCCGTGCGGCGGGGCCTGGCTCTGCCAGCACCTCTGGCAGAAATACCTGTACAGCGGGGACATCGCCTATCTGCGCTCGGTATACCCGATCCTGAAGGGGGCGGCCCAGTTCTATCTGGGATTTCTCACGGAGGAACCCTCGAATCAATGGCTGGTCGTCTGCCCCTCCGTTTCCCCGGAGAACGCCCCTTCCATCCACCCGCAATATTCGATCACGGCCGGAGCGACCCTCGACAACCAGCTTGTTTTCGATCTCCTGACGGCGACAGCCCGCTCCGCCCGTCTGCTGAAAACCGATCCGGCGTTTATCCGGGATGTCGAATCCGCCCTGCGGAGACTGCCGCCCATGCAGATCGGCCGGCACGGACAGCTCCAGGAATGGCTCGAGGACTGGGACAATCCGGAGGACCATCATCGTCATGTTTCGCATCTGTACGGCGTTTTTCCGGGGAACCAGATCTCACCCTTCCGGACGCCCGAACTGTTCGAAGCGGCCCGAACGTCCCTGCTGCATCGGGGGGACCCTTCCACGGGCTGGTCGATGAACTGGAAAATCAACCTGTGGGCGCACTTTCTGGACGGCGATCATGCGTACAAGCTCATTCTCGAACAGATCAAGCCCGTGAACCGGAGGGTCGGCGGCGGATTCGCCGAATCGGGGGGAACCTACCCGAACCTGTTCGACGCGCATCCGCCGTTCCAGATCGACGGAAATTTCGGTTTCACGTCGGGTGTCGCGGAGATGCTGCTTCAGAGCGACGACGGAGCCGTTCACGTCCTCCCGGCCCTCCCGGGCGCCTGGAAAGACGGAAGCGTGAGCGGTTTGCGCGCGCGCGGCGGTTTCGAAATCGCGTCGATGGAGTGGAAAGAGGGGAAAATCATCCGCTTGAGCGTCCGATCCGCGCTCGGCGGCAACTGCCGGATCCGTTCCGGCACGCCGTTGAAGGGCGGTCCGGGAACCCGGCTGAAAGCCGCCCGGGGCGGGAATCCGAATCCCCTGTACTGGATTCCGGAGGGAAAGCGTCCCCTGATTTCCAAAGACGCCCGAATCGAACCCCATCCCGCGCCGGAAGGGTACCTGTACGACATTGAAACGGCGCCCGGCCGGACCTATGATTTTACCGCGATTTGAGGAAGCGCGGGACCGGTTCGTCCCATCCACGGTCCAGTGAATCTTTCCAAATCCGGGGGTGGTTCCATGGGGCGCGGTCCAAATCGCATCCGATCGAGGTGTCCATGATGTCCATTCGTAGAAACGCCGTGTTCCTGACCATGGCTGTCCTGGTCTCCCTGCAGTGCGGGAAGAAGCGCCCGGACGACGGCATTCTCGCGGTCATCGGAGACCGGGTCATCACGCGCGATGAATTCATCCGCAGAGCCGAGTACACCGTCCGGCCCCCCTATTGCAGGGGAGACTCGCCTCAGGCGAGGAGCATTGTCCTGAATTCGCTCGTCGCTGAGAAACTGTACGCGCTGGAGGCCGGGGAACGGAACGCGCTGGCCGCCAGTCCGGCTTTTCAGAGCCTGATCCTGGGCAGAAAAGAGCAGTCCATGAGACTGCACCTGCTGGAAGCGGTCACGAAGGGAAAAACGGCGCCGGACAATTCCGAACTTCGAAGCCGCGCCAGCGTCGCGGGCCGGGAATACCGGCTGAGCTTTTTTACCGTTCCCCGGGAACGGATCGGCGTCCTGAAGGATTGGGGCGCGGCCGCGGCGCGGTCGGCATCCTTCGATGAACTGCACAGGAGGACCGGAGGATTGGGGCCGCCCCCGCGCAAGGTCGTTTCCTGGAAATCGCCGGAGCCGCCGGCGGTCCACCAGGCCCTGTTCTCGGGTCCGCTCCTGAAAGACCAGGTGGTCGGTCCGGTCGACGTCGGCGAAGACGGGTATCTTATGATGCGGATTCTCGGATGGCTTGACCGGCCCGCCGTTTCCGATCAGGAAATCCGGGAACGCCGCGAGGCCGTCCGGCGGAGAATGGAGGAAGAGAAAAAGCAGGCCGTCTGGGATGCCTATGTGTTCGGGCTGATGAAAGGCAAAAGACTCGAGTTTCAGCGGGAGCCGTTCGAGAAAATGGCGGAGCTCATGAGAACGCTCCAGCTGCCGGACCGGAAACCGCAGGACGCGTTGTCCCTCGGGGGAATGACGAACGACGGCATGGCCGCGCGCCGGACCGCGGATTCGATTCTCTCGGAAATCCGTTCGAACCGGATGGAAGGCCGGCCCTTCTTCACGTTCGACGGAAGAACCTGGACCGTGTCCGATTTTCTCAAATTGACCGCCTCCCACCCCCTGGTCTTCAGGAAAAGAAGGATGGGGCCCGGCGAATTCCCCGGCCAGTTCAAGCTGGCTGTCGCGGATCTGCTGAGAGACGCGGTCCTCAATCGGGAAGCCTATGACCGGGGGTTGGACCGGCTTCCCGCGGTTCAGCGGGAGACGGCGATGTGGCGCGACGCGCTCCTGGCCGCTTATCATCGGCACCGCGTCCTGAGCGCCAGGGGAACGGCCGCCGATCGGGCCGCCGGCGGGGATCGGGACCCGGACCGTCTCCTGGGGGCCTACACCGACAGCCTGTTCAAGGCCTACAACGGCAGGATCGGAATCAACGTCGGCCTGCTCGAGAGCATTCGCCTGACCCGCATCGACATGGTTGCGTTGAACCGCGATCTTCCCTATATTGAAACGGTTCCGGTTTTCCCCGCGGTCACGTCCAGACCGCGTCTGGATTACGGAAAAAGGCTTGATCGACCCTGATCCGAGGCGGCCCTCCCGTGGACGCCCGTCGGACATAAAAGGATTTTCCCAAATCAACAGAAAGAGAGTCACATGAAAACCATTCTCGTGGCGGGGGCGGGAGGATTCATCGGCGGTCATCTGGTCAACGCCCTCAAAAAGAACAACCACGTGCGCGCCGTGGACATCAAGCCGCTCAACCGTTGGTATCAGCGTTCACCCGAAGCGGAGAACCGCGTCCTGGATCTGCGGATCCGCGAGAATTGCGTCACCGCGGTGAACGGCTGCGACGAGGTCTACAACCTGGCGGCGGACATGGGCGGAATGGGGTTCATCGAGACGCACAAGGCGGCCTGCATGCTCAGCGTCCTGATCAACACCCATCTGCTCATGGCGGCCCGGGAGATCGGCGTGGAGCGCTATTTCTTCGCCTCCTCGGCCTGCGTGTACAACGCCGAAAAGCAGCGGGATCCGGACAATCCCGGACTCCGGGAATCCGACGCCTATCCCGCCATGGCCGAGGACGGCTACGGATGGGAGAAACTCTTCAGCGAACGGATGTGCCGTCATTTCAGGGAGGATTTCGGCATGGTCACCCGGATGGCCCGGTTCCACAACGTCTACGGACCCTTCGGCACGTGGACCGGCGGGCGCGAGAAGGCGCCGGCCGCGATCTGCCGGAAGGTCATCGAGGCCAAACTGGGCGGCACCCGTGAAATCACGATCTGGGGCGACGGGCTCCAGACGCGGAGTTTCATGTACATCGACGACGGGGTGAAGGGCATTGTGGACATCATGAACAGCGCGATCGAGGAACCGATCAACCTGGGTTCCAGCGAGATGGTCTCCATCAACGGGCTGGTGGACCTCGTGGAGGCGATCGCCGGGATCAAGCTCGAGCGGAAATACGACCTCAACGCCCCCAAGGGCGTGCGCGGAAGGAACAGCGACAACACGCTCATCCGGCGGTACTTGAACTGGGAACCTTCCATCTCCCTGAAGCAGGGGCTGGAGAAGACGTACGCGTGGATTTTCCGGCAGATGACTGAAGGGCGGAAATGAACCGGGACGAATCGGGTGAAAAGACGGTCCTGGTCAGCGGATGTTTCGATCTGCTGCACGCGGGGCACGTCGCCTTTTTCAAGGAGGCGTCAAAGTACGGCCGCCTGACCGTTTCCCTGGGCACGGACGAAAACATCCGTCTTCTGAAGGGCCGGCCGCCGGTTTTCACGCAGGACGAACGCCTGTTTCTCGTCCGGTCGATCCGTCACGTCCATGACGCGATCCTGGGATCCGGCAGGGGTCTGCTCGACTTCGAGCCGGACCTGAAGCGGCTGAAACCGGACCGTTTCGTGGTGAATTCGGACGGGCACACGCCGGAGAAGGAACGCCTGTGCCGCGAGAACGGCGTGGAGTACATCGTCCTTGACCGCGTGCCCGAGAAGGGCCTGCCGGCCCGTTCGAGTTCCGGCGTCAAGCTGGAGCTCCGCCTGCCGTACCGCATCTGCCTGGCCGGCGGTTGGATGGACCAGCCCTGGGTATCCAAACTGCACCCCGGGCCGGTCATCGTCGTTCAGATCCTTCCGACCGTCGTTTTTAACGAGCGCTCGGGCATGGGCACCAGCTCGCGCAAGGTGGCGCTCGATCTCTGGGGCGACCGCTTCCCGGACGGCGACCCGGAACGCAACGCCAGACTGCTCTTCGGCGCCGAGAATCCTCCCGGTTCCGGGTACGTGTCCGGATCCCAGGACCATCTCGGGCTTCTGCTGCCGGGCATCAATCGTCTTCACTACGCGGGCGGGTACTGGCCGGCCCGCATCGACTCGATCACGGACCCGGACGCGGCCCGATGGCTGGAAAGCGTTCTGCGCCTGATTCCCGTCGGACCGCGCCCCCCGCAATATGACCCCCTCCAGGATCGGAACGTGACCGTGGAAGGCGTGCGGATGCTGGCGGAATCCGCTGAATGCTGCTGGTCCGGCATACGCGAGCGGAACGTCGCACGGCTGGGCCGATCATTGACCATGAACCTGGAGGCATGGAAACGGCTCCTGCCCCGCGCGGTCCCGAAGGAGCAGGAGGAAAAACTGAGGGCGTACGCACGTTATCCGGGCGCGATTTTCTCCGGAAGCGGGGGAGGATACATCATCCTGGTCTCCGAGGAGGACGTTCCGGACGGCCTGGCCGTTCGCATTCGAGTCTGATGTGTTGGCCGGTCGAATCCGGTTCGATCAACGATACCCGTTATAAGCCCATTGCGGCCACAGGCGATCCGTGAGGATAAGCGCATTGTCGATGGAAAATAATGTCCGAGGAGGTACCAAAAAATTGTTAATTTGTTGATATTAAAAAGATTAACAGATAAGATCCAATTGGTCCGCAGAATATAAAACCTCTTGCATCCCCAGCATTTTTTCCTTAAATTTCATGGCTTTATTGGCATATTATGTTCGAAGATATTGTCCGTAAATTCGACGGTGTCCTGAAAAAAATCAGGGCCACCGGCAAGCTCTCGGAGCAGAACATCGAGGAATCGTGCCGTGAGATCAGGCGCGTTCTGCTCGAGGCGGATGTTCATTACAAGGTCGCGTCCGAGTTCATCGCGTCCGTCAAGGCCAAAGCGGTCGGCCGGGATGTGACAGCCGGCATCCAACCCGGCCAGATGCTCGTCAAGATCGTGCATGACGAGCTTGTCGCGTTGCTCGGGACCGCGCATGTTCCGGTGCATCTCGACGGCCCGCTGCCGGCCGTGGTCCTGGTGGTCGGCCTTCAGGGATCCGGCAAGACTACCTTCTGCGCGAAGCTTGGCCGTCACCTGGCGAAGCGCAACCGGAGGGCCCTGCTCGCGGCGGCGGACATCCACAGGCCGGCGGCCGCGGAACAGCTCAAGCGGCTGGGGGAGGACGCGGGTCTGCCCGTGTACGCGCCCGGCGGTCTTTCCGCGGACCGTGTCGCCGCCGGCGCCGTGGCTGAGGCGCGGAAGCGGAGCCTCGACACGGTCATCGTCGACACCGCGGGCCGTCTGCACGTCGACGCGGACATGATGGAAGAAATCGCGGCCGTCAAAGCCGCGGTGAAACCCGCGGAAATCCTGTTCGTCGCGGACGGGATGACGGGACAGGACGCCGTGAAATCCGCGCAAGCCTTCGCGGTGAATCCCGGATTCGACGGCATCGTCCTCACCAAGATGGACGGAGACGGCCGCGGCGGCGCAGCGCTGTCGATCCGCGCGGTCACCGGAAAGCCCGTGAAATTTCTGTCCACGGGGGAGAAAACCGACGCCCTCGAGGCATTCCATCCGGACCGGCTCGCCTCGCGCATCCTGGGGATGGGCGACATCGTCTCTCTGGTGGAGCGGGCGCAGGAAAGCGTCGACCGGGAGCAGGCGGAGAAACTCGCGAAACGGCTCACCGGCAGCGGGTTCACGCTCGAGGATTTTATCGACCAGCTCCGGCAGGTGCGGAAGATGGGGCCCCTGTCCCAGCTGATGGACATGGTGCCCGGCCTGCGGGGCCGGGTGCCGGTGAACGCCGCGCCGGACGAGAAATCCCTCGTCCGGGTCGAGGCGATCATCCTGTCCATGACCGTTGAAGAACGCCGGAAGCCCCACGTGATCGACGGCAGCCGGCGCAGGCGCATCGCCTCCGGCAGCGGCACCCGCGTGCAGGACGTGAACCAGCTCCTGCGGGATTTCCAGGCGATGCAGACGATGATGAAGAGAATGGGAAAGCTCAGGGGAAAGCGGCTCGCCGGAATCTGATCGCTCGCGCATTCCCCGCCGCTTGCGGCGGGGTAAGCGAGCGTATATAATGTGTTTTCTTCACTACAGATAGAAGTTTCCCCGCGGCTTGCCGCGGGGAGCTTCAATGCCCGGAAGGTTCCCGTTCGGCTGAGCGATCCGTGACGTTTGAAACCCGGCACTGAAATAGGCAGTCTCACACCAACAGGAGGTACTGTTTGTCAGTCAAAATCCGTTTGACACGGTTCGGCCGCAAGAAGCGTCCGTTTTACCGGATCGTGGTGACCGATACGCGCTCCCCGCGCGATGGGCGTTACCTCGAGTGTCTCGGCACATATGAGGCGCTGACGAATCCCTCGGCCGTGAAGGTGGAGGAATCGCGCGTGAATTACTGGCTCGACAAGGGCGCGATTCCCTCGGACACCGTCCGGAGCCTTCTGAGGCACAAGGGCATCCTGGTGCGCCGCAACCTGAAGAAGCGCGGATTCGATGAGACCCGGATCGACGAGGAAGTGAAGAAGTGGGAGGCCGCGCAGGCCGACCGCTCCAGGCGCGCGGGAGAGAAAACCCGCGTTTCCAAGAAAGCCAGGGAGAAGGCGGCTAAAGCGGCCGAAGCGAAACCCGAAGCGGCCGCGCCGCCCGCCGAATCCCAGGCCTCAGCCCCGGCCGCCTGAATCTGACAGCGAGCGCATTCCCCGCGGTTTGTCTTCAACAAGAAGACATATAATAGCTTGATCCCGCATAGCGGGCCGCGGGGTAAGCGAGCGAATGTCAGATGTCTCTTCTCTACAGATAGAAGATTCCCCGCCGCTTAGGGCGGGGAGCTTCAACGATCCCCGGCCGGCCGCCGGTCCCTGTCCGTCCGTTTCACGCTGAACCGACGTCATCGGAATGAAGTCCTTCTTCCGGAAACGATATCGGAGTCGAGTGGAACCTGACACGTGGAGGGTATGCGGCCATGAAGGAGTTCGTCGAGTTCATCGCCAGGCATCTGGTCGACCATCCGGAGTCGGTCGTCGTCACGGAGGTCGACGGGGAGAAAACCACGGTGTTTGAACTTCGCGTCGGAGACGGGGACCTCGGAAAGGTGATCGGACGGAAAGGTCAGACTGCGAAATCAATCAGGACCCTCCTGACGGCGGCCTCGGCCAAGCGCGGCAAAAGGGCGCTTCTGGAAATTCTGGAATAGCCGGGCCGCAGGGCCGGGATCCGGCCGGGCGGAAGGACGCCCCGACCGTGTCGGTCGGACGCGTTCACGGCGCCCACGGACTCCGCGGCGAACTCAAGGTCTTCCCGCTGACCGACGATCCGGAACGATTCAAGCGGCTGCGCGCGGTGTGGCTGGCCGAGGGGGACGAGGAACCGGGGGAACGGCGCGCGGTCGAGGCCGTGCGGCTCTCCGGCGCCTTCATCCTGATCAAGCTGAGAGGCATCGACGACCGCACCGCCGCCGAATCGGCGGCCGGGCGCTGGGTCCGGATCGCGCGGTCCCAGAGCCGGGCGCTTCCGGCCGGATCGTACTACATGTTCGAATTGATCGGCTTGAAGGCCGTGACCGCGGCCGGAGAAACGGTCGGGACGGTGCGCGAGGTTCTGAAGGCCCCGGCGCAGGACATTCTGGTGATCGACCGGGAAGGGGAGGACATCCTGGTGCCGATGGTGAAGGAATGGATACGAGCGGTCGATCCCCGGGCGGGAATCGTGACGATCGCCACCATCGAAGGACTGGTCTGACCGAATGCGCATCGATGTCATCACCCCGTTCCCCGGCATGTTCGAGGCGATTTTCGCGGAGAGCATGCTCCGTCAGGCCAGCCTGAAGGAACGGGTCCGTTACCATGTCTGGGACCTGCGGGATTTCGCGGAAGACCGGCACCGCACGGTCGACGATTACCCGTACGGGGGCGGGGCGGGCATGATTCTGAAGCCCGAGCCGATTTTCCGCTGCATCGAGGCCATCCGGGGGGACAGCCCGGGGGCGGTTCCGCGGGTTCTGCTGATGTCGCCCCAGGGCGAGACGTTCAGCCAGACGAAAGCCGCGTCGCTGGCGGCCGAACCGCAGCTGGTCTTTCTGTGCGGCCATTACCGCGGCGTCGACGAACGGGTGATCGAGTCGCTCGTCGACGAGGAGATTTCGATCGGCGATTACATCCTCTCGGGCGGGGAACTGGCCGCGGCCGTGATCATCGACGCGGTGGTCCGGCTGCAGCCGGGCGTGCTGGGCAACAGCGATTCGGCGGACGGCGATTCGTTCGTCAGCGGCAGGCTGGACCATCCCCATTACACGCGGCCCGAGGAGTTCCGGGGGTTGAAGGTCCCGGATGTCCTGCTCTCCGGGCACCACGCCCGGATCGACGCGTGGCGGGAGGAGCAGGCGCTCCGGCGGACGGCCGAGAGGAGGCCGGATCTGCTGAAGCGAGGCCCGGACGGCCTCGCCGAAACATCCGGTTCAAGCGACGCGGACGGAAATCAGGTTTGACATAAACAAAACGATCAATCGATCGCACTCCAAGGAGGATTGTTAAAATGGACATGCTGGAACTGGTGGGCGCGGAGCAGGTCAAGGCGGACGTCCCCGAATTCAACCCGGGCGACGACGTCGCCGTCCACTTCAAGGTCGTCGAGGGAGACAAGCAGCGCATCCAGGTTTTTCGCGGCCTGTGCATTCAGAAGCGCGGCGGCGGCATCAACAAGACTTTCACGGTACGGAAAATATCGGGCGGCGTGGGCGTGGAGCGCATTTTTCCGCTGTACTCGCCGCTGATCCAGAAAATCGAACGCACGCGCAAGGGCCGCATCCGCCGGGCCAAGCTGTTCTACCTGCGCCAGCTCAAAGGCAAGGCGGCCAAGATCGAGGAGCAGATCGAGTCCTGACCGTCTCCCCCCGATTCCGCTTCACTGAGGCTTTGACGCACGGTTTCCGCGTGTCCGAGCCTTTTTCATTTCCGCCCGCGTCTTCCCGCCGGGCGGCCGGATGTCCGGGGTTTGACCGACCGGTTCCGGAACCGGGATGAGCGCCAGTGAAGGAATGACCGACATGCCCCAGAACCTGGATGAGCGCATCCGAAATCTTCCTGCCGAGCCGGGCGTGTACCTCTTCAAGGACGCGAAGGGTCAGATCCTGTATGTCGGCAAGGCCAAGGCCCTGCGGAACCGGGTCCGCTCGCACTTCCGCGTCCCGGATCCGCCGGGAGACCCCAAGCACGCGGTTCTCATGTCCAAGGTCGCCGATTTCGAGTTCATCCACACGGATTCGGAGATCGAGGCGCTGATCCTCGAGGCCAATTTCATCAAGCGCCACCGGCCGCGCTACAACGTCAACCTGAAGGACGACAAGAGCTATCCGTACATCCGCGTCACGCGTGAGCCGTATCCCAGGGTGACCGTGGTCCGCAGGCCCGACCGGAACCGCGCGCTCATTTTCGGCCCCTACACCGATGTCGGGTCGATGCGCCAGCTCCTGTCCGCCATCCGCCGCATCTTCCCGATCCGCACCTGCGGCCTCTCGATCACCGAAGAAACGATCCGCCTGAAGAAACACCGGATCTGCCTGCAGTTCCACCTCGGCCGCTGCGGCGGACCCTGCGAAGGGAGGGTCACGGAGGCTGATTACCGGGAGGTCATCGACCGGACCGTGGCCTTCATCGAGGGACGGAACCGGAGCCTGGTGGAGGACCTGGATCGGCGGATGCGGGAACTGGCGGAGCACCGCGATTTCGAGCAGGCCGCCCGGCTGCGCGACCAGATCCGCGCGGTGCTGCACTTCCAGTCCAGGCAGAAGGTGGCCGGCGACCCGGAGACCGAACGGGACCTGGTGGCCGCGGCCGGGGACGGGGACGGCGCCTGCGGCCTGGTGTTCGAGGTGCGCGACGGCAAGATCGTCAACCGCAGGCAGTTCGGCCTCGAGCACGCGGAGGCGACGCCCGAGCCCGAAATCCTGTCCGCTTTCCTCAAGCAGTATTACCTGCGCGCCGACAATATCCCCCCGGACATCCACATCCCCTTCGGCATCGACGACCGCGAAGCGGTCGAGGCCTGGCTCTCCGGCCGGAAAGGATCGGCTGTCCGGCTGACGGTCCCGGCCGGGGGCAAGCCCGCGGAGCTCATGGCCATGGTCCGGCAGAACGCGCGTCTCCTTCTCGAGGAGCTCCGACTTCAGAAATCGCAGTCCGGGGACTGGGTGGCGCCGTCCGTGGCCGCGCTTCAGCGCGACCTCGGTCTCCCGCGGCCTCCGAAGCGCATCGAGGCCTTCGACATTTCTCATCTGGCGGGCAGGGACACCGTGGCCTCCCTGGTCGTGTTCGAGAACGGACGGCCCCTGAAAAACGGATACCGGAAATTCAGGATCCGGAACGTCGAAGGCATCGACGATTTCGCGGCCATGTCCGAGGCGGTCTCGCGCCGCGTTTCGCGGCTGATGCGCGAGGGACTGCCGCTGCCCGACCTGATCCTGGTGGACGGCGGAAAAGGACAGCTCTCGGCGGCGTGCGAGGCGCTCCGGGCGTGCGGGGCCGGCGGCCAGCCCGTAATCGGCCTCGCCAAGCGGCTCGAAGAGGTCTTCAGGCCGGGCCTGTCGGAATCACAGACCCTCCCGCGCGCTTCCGCTTCGCTCCACCTGCTCCAGCGCGTGCGCGACGAAGCCCACCGGTTCGCGGTGACGTTCCACCGGTCCTTGCGCGCCAAGCGCGCCGTGCGCTCGTCCCTCGACGATGTTCCGGGCATCGGGCCGGCGCGCCGCAAGGCCCTGCTCCTCCGATTCGGTTCCGCGGAAGCCGTCCGGAGGGCGTCGGTCGATGAAATCGCGGCCGTCGCCGGAATGTCCCGGCCGGTCGCGGCGAGAGTCAAGGAGGCGCTCTCCGGTCGCGGTCCGGTCTCCCCGGACAATCCGGTTCATCCTGACGGAAACGATTCCCCGCCTGCCGGCGCGCCATGAGCGGCATGCGCGCTCCGGACGCGCGGGGATTCGTCCGACAGGCTGAAACCGGCGGTCTTGAATGAGAAGGCCGCCGGAATTTTTTTATGGGCCGTCGATCCGGGGCATGGCCTTTGCTTGTTTAATAGCATTTTACGGGCGGTCCGCTTTGCCGGACCTTGTTTTGAATCGTTTTTGACCATCTGAAAGCGGACATCGACCAGTGAGAAAATCGCTGTCCTGGAGCCTGATCCTCGTCTTTCTGCTCGGCGCAGGGGCCTCCCATTCACAGAAGGTTCTGAGGCGCGTGCGCCAGTATGTGCTCATCGACATGAACGCCTCGTCCGGGCTGGCCGTGGGCGGAGAAATAGACGTGTACCGAAAGAATGAACTCGGATTTTTCAGCCAGGTCGGACGGGTCCGCGTGGTGCGGTACCAGTCCGGAAAGTGCGCCGCTGAAATCGTCAGCGAGAGCATCGATCTGAAAATTTCAGCGGGCGATTTCGCGGACTTGCCGCAGATGGCGGAGACGCCCGTAGCCGAGCCGGCCGGTCGTCGAACGGGAAGGCCGGAAGCAGCGCCGCCGGCGGCCGGGACCGGGGAAACGGAAGCGGCCGTCGGCCCGGATGGTGGATCCGAATCCGATGAAAGGGCGGCGTCCGGAGACCCGTACGATGAATCATTATCCGGGGAACCGGCGGCCGATCCCGGATTCGCGGATTCCGCGACCGCGGTGTACCCCGTTCTCCGGATCCGGGGCAGACTGTGCCTGATCGACGCGCCGGAGTCGTCGGGGCTTTCCGTGGGGGACGAAGTGACCGTGTGGCGGAGGAAGAGCGACGGCGGCGACTGGGACGTCGGCCGGGTCCGGATCCGCAGGTTTCAGGCGGGTCAATGCGCCGCGGAGATCCTGTCCGAGTCTCTCGGCGACCGGATCAGCCGGAACGATTTCGTGCGCGGCGAGATCCGGTCCGAAATGCCCGGGCTCGGCGACTGGACGATCGAGACCGCGCCTGCCGCCCCCGGGCCTCTGCTCCGGAAGATGGCCGTCGTTTCCGCGGGAACCGGGCTCGCGTCCGTCGCGCTCGGCCTCATGCAATTCCATTTCGCCGGACAGGCGGAGGACGATTACAGGCGCGCCGCCGCTCCGGCGGACGCCGACCGGTTTCACGTCCGTTCGGTTCGCCTGAACCGGTCCGCAGGCCTGTGGACGGGCGCGGGCGCGGCCCTCATCCTCACGGGAATCGCCGAGTGGGCTCTCGCCAGGCGCTCCGGTTCCACGGCGTCCAAACCCTCCTTCTCCCTGGCCCCGTCCGCGGGGCCCCGCGCCGCCGCGCTCAGTCTGAAGCTGCATTTCTGACCCGGGTCCTTCCGGCATTCCCGTTCGATCACGACGGCAGGCGGGCCGTCACCGGACTTTAGGGATTGTTTTAGGAACCGATTTTTCGTACATTTTTCAGTCCGGCGGGCCCGGTCCCGCTCCCGCTCCCTTTCTGTCATCCACGAGGAGGTCTTTTTTGCAGCGCTGCGATTCGTGCATTTTACCGCAAACCTACCCCGGAATCGAATTCAACGGTCAGGGGACATGCTGTTTCTGTGAATCCCACACCCGGAAACAGTTTCTGGGACGGGAGGCGCTCGAAACGGTGTTCGAGCGGCAGAAGGCCAAGGAACAGCCGTACGACGCGGTCGTGGGCATCAGCGGCGGCCGGGACAGCGCGTACGTTCTGCACCAGCTGGTCCGCGTCCACAAGATGAAGGTGCTGGCGTATTTCATAGACAACGGCCTCGTTCCGGAAACCGCGGTCCTGAACATGAAAAACATGACCGAGGCCGTGGGCGTCGATTTTCACGTGGACCGCGGCGGATCCCTGCTGAAATGCCTCAGGCATAATTTCGAAGCCTGGATCAAGAAACCGTCCCTCGGTTTCATCATGCTGACCTGCACCATCTGCAACGGCAACATCGAGATCGGCCTGCGCAAAACCGCGAAGAGAGTCGGAACTTCGCTCATCGTCACCGGGGCAGGCGGTGTGGAGGAGGCCCACTTCAAGTACGCCCTGGCCGGCGCCGGTTCCCGCAGGGATCGGCGGAGCGCGCTGGGGCTGGTCGGCAATCTGGCCCGGGACCTCTCGGCCAACCCCCGCTATTTCAAGAGCCCGCCGTGCATGACCGCCGAAGGCCGGGCCTTCCTGTACCAGTACCTGCCGTTTCCGGTGATGCAGAAGCTCTTCTTTCCCGGCCAGACCAAGGTGGATTACCTCGACTACGTCGGATTCGACGAAGCGGAAATGCACCGGGTGATCGAGACGGAACTGGGCTGGCGCAAACCCGCGAACGTCACCTCCCCGTGGCGGTTCGACTGCAAGCTGGCATTCCTGAAGCACTGGATATTCATGGAGCTGTTCGATTTCTCCGAGAAGGACGACCTGTTCAGCAGCATGATCCGCGAGGGGCTCATGACGCGCGAACGGGCGCTGGAGCGGATCCGGACGGAGAACGCGCTTCCGCTCGAGCTGGTCACGGACATGTGCCGGGAGACCGGGCTGGATTTCGCGAAGATACAGGCCGCCACGCGGCGGCTGAAAGACGAACTCAGGAGCAGGGGACAGGCGGTTTCCGCCTGATTAACCGGGCTTCCGGAGGCGTGTTCGATGATTGAACAGAAAATCAAGAGCCGGGAGGAACTCGTCCGGATCTGCGAATCCCTCCGATCGGCGGGAAAGACGGTCGGCTTCACGTCCGGCGCCTTCGACCTGCTGCACGCGGGGCATGCCGACTACCTCGAGAAGGCCAAAGCCCTGTGCGACGTTCTGGTCGTGGGCGTGAATTCGGACCGGTCCGTGCGCGAATACAAGGGGCCGGACCGGCCCGTCGTCCCTGAATCACAGAGGCTCAAGCTGGTGGCCGCGCTCGAATCCGTCGATTACGTCTTTCTATTCGACGAGCGGAGGAACCGCGCCAACCTCGAGGCGCTGAAACCCGGGTTCTATATCAAGGCCGGGGATTACAGCCCGGAGAAGCTGACCTCATCCGACGCGCTGTCCCCGTTCGGCGGGGAAGTGCGGCTGATCCCCATCACCGAGACGGTCTCCTCGACCGCGGTCATCGAACGCATTCTCGCGTCCGGCGGCCGGCCCGCGGAGACGGTCGTGGAACAGGATGGCGCCGCGCACATCGAGCGCAGGCCCGCTAAACGGTCTCCCGCGGTGTTTCTGGACCGGGACGGCACCGTGATCGAGGAAGCCGAGTACCTGCACGAACCGGAACGGGTCCGCGTTCTGCCGAACGCGCTGGAGGGGATGAAACGGTTCCAGGACATGGGCTTCCGCATCGTCCTGATCACGAACCAGCCGGGAATCGGCATGGGGTATTACTCGAAGGAGGATTTCTACCGCGTGAACCGCGCCTTCCTCAAGCAGGTGTCCGCCGCGGGCGTCCTGGTCGACAAGGTCTATTTCTGCCCCCACAGCAAATCCGAAAAATGCGGCTGCCGGAAACCCGGGCAGGCGCTGGTGCGCCGGGCGGAAGAGGACCTGAACCTGGATCTGACGCGGAGCGTGATGATCGGCGACAAGACATCCGACATCGAGACCGGAAGACGGGCGGGGATGAAAACCGTGGCCGTCCGCACGGGATTCGGCGCGAAGGACGGGGAGTATGACGTGCAACCGGACTGGATCGCCGGGGACCTGCTCGACGCGGCCGGGCAGGTGCTGGACTCCGAGAGAAAAACCGCCCGGCCGTGACGCGATGAAAGCCGATGCGCGGAGAGGGACCCGCCATCCGGGCGTTCCGTCCGGATCAGCCTTCCTTGTTCCATTTCCGTTTTAATTCATATTCGGGGGCGCTGACCCTCGGGTCCGTTCCGGTAATCCGGTTCAGTGCCGGGCCGGCGGATGGCCGGCCTGCGGGCTGAGCGTGTTTTCTCCGCCCGGCAGATGGATGCGGCTCGGATTGCGCACGAAAACCGCCATCACGGCCGCGGAGACGACACCGAGCGCGCCGGACACGAAAAAGATCGGCGCGTATCCGTGCCGCTGGCTGATCAGCCCCCCCAGAAGCGTGCCGATGAGCGCGGCTCCGTTCAGCACGAAGGTGCTGAAGAACGCCTGGGCCGAGAAGCGGATCGCGGGAGGCGCCTCCGCATCCATGAAAATCGCCGCGCCCACGTACACGAAGGTGAGGGTGATGATGTGCACGCATTGGAAAGGCAGGAGCATCCACCAGGAGTCGACAAAGGCGAAGGGCATCCACCGGAACAGCACGAAAAACGTCCCCAGCACGAGAACGTTCTTCAGCCCGAGCCGGCGGATGATGAAGGGCATGAAGGCCATGGTGATCATTTCCATTCCCGTGGCCGTCGCCCAGATCCACCCCGTCTGGGCATTGTTCGCGCCAAGTGATTTGGCGTACACGCTGAGAAAAACGTACGCCATCTGGTTCGCCGTTTCGGATACCAGGACCGCCAGGATGAAAAACAGCACGTTCCGTCTTCCGAGGAACGCGAGCAGGGACCGCCAGTCGCCCGAAGGCCGGGCGTCCCGTCGGCGGGAGGGGACCTTCCGTATGAAACCCGCGGAGACCAGCATGCCCAGAGAGAACAGCAGGAAGAGCCAGCGCAGACCGAGCCTGTCGTACAGGGGACCGGTGAGGATCACGGCCGCGAAGAACCCGAGGGAGGCGAATATGCGGAAACTCCCGAAGTGGTTCCGCCTGGACGCGCCGAGATAATCGAAGGTGATCGTGTCGCTCATGGAATTGAAGGGCATGATGAAAAAAGCGGAAAGGGCCATGAACAGGAGTACGGCGGGAAAACGATGTCCCGCCAGAACGAGGGGGAAGCAGAGGGCCGACAGCACGCTCGCGATCGCGGCCAGCCGCGTCCGGCTTCGCGTGGAATCGGCCCGCCAGCTCCAGAACGGCTGTCCCAGGAGCGCCATCGCCGGCCGCACCATGAGGATGAGGGCCAGTTCCCGGTTGTCGAATCCGAGGCGTTCCTTGAGGAATACGGGCAGAAAGGGAGTTGAGGCGCCCAGGGCGAAAATTCCGAAAAAATAAGCGTTTCGGATCGCGGATTTATAGGTCAAGCCAGCGTTTCCGATCGGTTTTCAGCGCAGATGCCGGACTAAAATACGGGAAAAACAGGCGGGTTTCAAGGGGAATTTTGCCGAAAATCGCGGGCTTGAAAAGTGCGCGGGCCCGGCCCCAGGAATCGCTTCCGCCTGAAAAAAAGCGGCAGCCGATGAGCCCGAGATCTGCCTGCGGGGCTTCGGTCGACTCGTGCCGGGAACCCGCGGGTCCCCCGTCCTCTCCCGGCTGACTGGTGTCGACCGATACGGACCGATCCCGCGACCGGGTCTCTGATGGCATTCCCGCTGAAACATGCGGAACGGACCACAAGCAACCCGAAGGAACCGGCAGGCGGTCGCGATCCGAATACGGAAGGTTCATCGTCCGAAATTCGGGACCGGACACAAGTAACCCCGAAATCCGAAACATCCTTCAATCCTCCTGCGTATGCCTTGATAGGAACCGTCACACGGAGGACCCATGCCACAGAACCGGATCAAATGGACGGAAGGCCGGGTGATCGTCGCCTTCGGATTCATCCTCATCGGCCTGCTCCTGCTCATGCCCCACATCGGCTTCGATTGGAGCCTGGACCTGTGGGATTTCTGGCCCTGCCTGCTCATCCTGCAGGGCATTTCCGTGCTGGGAAGGAGCGGAGGCCGACGGGCCGACGGATGGCTCTGGATCGGCTTCGGCGTCCTGTTCATGGGATCCACTCTCGGATTCTACCGGATGGACATTGATTTCATCTGGCCCCTGCTGATCATCGCAGTGGGCGTGATGCTTCTGCTCCGTTCCAGGACGAACGCGGCGCCATCCGGGCCTGCCGCTTCCCGGGAACCGGCGGGAGACCGGCGGTTTGACGAACCGTCCGGAATCCGAGGCGTTTCCGATTCCTCCGATTCACCCGAGATCCTGTGGGTGCTGGGCGGCACTCACCTTCGCATCGATTCGAGACGGTTTCGGGCCGCCCAGGTGACATCCATTCTGTCGAAGGGAAAAGTGGACCTCACCCGCGCCGAACCCGAAGGCGAGGCGTCGCTCGACGTGCTTTCGATTCTCGGCACGGTCGAGATCCTCGTTCCCAGGGGCTGGGAAATCGAGATCCGCGGAACCTCCCTGATCGGAGACATGAAAAACGA
The DNA here is from genome assembly GCA_030372965.1 of bacterium. Classification (GTDB taxonomy): domain Bacteria; phylum Zhuqueibacterota; class QNDG01; order QNDG01; family DTFT01; genus JAFGAX01. The sequence goes on from JAUCQC010000289.1 coordinate 40,865, forward strand.
GACCGCGGCCGGAGACGCCGGCCGGCGGACCGGTTCGCCGGCCGCGAAGAAACTCACCGTGAAGGGACTGGCCCTGCTCGGCGATGTCTTTGTCAGGAACGGATGACCCTTCTGCGGCGTTTCACACTCGTTCCGTCCACTTCCGAATCCGACTCCCGGAGACTGCCGCCATGAGACGCGTCATGCGCCTGTGTCTTGTTATCACCTGCCTGTCCGGCTCGGGCCTTGTTTCCGCCGGGCCATCGGACCCGGGAGATGCCTTGCTGGACCGGCTTGAGAACGGGTGCCGCAAACTGGGTGAGCCGCCGCCCAAATCCATGACAGCGGTTCAGACCCTGAAGGAACTGGACGGAGACGGCCGGCCGAAGTCAGTCACCACGGTTCTCAAGTCCGTCGCGTTCCGCGATTCGGCGCGCGTGGACTCGGTGCTGAATGCCGTTGAAGAAAAAGACGGGAAATCCATCGACGTCACTCAGGAATGGATCAAGAAGACAGCAAAGGAAAGAACGGAACAGGAGAAGAGCAGAAAAGAGAAGCAGAAAAACACCGGTCGGAAAGAAGGCTCCTATTCGATGGACAGCGAAGACCTGTTCGTATTCCGCAAGGAGATCCGGGGTTATTACCGTTTCTTCTGGGTGAAAGACACGGTCATCGGCGGACGCAGTTACAGACGGTTCAGGGCCTCGCCCAAGGTTCCGTCGGAGGGCCGTTTTTTCGCGGAATATGTCATGTCCGGGGATTCGGCGACTGTCCTGTCCGCCCGGCTCAAGCCCGGAAAATTCCCCAAAATGGTGAAACACATGGACATGTCCCTGCGTTTTACCATAGATTCTGAAGGACGGTATTTCATGGATTACTTCGCGATGCGCTTCAATGCCAGCCTGATCGTGAAGAAAATACGCATGGAAATCACTGAATCTTATAAAGATGTGAGATACTGACGAACCGGGCTTCGGCGTGATGGCAGGGGAGGGCGCTGAACAACCTGACGTAGACACGTCAGATCCATGAAGATTTTTCTGTTTTGATTCATAATTCGCTTGACAAACGGTCATCCATTTTGTAAATTTACAGGCTGTTGAAATTCAAGTCCGAAAAATAAATGTAAAATTCATTTTTCCACTTGACTTTCCCTGGACAAGAAGTTATATTATCATCTGTCCAAAACGAGACAGCACAACAAAACACCCGTTCTTTGAAAACTTCGCGTGCACGGCCTTCGCAGTTCGACGCCTTTTTGTTTTATCTTCACTCCGAAGTAAATAAGATGAATATATTTACAACGGAGAGTTTGATCCTGGCTCAGGACTAACGCTGGCGGCGTGCCTAACACATGCAAGTCTGAGGAGAATGGGATTCGCAAGATTCCCTAGTAAACTGGCGAAAGGGTGAGTAACACGTAGGCAACCTACCCTTCAGTGAGGAATAACACTGGGAAACCGGTGCTAATGCCACATGATATCCCGAGTTCGCATGGACACGGGATCAAAGAGAGCTTCGGCAACGGAGCATCGCTGATGGATGGGCCTGCGTCCTATTAGCTTGTTGGTGGGGTAACGGCCTACCAAGGCTACGATGGGTAGCTGGTCTGAGAGGATGATCAGCCACACTGGCACTGAGACACGGGCCAGACTCCTACGGGAGGCAGCAGTGAGGAATATTGGGCAATGGGCGAAAGCCTGACCCAGCAACGCCGCGTGAGTGATGAAGTACCGAGGTACGTAAAGCTCTGTTAGGAGGGACGAATGTCCGGCTTGCCGGAAGTGACGGTACCTCCAAAGAAAGCTCCGGCTAACTCCGTGCCAGCAGCCGCGGTAATACGGGGGGAGCAAGCGTTGTCCGGATTTATTGGGCGTAAAGAGCGTGTAGGCGGGCCGATAAGTCGGTGGTGAAATCTCTCGGCTTAACCGAGAAATCGCCTTCGATACTGTCGGTCTTGAGTATGGAAGAGGGAAGTAGAATTCCTGGTGTAGCGGTGACATGCGTAGATATCAGGAGGAATACCAGTAGCGTAAGCGGCTTCCTGGTCCGTTACTGACGCTAAAACGCGAAAGCGTGGGGAGCAAACAGGATTAGATACCCTGGTAGTCCACGCCGTAAACGATGGGTACTAGGTGTTGGAGGATCGACCCCTTCAGTGCCGAAGCTAACGCATTAAGTACCCCGCCTGGGGAGTACGATCGCAAGATTGAAACTCAAAGGAATTGACGGGGGCCCGCACAAGCGGTGGAGCATGTGGTTTAATTCGATGCAACGCGAAGAACCTTACCTGGGCTTAAACTGCAGCGGAAATCCGGTGAAAGCCGACCCTCCTTCGGGATCGCTGTAGAGGTGCTGCATGGCTGTCGTCAGCTCGTGTCGTGAGATGTTGGGTTAAGTCCCGCAACGAGCGCAACCCTTGTCCTTAGTTGCCATCAGGTAATGCTGGGCACTCTAGGGAGACTGCCTCGGAAGACGAGGAGGAAGGTGGGGATGACGTCAAGTCCTCATGGCCCTTACGTCCAGGGCTACACACGTGCTACAATGGCCGGTACAGAGGGATGCAAGACCGCGAGGTGGAGCCAATCCCCAAAACCGGTCTCAGTTCGGATTGGAGTCTGCAACTCGACTCCATGAAGTTGGAATCGCTAGTAATCGCGAATCAGCAGGTCGCGGTGAATACGTTCCCGGGCCTTGTACACACCGCCCGTCACGCCATGAAAGTCGGGAGTACCAGAAGCCGGTGGCCCAACCCGCAAGGGGGGGAGCCGTCAAAGGTAAGATCGATGATTGGGGCGAAGTCGTAACAAGGTAGCCGTACTGGAAAGTGCGGCTGGATCACCTCCTTTCTAAGGAGTACAGGTTATGGACGCCGCAAGCGGACCATAACGTACTTCAAGGTCGAAAGCGCCGATACTTCGAGCCGTGCACGCGTCGTTTATATAAATATCGGGCCTATAGCTCAGATGTGGTTAGAGCGCACGCCTGATAAGCGTGAGGTCACTGGTTCAACTCCAGTTAGGCCCACCGCTTAATGTGGGCCGGAGCACTGTCACGCGAAGGGTTCCCCTTCCGAGGGAGTGGCCCACCCATCCCGGATGACCGTATCCCTGTGCGCTCCGTACAATGGAGAGCGATCCAAGCGGGGAATTAGCTCAGCTGGGAGAGCGTCTGGTTTGCAACCAGAAGGTCACCGGTTCGATCCCGGTCATCTCCAGTAAAACAGCCGATTAAACCCCCAGAGGGTTTTTCAATAAATCGAATCCGGCAAATTGCCGGAAAGAAGCTCTTTGACAACTTAATAGAATATTAGTGGTATCTTAACACCTAAGGTTTCGCCGAAATTTTTGGTCAAGTTACTAAGGGCGTACGGTGGATGCCTTGGCACGAGAAGGCGATGAAGGACGTGGTAAGCTGCGATAAGCCTCGAGTAGGTGCAAACAACCTTTGACTCGGGGATTTCCGAATGGGGCAACCCGTTCCGGGTTATGCCGGAACACTCTCCGCTGAATCAAATAGGCGGAGAAGAGCTAACGGGGAGAAGTGAACCATCTCAGTAACTCCTGGAAGAGAAAGCAATTGCGATTCCCCAAGTAGTGGCGAGCGAACGGGGAACAGCCCAAACCGATTCTGCGTTAAAGCCTGCGTGCGTTGCAGCGTCGGGGTCGTGGGGTCTTGTCGGGGCCTGATGCAGCGGGTCCGGAAAGTGATAAAACAGTTTCTTAGCCGAATGGCTCTGGAAAGTCCAATCATAGAAGGTGATAATCCTGTAGGCGAAAAAAAACTGTCTTTCTTGACGAGATTCCCAGGTACCGCGGGACACGTGAAATCCTGTGGGAATTCGGGTGGACCACTACCCAAGGCTAAATACTCTCTCGTGACCGATAGTGAACCAGTACCGTGAGGGAAAGGTGAAAAGCACCCCTGTTAGGGGAGTGAAATAGTACCTGAAACCGTATGCCTACAATCAGTCGGAGTCCGCGCAAGCGGATGACGGCGTGCCTTTTGTTTAATGAGCTAGCGAGTTACTCGTGCGTTGCAAGGTTAATCCGTTCAGCGGAGGAACCGTAGCGAAAGCGAGTCTGAATAGGGCGATTTAGTAACGCGCGGTATACCCGAAACCGGGTGATCTACCCATGGCCAGGATGAAGTCTCGG
>JAUCQC010000290.1 GCA_030372965.1 bacterium
GCGCTGTCTCGTGGGCTCGGAGATGTGTATAAGAGACAGGAAGAGGGACAGCCAGAGCGTCATGGATCCTCCGTCAGTCTGGGCGGGAATCGGGTCTTTTCAGCGTCTTCCTTCGATCAGGATGAATTGAACGGACCGGGCCTTCAGGGGAACCGTGAAGGGTCCGTTTATTTTTCTCGACCAGGCGGGGATCGCCTCCAGCTCCCGGATCGGCCCGCCGGACGGGCCTTCCGGCCCGCGGCCGTTCACGAAAATTTTCCGCGAGAACGGCGCGTGGTCGTCCCCGCCGGTCAGGGAGAACCGGTAGTACCGGCCTCCGGGCCGGAATCCTTCCGTCCGGATCTTCACGATCCGGTCCGTCGCGCCGGTGTTCACGAGCATCAACCCGGCCTCGCCGGAACCGAACAGCGAGGCGAAAGCCTGGACGTCACCGGCCGGATGATCCGGATCCGCGCCTGCGACCGTGGACCGGATCAGGCGGTCCCCGAAACACCGGCCGAAATAATAGATCGGGAAAAAGGCGGGACGCGGGTTCCATCGGGCCGCTCCGGGTTCGTCCCCGTAATTGAAGAGGCCGTGGTCATTGCCGTTTTCCCACCGGTTCACGAGGTCCCATCGGGCCGCCAGGCCGAACCGGTTCACGGCCAGGCCCCCCAGAACCAGGGCGGCGTGCATGGCGTTGACGAACGAGGTCTGCTGGCCAGAGCCCACGGCGAAGATGTTCCACTCGGTGAGGCCGGCCGGCTTCAGGGGAATGCCGGCGCCGGCACAGACCTCCTCCACGTGCCGCGCCATGCGTTCCGTTTCCGCGGCCGCGGACGCGAGAATGACCTCCGGGCCCGAATTCTCGTTGTACGGGGTGAAGTAGCTGTGGATGGAGAAGAAGTCCATGTCGCCGCCCGCGGCTTCGAGCACCTGGCGGTTCCAGTCCGACTCCACGGGATTGTACCAGCCGGCGCCCTTGTCGACCTCGACCATGACCGCGCCGATCCGGATGTCCGCTCCGACGCTCCGGGCCGCGGCCCGCATCGAATCGGCGAACACGCGGAAATGCCGGCCGTACAGCGCTCCGGAGTGGAAACGCGGCTGGCCGTCCCTGTTGGCGGCCGTGTCGATCTCGAAGCCCGCCTGCCAGGGGCCGAAGTTCTCGTTGCCGACCTCCCAGAAACGCGTGCGGCCCCTGTCGGCACGCACCCAGTCCGCGGCAAGGCCGGCGGCCGCGGCCACGGGGTCCGGGCCGGTTCCGTACCGGGCGTACCCCGCGTTGACGCAGATCAGGCCCGCGGCGCCGGTCGCCTCGAGCACCCGGTAGTAATTGTCCACCGACAGGGTGAGGGAGTCGTCATTGCGGCCGAACCAGTAGCCGGGAGGGCCCATGACGCCGTTGAAAATCAGTGAATCCGGCGCGTCCGCCGGCGGGGCGCCCGGCGCCGCGTTCCAGAAGAACTGGTTGGTGAGGTTGCCGCCCGGGTACCGGAGCACGGCCGGCGCGAGCGCCTTCAGGTGGCCGAGCAGAACCGGATCGTCGATGACGCGGCCCATGTAGGTGTTGGCGTTGTCCCCCCTCAGCCAGGGCGAAACCCGGCCGAGGGTGTCGGAAGCGTCGATCGTCACCGTGACGTCGGGCTTTCCCCGGGGCGGTTTCTCCGAAACGTGCGCCGGAACCGGGGCGCGCCGCGGGACGAATCCGTCCATGAAGAATCCCTGCGGCTCGCCTGCCTGAAGGCCGGCCGCCAGTCCGGCTGCCAGGGTCGCGGGCATGAGGAGGCGTCTCATTTGACCAGAGTCAGTTTGCGGGTTGCCGAGAAAGGCCCGGCGTTCATCCGGCAGAAATACACGCCCGCCGGAACCGCCGCGCCCGCGTCGTCCAGGCCGTTCCACCGCACGGTGTGCGGGCCCGCGGGTCTCCAGCCCGAGACCAGCGTCCGGACGGCGCGGCCGGACACGTCCAGGATGGAAACGTCCGCGCGGCCGGCGGCCGGCAGGGTGAAGCGGATGGACGTGGAGGGGTTGAACGGGTTCGGAAAGTTCGGCAGAAGGCCGAAGCCTTCCGGACCCGCGGCCCCGGCGGGTCCTGAAACCGCGGACGTCCAGTTCGCGAAGTATTCCTTCAGCCACACCATGGCCGGCCGCTCGACGCCCCTGCTGGAGACCAGCCAGCCGTCGGCCCGCCACATTGTGCCCTCGATGTACCCCCAGAACGTGACGCCCTCCACCGACGGGTGTTCCCACAGCGCCGGGAAAATGGCCTTGTACTTGTTCAACTGCGCCGTGTCGTCCGCGATGTTCAGGTCGAACTCGGTGATCTGGACGGGCAGTCCGGTCGAGGCCAGCTGGTCGAGACGCGACTTGATGGTCGCGGCGCCGACGCTCTCGAGAAAATGTCCCTGTTCGCAGACGCCGTCGATGAGGCCGCGCTCCTTCAGCAGGTTGACGATCTTGAGATAGGTCGTGATGGATTTGGCGCCGCCGAAGAGGTTGTACTCGTTCAGCAGGAGCTTCGAGTCCGGAAAAGCCTCGCGCGCGATCTCGAACGCCCGGATCACCCAGTCCCAGCCCGTGGCGCCGGCGCCGCCGAGCGCGTTACGGTAGACCGGATAATAGTCGTACGGCTGAAACTCGATCGCCTCGTTGACCACTTCGACGTAGTCGGCCTCGGGGTAGCGTTCCCCGGCCGTGCGGATCCACTCCTCAACCTCCTCGGCCTGCTGCGCGGAATCGAGATCGGCGATCCACCCGGGCTGCTGTTTTCCCCAGACGAGGCAGTGAAACCGGAACGGGAATCCGTTCGTCCTGGCGTAATTGTACGCCTTGTCCAGCTCGGCCCAGTTGTACGAGTCGCGGGTGTACTCGACCGAACCCCACTTGCCGGCGTTTTCCGGGGTCACCTGGTTCCAGTAGGAGGGCCAGGACCTGGGGATGGACGGGCCGCTTTGAACGATGCATCCGTGGAATTTTTCCCCTCCGCTCATCAACTGGCCGCGGGAAGGGGCGGCGGAAAGCAGTAGGGCGATGAGGAACAGGCGGGTCGCGGAACGGCGCATGGGACGGTCCTTTTTTTGTCGGGTGAACGGATTCTCGAAGGCATCAGATCGCACAGCGCATAGCGCACAGCGAGAAAGGCACAGAGGAAATCGTGTTATATTATCCGTTTTACCCGATGCCCTGTGCGCCATGCGCAGGGCGTTCACTTCAGCAGGAGCATGGTCCTGGATTGCGAGTGGCGGACGCGGCCGTTTCCGTCCGATACCGTCATCCGGTACGCATACACGCCCCCGGCTAGACCGCGGCCCGAACGGTCCCGGGCGTCCCAGCCGGTCTCGCGAAAGCCAGCGTCCGCCGCCCAGTTCACGGGCTGTCTCTTATACACATCTCCGAGCCCACGAGACAGCGC
>JAUCQC010000291.1 GCA_030372965.1 bacterium
GCATGACATCCGGCCGCATGCGGCGGAGCGCGGCAGCCGACCGGCCGACCGAGGAAAGGTCGAAGCGGCCCCCCATGGGGATCTCGACCGTTTCGATTCCCGGCCATTGAAAAAAGGCCCGCTGTCGGACGCGGACGGCTTCATCCGTGCGGCGGGCCTTGTAACCCGGGTAGAGAAGGATGACGGCCGGCCGGACGCGCCTGCGGTCCAGGTGCCGCATCAGGTGATCCAGTTTGGTTTCGAATCCCCCGATGTCGTGGCACGCGACCAGAAAGGCGGCCCGGACGGGCCCGCGGCTCACGGAACCCCGCCCGGGAACAGCCGGGCCACGGCTTCATCGAGCCGGCCGAGCCGGTGTTCCCACAGGAACTCCCTCTTCAGGGCCTCGAAATCCGCGCCGTCCACGGGCCGGTTCTCCCTGAGGATCCGGACGATCGCTTCGGGGAATTCCTCGATCGGGCACACCGTCAGCCTGGAGAACGCGCGCGGCACGGACCGGGCCCCTGTCTCCGTGGCCACGACCGGCTTGCCGCAGGCCAGGGATTCCACGACCTTGGTCGGCATGCCCCAGCCGCCGGTCATGGGCGATATGACCACGTCGGCCCGCCGGATGAGGTCGGCCACGGATTCCACGAACCCGGTGAACTCGAAAGCCGGATGGTTCAGCTCGAGCGGCGGATGCGCTCCCGCGAACTGGAAGCGGACGCGGGGCTCGGCCCTGAGAACGCGGTCCGCGATGCGGTCGCGCACAGCGGCCACCGCCTCCCGGTTCGTGGAAATCGCGTAATTGCCGAAGAACAGGACGATTTTCGGGTCGTTCCGGGCCGCTTTGTACCGGGGGTTGAGAACCTTGTCGTCGAAACCCTGCGGCACGACCGTGATCTTGTCCGGCGAGGTCCACCGGCTGTAGAATGCCGCGTCCTCGTTTGAGATAGCCACCAAGAGGCGGCATCGCTGAACTGCCTTTTTCTCCGCGGACCGGACCAGCGGCACCAGGGGCCAGCGCCTGGGGTCGGACTTCGCCTTGCCGAGATACTGCCGGTACTCGATGTTGTGCGAGGCGTACACGAAGGGCACGCCATAGCGCTTCGAGAGCTTCACCCCGTATTTGCCGGCCAGTCCGTAATCGCAGAAGATCAGGTCGTAGCGGTTCTTTTCGAGAAGGCGGGCCGCCGCATCGTACAGGGGTTTGCTGAAGAGAAAGTATCCCTTCTGCGAGAAGGGGATCGCGATTTTTTCCCCGACCCCTTTCAGCCGGTTCCGGTACTTTTCCTCCAGAACCGGGTCGCCGGGATGCCCGGATCCGGTCATGTACACCAGGTCCAGGCTGTGCCGCCGGGCCAGGAAGTTGACGAACTCGCCGCCGCGCGCGCCGGCTCCCGTGTAGGGCACGGCCGGGTCGTACATGGAGAGATAGAGGATTCTTTTGGAGCGCGGCGAGGGTGCCGCGGCTTTCCGATCGGGAGCGTTTTCCCGCCCGCCTTTGACGACTCCGGGTTTCCTCTGACGCACCGCCTTCGCCGGCACGCCGGCCGCGATCGCGTAATCGGGGACGTTGCGGTTGACCACCGAGCCCGCGCCGATCACCGCGTGCCGGCCCACCGACACCCCGTCGAACACCGTGACATGCGCGCCGATCCATCCGCCGGGCCCGATGCGGATGCCCTTGGACTCGCGGCCCTGGTTCAGGACCGGCGCGTCCGGATCGTCGAACCGGTGCGTGCCGCCGACCAGGTACACGTAGGCGGCGAGCAGTTCCTCCGCGCCCACGACCACTTCGCTCGCGCTGAAAATCGTGCAGTTCGAGCCGATATTGGCGCGGTCTTCGAGGAGGATGTCTCCGTTCTTGCAGTTGAGAATCGTGTTCCGTCCGAGAAAGACACCGGCCCCGATCCGGATGCCTTTGTTGTCCCGGCCCTTGGCGTCCAGCACGCATCCGTCGTCGATCACCGCGCCGTCGCCGATCTCGATCTTTTGGGGATGACGCAGAACCACGCCCCTTCCGAACGTCACGCCGCGGCCGGCGCGGCCGAGCAGTTTCGGATAGAGCCTGGAGCGGAGGAGCAGCCCGGCCGCGCCCGGCATGGATCCGCAGAGGCCGGTGATGATCTCGTAGCGGATCAGCTTCAGCAGGCTGCGCTCGCCCAGGACGAGGTCCTGGTACTTCGCGAGCTTGCCCCCGCCTGCGGCGAATTCCTTCTGGATTTCGATCGTTTCGGTTTTGGGCATGGGTCAAACCGGTCTTCGATGACTGACGGTCTTTATGAAACTGCAAATCCATGTCATCCTGAGCGCAGCTCCCCTGCTGTCTCTTATACACATCTCCGAGCCCACGAGACAGCGC
>JAUCQC010000292.1 GCA_030372965.1 bacterium
TGTATAAGAGACAGGGCCGGGCCGGGCCCGTGACGGCGCCCGCGGCCGGGGCGGACCGCGATGACGCCGTCCTTTCTGCACGCGGCCGTGCTCGCCGGACTCGCGGGCGTTCTGCTTCCGATTCTGATCCACCTTCTCGCCAGACCCCGTCCCAGAACCGTGGTGTTCAGCCACCTGCGCTTTCTCCGGAGCGTGCAGGAGCGGAAGGCCCGCTCCTTCAAGCTCCGCCGGTTCCTTCTGCTTCTGCTCCGCGTTCTCGCGGCCGCGTTTCTCGTGCTCGCGTTCAGCCGTCCCTTCATCCCCTCGGGCCGCGCCTCCGCGTCGAAGGGCGTTTCGGCCTGGGTCGTGGACCGGTCGGCCAGCCTCATGGCCGGGGACGCGTGGACCCTGGTCCGCGGGCACGCGGCCCGTCTGGCCGGCCTGTCTTCGGCCGGAGAGTCCGTGGCCTTGGAATGGACGCCGCGGTCCGGTTCGTCGGGCGACTCCCTGACGGACGCGGCCTCGGCCGCGGCCGCAGTCGAAAAAAACGACCCCGTCTGGTCCGCGGGCGACGCGGCCGACGCGATCCGGAGGGCCGTGCTGAAAATCGGCCGCATGCCGGACGCGGATCCGGAGATTTTCCTGCTCACGGACGGTCAGGCCTCGGGATTCCGGAACCGGAAACCGTCCGAAGAGATGGAAAAGTGGAAGGGCACCCTGTTCGTCCTGCCGTTCCGGAACGCGATGGACAACGCGGCCGTGACGGACGCGGCGGTGGATCCGGCGCCGCTCCGCAGGGAGGAGCCGCTCCGCCTGCGCGCCGTGATCCGGAATTTCGGAGCCTCCGAAATCAGGGGCCGCATGGTCCGGTTTTTCGTCGGAGACGAGGCCGTGGCGCAGAAGACCGTGGACCTGAAGCCCGGCGCTGCGGTCATGGAATCCGTTCCGGTCATGGAGGAGACGGCCGGATTCATCCGCGGCAAGGCGCAGACACAGCCGGACGGATTCCCGCAGGATGACGAGCGCTTTTTCGCGGCCTTTCACCGGCCCCTGTCCCGTGTCCTGCTGGTCGGCGGCCGGACGGCCGATCTATCCAGCTTCACCGCCGCGCTGGAGCCGCGGCCCGATTCGCCCTCGCGGTTCCGGACGGAGCTCAGGACGCCGGACCAGGCGTGGGCCGCCTCTCTCGGCCGATCGGACGCGGTTTTCCTCGTCAACTGCCCGCTCCGATCCGCGGCGGACGCGTCGAGCCTGCGCCGTTTCATCGAGTCCGGGGGCGGCGCCCTGTTCGTGCCGGGCCCGGACTCGGACCTCGGGCGTTGGAACGAATTTCTGTTCGCGGCCGCGTGGGGCGATTCCCTGGTCCAGGCCGGCGCGGCCGGCGACGGATCGGGCACCCTGACGCTCGGGCCCCCGGATCCGGACGAGCCCCTGCTCGAAGGCGTGTTCGAACCCGGATGGACCCCCCGCAGGCCGCCGAAGTTCTTCCGTTTCGTGCGGCCCTCCGCGGCCGGCCGGCGGGCGCCGCTGCGCTTCACGGACGGCCATCCCTTCCTGTCCGAATGGCCGCTGGGACGCGGCAGGCTCATCCTCCTCTCCGGCGGAACGGATCCGGACTGGTCCGATTTCGCGACAAGCCCGCTCTTTCCCGCGCTTGCGGCCCGGTGCGGCCAGGTGCTGGCCGCGCTCCGGGACGGCGCCGCGGGCCGTGCCCTGGCCGGGGACAGCCTGGTGTTCTTCTCCGATCCGGCCGTTTCAGGAGGACGGTTTCAGGTCGAGACGCCTTCCGGAGAGAGGGTGTCCGTTCTGCCCCGGCTCGCCGGCGGAAAACTCCGCGCGACGCTGAAGTCCGCCGACAGCCCGGGCCTGTACCGGTTCTTCCGGGACGATTCCCTCGAGGCCGTGACCGCGGTCAACCTGGACCCCGATGAATCGGATTTCAGGACCATCGACGAAGCGGGCCTGAAGAAGCTCCTGCCCTCGGCCCGCATTGTGATGCTGAACGCGAAGGAGCCCCTGGAGGACCAGATCCGCTCCAGGCGCAGGGGAAGGGAACTGTGGCGGGAAATGCTGCTTCTGGCGCTGCTCTGCCTGATTGCCGAGACGGTGGTAACGGCGGTGTGGAAATAAGTAAAGTTCAAGGTTCAAAGTTCAAAGTTAATGGAACGGGATAGAAGTATCGCTCCCCGAGCGGAGTCGAGGGGAGCGAGGGAAAAAACCGGGGGGAAAACGCATTGCCTTACGTATACATATTGGAATGCGCTGATAAGACATATTACACTGGGAGCTCCTGGGATCTTGAAAAACGGTTGTGGCAGCATCAAAACGGACAAGGAGCGAATCATACGAAAAAACGGCTTCCTGTGAAGCTGGTTTTTTGTCAGGAATTCGAACGCATGGATGAAGCCTTTCACAGGGAGAAGCAAGTACAGGGATGGAGCCATGCGAAGAAGAAGGCATTGATTGCCGGCGGTTTCGACGAAATTCAAAAGCTGGCTAAGTGCCGGAATATTTCGCATTCGGATAACGATCCGCGTAAATCCGCTCCCCTCGACTCCGCTCGGGGAGCGGGAAAAGTATGAATTTTTCATTCAATCAATCGGATTTGAAATCCCATGCAACATCTCCCCCAAACCAATAAAAAAGAAAAAGCCATCCTCGTCGGCGTGGTCCTGCCCGGGCTCAGGCGGCACCAGGCCCTGGAGCATCTCGACGAACTGGCCCTGCTCGCGGACACGGCCGGCGCCGTGGTCGTGGGCCGCGAAATACAGGAAATCAAGGCCCCCCACCCCGCGACCCTGATCGGCAAGGGCAAGGTCGCGGCCGTCGCCCGGCTCGCGGAGGAACTGGAAGCGGACGTGGTGCTCTTCGACGAGGACCTGACGCCCGTGCAGGCCAAGAATCTCGAGAAGGAAATCAAGAAGCGCGTCGTGGACCGGAGCGGCCTCATCCTCGACATCTTCGCGCGCCGCGCGCGCACGGCTGAGGCCCAGGCGCAGGTCGCGCTGGCCCAGCTCCAGTATCTCCTGCCCCGGCTGACGCGCCAGTGGTCGCACCTCGAGCGGCAGGAGGGCGCCATCGGCACGCGCGGGCCGGGCGAAACCCAGCTTGAGACCGACCGCAGGCTCATCCACAAGCGCATCGGCCTGCTCAAGGACGAACTCGAAAAGATCAGGCTCCAGCGCGACGTGCGCCGCAGGCGGCGCGACGCCCTGCAGAAGGCCGCGCTGGTCGGGTACACCAACGCGGGAAAATCGAGCCTGCTCAACGCGCTGGCCGGCTCCGGGGTGCACGTCGAGGACCGGCTGTTCGCCACGCTCGACGCCACGGTGCGCACCCTGGCCCTGTCGCGCAACGACAAGGTCCTGCTCATCGACACGGTCGGGTTCATCCGAAAGCTTCCCGCGCACCTGGTGGCGTCGTTCCGGTCCACGCTCGAGGAGGCCGCCGAAGCCGACGTCTTGCTCCACGTCATCGACGCGAGCCACCCGAACCTCGACGATCACGTGGGCACGGTGCAGCAGGTGCTGGACGATCTGGGCCTGGCGGACCGGCCGGTGATTCCGGTGTTCAACAAGATCGACCTGCTCGAGGACGGCGGCTTCGTCGACACGCTGGCCAGGCGTTTTCCGGGCGCGGTGTTCGTGTCCGCGCTGAGGGGCATCGGTCTGGAACGGCTCCGCCGCGCGATCGCGGAGCGCTTCGAGGCGGAACGCGAGATCCTGGAGGTCCGCATCCCGTTCACGCGGCCCGAGCGGCTCGCGGCCGTTCACGGCATGGCCGAGATTCTCGAAAAACGCTACGAGGAGGACGCGGCCGTGCTGGTGCTCCGGGCGTCCGGGCCGAACGCGGAACGCATCCGCGAGATGCTCTCAGGGGAGGAGTGACCGTGCGCATCCTGATCGTGGACGACGAGCCGAACATCCGGCTTTCGCTCGAGGGCCTGCTCATGGACGAGGGCCACGCGGTCGCGTCGTGCGGCGACGGCGAATCGGCCCTGGAGCGGATCGGGCGCGAGCCGTTCGACGCGGTCCTTCTGGACGTCATGCTCCCGGGCATGAGCGGGCTCGACGTGATGCGGCGTCTGCGCGAATCCGACCCGGACGCCGCCGTGGTGATGATGTCCGGACGGCCCGACACGGCCACGGCCGTGGCCGCGGTGCAGGCGGGCGCGCGCCAGTTCCTGGAAAAGCCGCTGGACCCGGACCGGCTCCTGTTCGAGCTCCGGAACCTGGAAAAGCACAGGGCCCTGGCGAACCGCGTCGCGTCGCTCGAGGGCCGGGCGGCGGACGAGCGGAGATGGGTGGGGGAATCCGCGGCCGCGCGCCGGCTTCTGGCCGACGTCGCCAAGGCCGCTCCGACCGACGGCCGTGTGCTGATTTTCGGGGAAAACGGGACGGGCAAGGAACTCGTGGCCCGCATGGTGCACGACGCGAGCCGCAGGCGCGAAAAGCCGTTCGTCAGCCTGAACTGCGCGGCCGTCCCCCAGGCCCTGGTCGAGAGCGAGCTGTTCGGCCACGAGAAGGGCGCGTTCACGGGCGCGGGGTCGCGCAAACCCGGGCTCTTCGAAACCGCGCACGGCGGAACGCTCTTTCTCGACGAGATCGGCGACATGCCGGCCGACACCCAGGCCAAGCTCCTGCGCGTGCTCCAGGAAAGCGAGGCGGTGCGCGTCGGGGGCACGGTGCCCGTCCGTTTCGACGCGCGCGTGATCGCGGCCACCAACAAGGACCTCGGCCGCGAGATCGGCGAGGGCCGTTTCCGCGAAGACCTCTTTTACCGGCTGAACGTGATTCCGCTTCACGTCCCGCCCCTCCGCGAGCGCGGGGACGACGTCATCCTGCTGGCCCGGTTCTTCCTGGAGCGTATCGGCCGGAGCGCGGGAAAGGGCGCGATGGAATGGAACGCGAAGGCGCTCGAATGTCTGCGGGGCTACGCGTGGCCCGGCAATGTGCGTGAATTGCGCAACGTGGTGGAGCGGCTGGTGATTATGAGCGAATCCCGGGAGATATCCGAAGCGGACGCGATGGCCGCCCTCCCGGCCGGTCGGTCCATGGCTGCCGCCCCCGTACCGTCCGTGCAGGCCGATCCGGAACTGTCCCTGGCCGAGAATCTGGCGAGGTACGAGAAGGCATTGCTCGAAAAAGGTCTGGCAGAGGCGGGCGGAAACGTTTCCCTTCTCAGCCGCAGGCTGAAGACCGACAGGGCCAATCTGCACAGAAAACTCAAACTCTATGGTCTCAAGTAGCATGTGTTAAATCAACACATTGTGTAGCATCCCCTGTGTCCGTTTGCCACACATTTTTTTTTCCATACCCATCATACCAAAACTCCCAATTCAATATTTATATTATCTTTATCTGACTTCCTGCATGTCGGTTTTAACATGGTATGACGATTGCTTGATGCATGCTTGTGAGTTTCGATTTCACCCCATGTTTCCGGAGGTCGTCATGCAGCGCAATGTGATGAAACAAGTGCTCTTCCTGGTTTTTCTGGCCGTTGTCCTGGTTCTGCTGATGGGCTTCTGGCTGGTCACGGCCGCGAATGCGGAACCGCCGCAGGCGCCCGCCCCGGCTGTCGGAAAAGCCATTTTCACCGAAAACCTGATCCCCGGACCGTGGAACGATTGGGACGAGGATGCGGACGACGAGGAAGACGGTTTCCGGAAGCGCCGCCGCGGGAAACAGGAGATGGACTTCGATGTGAGATACAACCGCGTGGAGGGGCTCTATCTCGGCACCCGGCTCGACCGGGACGACGGCCGGAGCTGGGGGCGGCGGACCCGGCGGAGGAACCTGCTGTTCGGATCGTGGGGATACGCGTTCAAGGCCAAGGAATTCCTGTATCAGGCCGGTCTTGAAAAGGGATTCTTCGACGCCTTCCGCCTGGCCGTGGGCGGCGAATACCACCGCCAGATTCTCACGCCCGACCTGTGGATCATGCCCGAGGAGGAGAACTCCGCGGCCGCCGTCCTGATCAAGGAGGATTTCCACGATTTCTACATGGCCGAAGGCGGGAGCGGCTGGATCAGCATGAACGTTCTGCCCGATCTCAGGGTTTCGGCGAACTACCTCAGCGAGAACACGGATTCGCTGGAGGCCGTCACGAACTGGGCGCTGTTCGGCGGAAAGAAGAAATTCCGCGAGAATCCGGCAATGGACGCGGGCCAGTTCAAGACCCTCACCGGCCGCGTCGTCTGGGACACGCGGAACAGCGTCCGGCGCACCACGCGAGGCTGGTACATCCAGGCGGAAGGCGAACATGCGGGCGGCGGGCTGGGCGGCGATTTTGAATTCGACCGCTTTCTCGCGGACGTTCGCCGCTACCAGCCCCTGGGTTACGGCGAGGGCGTGGACGCTCGCGTGCGCGTCGGCACTTCGAAGGGCGTTCTGCCCTGGGAGCGCGCCTTCTGGCTCGGCGGCGTGTCGACCCTGCGCGGATTCAAGCACAAGGCCTTCCCGGCCGGGTGGAAGAATCCGGGCGGAAACCGGATGTTTCTGGCCCAGCTCGAATACCGGATGGGCAGTGAGGACCTGCCGGACGCGGTGGATCTCGGACTGCTCGAGGAATTCAACCTGATCGCGTTCACGGACGCGGGCTGGGTGGGCCAGGCCGAGCCGGATGCGGGGCCGGCCGAAGGCTTCGAGGACCTGTCGATCAAAACCCTGAAGAACGATGTGGGCCTGGCCCTGGCCAACCGGAGCGGGAGCGTCCGCTTCGAGGTCGCGCGCCGCACGGACACCTCGGAAAAGCCCTACAGCCTGTGGTTCCGGTTCAACCGGACGTTCTGAATCCGCCGGATGAAGTGGGGGTGTTCAAAAAGTCTGTTTTAGCAACAATACGCTCGCCGAGCGGAGTCGAGGCGAGCTGTAAATCCGTCATTTAGCGCCCTTCGACTTCGCTCAGGGCGCGGGTCCACAGATTTTTTGGACACCCCCACTTCCACGTGTCTGAAACCCGGCCCGGTCTGCGCCGTATACTCAGACACAAGGCGCATCATTCGAATCAAGGAGAACGGCAATGAAGGGGAGATGGATTCTGCTGATGCTCGTTCCGCTATGCGCCGCGATTCCGGCGGCCGCGGAAGACCCGGAGGACCCGGAGGACGGGTACAGGTTCGAGCGGCAGGCGATGTCCGCCGGCGGCCTGAAAAAGCTGGTCGTGGAAGTGGATGTCTCGGTCGGCGAACTGGTGATCGGGAAGAATTCCGGATCCGACAGCCTGATCGCGGAGATGGAGTACAAGGGACGGGATTACCGCTCGAAGTTCGATCTGGACGCGGACAGGGGCAAGGCCCTGATCCGGCTGAAAAAGAGGGACTGGCGGCACGGGAATTCGAACCGGGACGACAGGCCGCCGGCCCGCGTGACCGTTCTTCTGCCCGCGGCGCCGGAAACCGTCCTGGAGGCGCGGTTGAAGGCGGGCGAGGCCGATCTGAGGCTGGGCGGGCTCCGCCTGCGGGAGACAGTGATCACGATTTGGGCCGGCGAGCTGGATCTGGATTTCGACAGCCCCAATCTCATCCCCATGGACTACCTGGAGATCAACCCGAAAATCGGCGAGGCGAGCCTGAGGAACCTGGCGAACGCGCGGAGCCTCGAGACCGACATCGACTCGGGCATCGGCGAATTGACAGCCGATTTCAGGGGCGGCGCGGAGCCCGACAGCCGGGTCCGCATCGACCACGACATCGGGGAAACCACGGTGCTCCTGCCGGATTCCGCGGCCGTGCGCTACAGCGTCGGCGGCGCCGCGGGATTCATGTCGCACAAGCTGCTGCCTGTCTCTTATACACATCTCCGAGCCCACGAGACAGCG
>JAUCQC010000293.1 GCA_030372965.1 bacterium
GACCCGTACCTGTACCGCATCCGCGCGGACGCGGTCCGCATCCAGCAGGCGATTCTGGAGGCGGCCGTCAACGCCAGGGAGTCCATGCCCGGCGGGGGGAAAATCGTCTTTCAGACGCGGAACTGCACGCTGAACGAGACTGAACTCCGCTCCCGTCCGGGCGTCCAGCCCGGCGCCTTCATTCAGATCATCATCAGCGACACGGGCGCGGGCATGAGCGGCGAACAGAAGCGGTTGTTGACCGACTCGGCCGGGGAGGCGCAGCCCGAGCGGGAGTCCGGGCTCGCGATGATCCGCGCGGCCGTTGAATCGCACCATGGATTCATGTCCGTTTTCAGCGAACGGAACAAGGGAACCGTGGTGAAGATCCACCTGCCGGCCGTCACCGAACAGGCGGTCAAGCCGGCGGCTCCGAAATCGGGAACCCTGAAAGGCGGCCGAGAGAGCGTCCTCCTGGTGGAAACGGAAGGCGCCCTTCGCGACACCGGAAGGAAGATGCTCCACCGGTACGGTTACCAGGTTCTGGCGGTGGCGGACGGCCGCGAGGCCCAGGAGGTTCTCCGGAGCGGCCGGCGCCGCATTGACCTGATGATCTGGGACGGAACACAGCCTGGCGCGATACTGGAGGGACTGGTTCAGATGCATCCCCAGCTGCGGATCCTGGCCTCGGTCTGGCCCGGGGAACGCGAGGCCGTGGAACGCGCCCTGCGCGATTCGGTTCAGGGATTCGTCCTGAAGCCGTTCCATGTCCGGCCGCTGATTCTGGGGATTCAGAACGCGTTGAACGCCTGAGGGGGGAACGGTGGCCCAACCGTCACGACGGCGAACGCCGATCCGATCCACGAAACGGGAGGACGCTTTCGCCTGTTTCATGGGCGATGTGGTCCATCGCCTGAAGAACAAACTCGGCGGCATTCACGGATTCGCAGACCTGCTGCAGAAGGAGCTTCCGGAGGACGATCCCCGTCTCCGTTACGTCCAGCGGATCCAGTCGGGTGTGGATCAGGTGGACGAAATGTTCGTCCGCCTGATGAAACTGTTCCGGACGCCCGCGATCCGAACGGAAAAAATCGAACTGACGGACCGGATGGCCGCGGCCGTGGGCAGGGTGGCCGGCCTGGCCGGCACCCGTGCGGCGGCCGGCGTCGATTTCGCGGAGAAACTCAGGAAAGCGCCGAAAATCCGGGTGACCGGCGATCCGGATCTTGTCGATGACACGCTCTTTCATCTTCTGGATTTCACGTGCCAGACGGCCGAAACCATCTGGTCGCTGTCCGTTTCCGCGCCGGACGGGAGGCCGGCGGCCGTCACCATCCGGTACGAGCTCCCCGAGAACGGACTGCCGGAGAACCGATCGGACCGGATCGGCGAACTGTTGAAGCGCGCCCAGCCGGTGGAAGCGCGCATCTCGCTGGCCGTGGCGGACCGCCTGTGCCGGCTTCTCGGAGGACGGCTGAAGATGGAAGCGCCGGATTCCCGGTCCCGGTGCCTGCTCCTTCAAATCAAGCGGGAGACCTGATCATGCAAACGGGGAAACGCATTTTTGTCGTGGACGACGAGGAGATGATCCGCGATCTTCTGAAGGAGACGTTTCAGCGAAAAGGGTATGACGTCGACGTCGTGGCCACGGGAAAAGAGGCGCTCAGCCAGCTTGCGAGCCATCCGTACGACCTGGTCATCACCGATCTGCGCCTTCCGGACATCAGCGGCATGAAGGTTCTGGCCGAGGCGAAGAAGGAAAATCCGAACCTCGGCGTCATTCTCATCACCGGATACGGCTCCATCAAGAACGCCGTCAAGGCCATGAAGCAGGGCGCGTTCGACTACATCACCAAGCCCTTCGAGCTCGACGAGATTGAACTGGTCGTCGCCAAGTTTTTCGAATTTCAGAACCTGGTCGGCGAGAACGAGTACCTTCGCTCGGAACTCGACCGGAAATTCAGCTTCTCGAACATCGTCGGCAGCAGCGACCCGATGCAGAAGGTGTTTGACGCGATCCGGATGGTCGCCAAGAGCCGCGCCACGGTGCTGATTCAGGGCGCGAGCGGCACCGGCAAGGAGCTTGTGGCGCGGGCCATTCACTACAACAGCGACCGCAAGAACGGTCCGTTCGTCACGACGAACTGCGCGGCCCTGCCCGAAGGGCTTGTCGAAAGCGAGCTGTTCGGCCATGAAAAGGGCGCATTCACCGGCGCCTATCGCATGAGCAAGGGCCGCTTCGAGACGGCGAGCGGCGGAACCCTGCTTCTCGACGAAATCAGCGAAATCAGCCTCCCGCTGCAGGCCAAGCTGCTCCGGGTGCTTCAGGAACGCGAGATCGAACGCGTCGGCGGGGCAAAGCCGATTCCGGTGGATGTGCGGATCATCGCGACCACGAACCGTGACCTCAAGCGGGAGGTCGAGGAAAACCGTTTCCGGGGCGACTTGTTCTACCGGCTCAACGTGGTTCCCATTTATCTCGCGTCGCTGTCCGAAAGAAGGGAGGACATCCCCCTCCTGGTACAGCATTTTGTCCGGCGTTTCGCCGCCGAGAACAACAAACCCATAAAGGGCATCGCCGAGCCCGCGATGAAGCTCCTCAGCCAGAGGGACTGGCCCGGCAATGTCCGGGAAATCGAAAACTGCATCGAGCGCGCCGTCGTCATGTCCGGTCCGGATGTGGACACGTTGAACGTCCAG
Organism: bacterium; assembly: GCA_030372965.1. Classification (GTDB taxonomy): domain Bacteria; phylum Zhuqueibacterota; class QNDG01; order QNDG01; family DTFT01; genus JAFGAX01. The sequence continues at coordinate 2,680 of JAUCQC010000293.1, forward strand.
CATTTTTATTTCGGGGAGGCGGCTTCCCCGGACACCGTGTCGGAAACGGCCGGATCGCAGAGAACCCTGCGTGACGTGGAGAAGAACCTCATTCTCAAAACCCTTCAGGAAACGGACAACAATCGGACCCGGACCGCCGAACTGCTCGGCATCAGCGTCCGCACGTTGAGGAACAAACTCAACGAATACCGAGGGGAGGGCGTCAGCATCTGACCGGCCGGCCGATCGGTTCTTCGAAACGACGAATCCGTTCCTCCCTCTCCGCAGTGCCGGAGGGAGGAACTTTTTTTTGACTGGCCCATCCGAGCAGTCCATCCATGCATTTTACGGAGAGCGACCCTCGCATTCTTCTCCAGTTCCGAACCCTTCAGCCGTTTGACAGACGCGCGGGGTCTTCCGGTAACACTTCAAACCGCATGGGAAAAGGGATCCCGGTACGGAAAACCTTTCCAAAAAAAGCAATCACATGACATATCATGTGCCAACAGCATGAAATAACTTAAGTCTATAAATAACAATAAAATAAGACATAAGTTGTTTGATGGCATGGTACTTGCCTGTCCTTTGCGTGGATACGGGTTCTAAGATGTTCCGACGGGTGATGCGCGTCACGGGGATCGATTTCCCGGCATGCGTCTCCTTCAGGACCCGACAACCGGACCGGTTCCGCGGGAACCGGCCGCCACGGAGGCCGCCATGGAACAGACCAGAAGCCTGCTGTTCGTCGACGACGAGACCGACATCCTGGAGATTCTCGTTGACTTCTTTTCCGACGAGGGATACGAGCTTCACACGGCCACCCGCGCGGCCGACGCCATTCGGATCATGGACCAGCATCCGGTCGATTTCATTCTGAGCGATCTGAAACTGCCCGACTCGTCCGGATCGGATTTCCTGGACCGGGTGCGGGAGACGCATCCCGAAGTGGTCCGCGTGCTGACGTCCGGGTATTTCGACGTCCGGTTCGGCGAGTTCCGGGAGGATGAACGGAACGGCACGTACTACCTTTCCAAACCCTGGGACCTGGCGACCCTGAAGAATCTCGTGGAACAGAAACTGGGATAAAAAAACCATTGGAAGCACCCAAGAAAGTCCTCTTTATCGACGGCGATGAGAAGTACCGCCGCACCGCGGAATCGGCGCTGAACCACGGGTTGTACGACAGCCGGCTCTGCCGCACCGGCGAGGCGGGCCTCGCGTCCATCGCCGTCCGCATGCCGGACGTGGTCATCGTCAACGGACAGCTGGAGGACATGAGCGGCGAGGAATTCTACATGCGTTTCCTCACGGACCCCCGGTTCAAGTCGCACCGGGACGTTCCGTTCATCGTCCTGACGCCGAATGGGATCCGGAGCCGGACGCATTACTACAATCTCGGCTTCAGCGCCTGCCTCTCCAAACCGTTCAACGAAAGCGAACTCATCGAATTCGTCGAAGACGTGATGGTGTCCCACCAGCTGAAGATGGAGGAGGTGAACTGCTGGGAGACCATCCGCGAGGCCAAGGATTTTCTCGAACGGGTCGTCGAAAGCTCCGCGGAAGCGATCGTCACCACGAACACGCGCGGCATCGTCACGTACTGCAACCGGGCCGCCGAGGAGCTGTTCGGGGTTCACTTCGAGGAATTCGTCGGAAAACGGGTCGGATCCTTCATGGCAAACGGCAACGCCGACCTGCTGAAAATCAGCGCGCTCCTGAAGAAGCGCAACAAGGTGCAGAATTACAAGATTCTCCTGCTGAAGCGCAACGGTCAGCGTGTCCCCGTCAACGTGTCCCTCTCGATCATGCGGGACAGCGCCGGAAAGCCCATGGGCACCCTGAGCATCTGCAAGGAGATCGGGGACGGGCAGTTCGCCGAGTACGACAAAAACGAATCCGACCGGGTCACCGCGGTGGTGGAGACGGCCGTTGCGGTCAATCACGCGATCAACAATCCCCTGGTGCCCATTCTCGGAAACGCCCAGTTCCTGCTCCAGGACGAACGGCTGCCGCAGGAGGACGTCCGCAGGCGCCTGCGCGTCATCGTCAAGAACGCCCTCCGCATCCGGGACATCACGCAGAAACTCGCCAATATTCAGCACCCGGTCACCAAGGAATACCTGAAGGGGACGCGGATGCTCGACATCGAAGCCTCCACCTGACCGTCCGTCCCGCCGTTTCACCCGGTGGCCGGACGCGCCGCGCAAAAACCCGCTTGCATTTATTCCCGCGGTTGATTACTTTTCCCGCAGTCGAACCAGCGCCGGAAGGCTCTCCGTGTCCCGTTTCACCCGAATCATTGCGGTTTTCCTGCTCGCTGTCGGCGCGCCGTTTCCCGCCGCGGTCAGGGGAAATGACGCCAAGTATACGATGGAATACTACAGGGCCGGCGCCGCCGCCAGGGCGGAGGGGCTCGGCAACGCCAATGCCGCGGCGTCCCTGGATGTCACGGCCGTGTACTGGAATCCGGCGGGGCTGGCCTGGATGCCGGGCCTCCAGCTGCACGGCATGCATGCCGAGCGGTTCGCGGGAGCGGTGAACGTGGATTTTCTCGCGGCCGGCATGCCGTTCGGTGAGAAGACCGCGCTGGCGGTCGGTCTGTACCGCATGGGCGTGGACGGCATTCCAGTCACGCGTCTCACCGATCCGGCGTTGCCGCTCGGCGCGTGGATCACGGACGCGGACGGAAATCTGCGCCTGAACGTGCCCTATGCGGAGCGGTCCGTGGACGACCAGGAACTCACACTCGCGGTCACGATCTCCGCGAGGCGTTCGGACCGGATGTCGCTGGGGGTCACGCTGAAGACGATTCACAAATCCGTGGACCGGTATTCGGCGTGGGGCATGGGATTCGACATCGGATTTTTCTGGCGTTCGCCCCGGGGCGTTCAGGTGGGCGCCGTTCTGAAGGACGCGACCGCCACACCCGTCGTCTGGCGGGAGGGGCGCACCGAATGGGTCCGTCCGCGTCTGAGGTTCGGAGCGTGCCTGCCTTTCTCGATCGGGCCGCTGCGGCTGACGCCGGTTTCGGATTTCGAATTCGGCTTGGACGGCATCGGGAACGCCGCTTCATTTCATTCCGGATCCATGGACGGCGAGTGGCACGGGGGACTTGAAGTGGGAGTGCGGGACCGTGTCGCTTTGCGCATCGGACACAATGTGGACCGGATCACCGCTGGCGCGGGCATGCGATTCTCCGTTTTTCACGTGGATTACTCATTCTCGAGACAAAACGACCTCGGAAACTGCCATCGTTTGTCGACCACGATGACCTGGGATCGGGACAAATTCCTCCGTTTCTAATTCTGATAACCTTTTTAAAAACAAACAAAAAACCCGTTGACATCCTCCGTTTTTTTTTGTAAAATATAAACCTAAAATTCTTTTAGGGTTAGTCTCTTTTTGGAGTCCCAATGGCTGCCAGCATGACTGGACTAGGCATATTTGAAGTTCAGTATAATCAATCTGTTGTAACGGTAGACATCAAATCGTTCAACAACCGGTTTCTGGAAATATCCTGCCGGCTTTCTCCGTCCCTGGCGCCGTTCGAGAAAGAGATCAAGGATTTGATCCGCAAATCCATCGACCGGGGCAAACTCTATGTGAATGTGTCTCTTCAGGGAGAAAAACCCGAAGATCTCGGATTGTGCATCAATACCTCCAAAGTCAAGGCCATTCAATTATTATTGCAGGAATTACGCAGAACCGCCGGATTGCGCGAAAAACTGACTCTCGAACATTACCTGAAATTCACGGAGATACTGGAACCCGACAGCAAGCCGGAAACCGCTGAAGCGCTGTGGGAAACCCTGCGGAAAGCCGTCACCGGAGCGCTGGAACGCCTGCTGGCCATGCGGCGTCAGGAAGGGGCGGCGCTCGCGGCCGACCTGCTCGAACGGACGCGCCGATTGTCCGAAGGAGTGGATTCGCTGGAGGCCCTGTCGAAACGCCGCTTGCCGGAAATCCACGCCCGGATGCGCGACCGCGTCCGTCAACTGACGGAGGACCAGGATCTCGACGAGAACCGCATGCTTCAGGAGATCGCCCTGCTCTCGGACCGCATGGATGTGACGGAGGAATGCGTCCGCATGCGGAGCCATTGCGCTCTCTTCGAACGCACGCTCGGCGAGGACCGCGCCGTCGGGAAAAAGCTGACCTTTCTGCTGCAGGAGATGAACCGGGAGGTCAATACCATCTGCTCCAAGGCCAATGACGCCGAGATCAGCCACTCGGCCGTGGCCATGAAGGAGGAGATCGAGAAAATGCGCGAGCAGTCCCAGAATCTGGAATGAACGGAGGGGCCGGGAAACTGTTCGTTCTGTCGTCGCCCTCCGGAGGCGGAAAGACGACGGTCCTGTCCGAGGTTCTCCGGCGCGATCCGACGCTGCGGTATTCGGTGTCGGCGACGACGCGGCCGCCGCGTCCCGGGGAGAGGGACGGAGTCGATTACCATTTCATGGATCCGGGAGAATTCGACCGCCGGATCCGGAGCGGTGGATTTCTGGAATGGGCCGAGGTTCACGGGAACCGCTACGGCACGCCGGTGGAGCCGGTGCTCGGCTGGGTGGAGGCGGGTGAGCGGGTGATCCTCGACCTGGACGTGCAGGGCGCCCTCGACGTGAAACGGAGCGCTCCCCGTTCGGTACTGATTTTCCTGCTGCCGCCCTCTCTGTCCGCTCTGCGCGAGCGTCTGGAACGGCGGGGAACGGATCGCCCGGACGCGGTGCAGTCGCGACTGGCCGCGGCGGAGAGGGAGATGGCGCAGTGTGAACAGTACGATTTTGTTATTTTTAACGACCGGCTCGAGGACGCGGTCGACTGCCTTCAGGCGGTCCTGCGTCATGCCGGCGACCCACAACACCGATCCACATGCAATGGAGCGAGCAATGAAGGAATTATCGACGGATGAGCTGTCCGCGAAGACCGGGAACATCTACGAGGCCGTGGTCGTCATGGCCCGGCGGGCGCGTCAGATCAACGACGAACAGAAGGCCCTGATCGACAAGGACCGTGAAGCGGTTGCACCGGTGGAACCGAAGGAAAACGAGGATTTCGACGAAGTCGAAATCGATCACGAGGCCCTGCTGAAAAACCACACCAAATTCCCCAAGCCGTCCCGCGTCGCGATCGAGGAAATGGCGGAGGGAAAGATCCGCTACGAGATCATCCCGCCCGAAGAAGGGGGCTGAACGTCCGTGAGAGGGCGTCTGGAAAACAGGAGAGTTCTCCTGTGCGTGACCGGAGGCATCGCGGCGTACAAGGCCTGCGACGTGCTCCGGCTCCTGCAGGCCGAAGGCGCGGAGGTGCGCGTCGCGATGACCGCCGCGGCCGCGGAATTCATCGCGCCCCTGACGTTCGAAACCCTGTCCCGGCTCGAAGTGGCCGTGTCCCTTTACCCCGGGCATCGCGTGGTCACCACGCGACACGTCGGCTGGTCGGAATGGGCCGAGTGCACGCTGGTCTGCCCTGCCACGCTCAACTGCGTCGGAAAGGCCGCGTCCGGCATCGCCGATGACTTCGTCACCACCGCGATCGCGGCCGCGCGGACGGCCGTCGTCTGGGCTCCCGCCATGGATTTCGGCATGGCCGAAAACGCCGTCTATCTGAGGAACGTCGAAACCCTGAAGGCGCTGGGGCACCGTTTTGTGGATCCGGAATCGGGTTACCTGGCGAGCGGCGCTTCCGGCCGGGGCCGGCTGGCGCGGTCCGGGCGCATACTCGACGCCGTGCGGCTGGCGCTTCACGGTGCGGCGACCCTCGGCGGCGTACGGGCACTGGTGACCGCGGGCCCGACGGCCGAGGCACTGGATCCCGTCCGTTTTCTGACAAACCCCTCGACCGGCAAGATGGGCCTGGCTCTGGCCGAAGAGGCGCTCCTGCGCGGCGCCCGCGTCTCGCTGATCTCCGGCGCGGCGTTCGGACACGTGGCCGACGGCATCCGCCTCCTGCCCGTCCGTTCGGCCGCGGACATGTCGGGCGCCGTCGATCGGGAATGGCCGGATCACGACGTTCTTGTGATGGCCGCGGCCGTGGGGGACTACCGTCCGGTGTCGGTCTCTTCCTCGAAGTGGAAGAGAACCGGCCCGAGAAGAACGATTGAGCTGGAACCGACCGAGGATATCGTGGCCAGGGCCGCGGCCGTCAAGAACGGACGGATCGTGGCGGGGTTCGCGCTGGAGACGGAAGACGGAGAAACCAACGCCTTCGAAAAGCTGACCCGCAAGAAACTCGACCTGATCTGCCTGAATCCGGCGTCCGAACCGGACGCGGGTTTCGGAAGCGACACCAACCGTCTCACTCTCATCGACCGGAACCGGGGCGTCCGCCGGCTGCCGCTGATGCCGAAATGGGAGGCCGCCGAGGCCGTGTGGGACGCGATCGAGGGACTGAGAAACGGCGGAGACGGGAAATGACGGAATCCGCGGCGGAATCCTGGATGGCCCGGGCCGAGGCTTATCTCGCGCTGCAGCGCGATCTGGGGGGGCCTGAATTGTACGGCCTGGAGCGCGCGCTTCCGGCGCTGGGAATCCTCCGCGGTCCCGCGTCCGCTCCGGCCGGCGGCGGGCTCGAGGCGTTCCGCCTTGAAATCGGGGACTGCCGGAAATGCGGACTGGCCGCGGGCCGGTCCCGGCTGGTGTTCGGAGCCGGAAATCCGGATGCCCGTCTGATGATCGTGGGCGAGGCCCCGGGCGAGGAGGAGGACAGGCGCGGGGAGCCGTTCGTCGGCGAAGCCGGCCGGCTGCTGGACAGCATTCTCGCCGCCATCGGATTCAACCGGGAGGAAGTGTACATCGCCAACGTCCTCAAATGCCGGCCGCCACGCAACCGGGATCCCCTTCCGGAGGAAACAGCCCTCTGCCTGCCGCACCTGGAAGGACAGATCGACCGCATCCGGCCGCGCCTGATCCTGGCCCTCGGCCGGTTCGCCGCCCAGAGTCTTCTGTCGTGCGCGGACCCGCTCTCGCGGCTCCGCGGCGCCGTCCACGAGCGTGCCGGCGTTCCGGTTATCGTCACCTACCATCCCGCGGCCCTGCTCCGGAATCCCGAGTGGAAGCGGCCGACGTGGGAGGACGTCCAGCGCCTCCGGAAACTGTACGACGAACGGGTGGGCGACAAGCCCGCGTGGAATCGGCCCGCGTGAAGAGCCCGTCCGTCGAAAACCGGATGGAATCCGCGCTCGGATTCGAGCGCGTTCCACCCCAGTCCCTGGAGGCCGAAAGGGCGGTCCTCGGTTCGGTGATGCTGGACAATGAGAGCATCGGGAAGGCGATCGAAATGATCGACCCCTCCCACTTCTACCGGACCAGTCACCAGAAGATATTCGCCGCCGCGCTGAATCTCTACGAGCGGAACGAACCCGTCGATCTCATCACCCTGTCCGAGGAACTGAAGCGTCAGAAGATTCTGGACGAGATCGGCGGATCCTACTACCTCACCGAACTCGCCGAATCCATCCCGTCGTCCGCCAATGTCGAGTACCACGCACGCATCGTCCTGGAAAAGGCGGTGCTCCGGAACATGATCGCGGAGGGCATTGCGATCGCGCGCGACTGCTACGAGGCCGGCCGGGATCCCTTCGAGATCCTCGACCGTGCTGAACAGCGCATCTTCGGACTGTCCGAGAAGCGGCTGACGAAGACCTTTCAGCACATCGATCCCATCATGCACGAGACGTTCGACAAGATCGAACGCTTCCACCGCGAGCGCAAAGGGGTCGTGACGGGCGTGCCCACGGGCTTCACCAAGCTGGACGAACTCACGTCCGGATTCCAGCCGGGGGAACTGGTGATCGTGGCGGGCCGGCCGTCGATGGGGAAGACGGCCTTCTGCCTGAACGTGGCGCGCAACGCGGCCGTCGAGGCCAAGGTGCCGGTCGCGTTTTTCAGCCTGGAGATGTCGAATCAGCAGCTGGCCATGCGTCTGCTCTGCGCCGAGGCCCGCGTCGACGCCCACGGGGTCCGCACCGGGCATCTGGCCGATCACGAGTGGCAGAAACTGAGCATGTGCGTCGGAAACCTGGCCGAGGCGCCGATCTACATCGACGATTCCTCGGCGATGGGGACGCTCGAGCTGCGCGCCAAGGCCCGCCGGCTCAAGAAGGAAAAAGGCGTGGGCATGGTGATGATCGACTATCTCCAGCTCATGCAGGGGCCGCGGAACTCCGAGAGCCGCCAGCAGGAGATCTCGTCCATCACGCGCTCCCTCAAGGCGCTGGCCAAGGAACTCGATCTTCCCGTCATCGTGCTGTCCCAGCTCTCCCGCGCCGTCGAGGTCCGCGGGGGGGAGCGGAAGCCGCTGCTGTCGGACCTTCGGGAATCCGGGGCGATCGAACAGGACGCCGACGTCGTGCTGTTCATCTACCGATCCGAATTCTATGGCAAGGCGATGGACGACCAGGGCCAGTCCGTAGAGGGCAAGGCCGAGGTGATCATCGGCAAGCAGCGGAACGGTCCGGTGGGGACCGTGCATCTGAGTTTCATCAAGCAGTGGGCCAAGTTTGAGAACCCGGCGTTCGACGAGGACGCCGCGGGGCCTCCGTTTTGAGTGCGACCGGGGCTGAAATGAGCGGACGTTCATGAAATCAACGGCTTCCAACCGTCCCGCGGCCGAGCCGGGCGCGGCGCATCCCGATTCCGGGACAAGACCGGCCGCCCCGGGCCCGGAGACCGCCGCCCGCCACCGGTCGGAGATGGACACCATCGTGTCGCTCGTCCGGACCCACCACCGAAACGCCGATGTGGACCTGCTCGAGAAGGCGTTCCGGTTCGCGGGGGAGGCCCACCGGAGCCAGCTCCGCAAGTCCGGTTCCCCCTACATCGAGCATTGCCTCGACACGGCCCGGACTCTGGCCGAACTGCGGATGGACGCGGTGACCGTGGCCGCCGGGCTCCTGCATGATGTGGCGGAGGACACCGGCGTTTCGATCGACGAGGTGCGCGAGGCGTTCGGCGATCCGGTCGCCCAGCTGGTGGACGGCGTCACGAAGATCAGCGAGCTGAAGTTCAACAGCCGCGAGGAGGAGCAGGCCGAGAATTTCAGGAAGATGATCTTCTCCATGTCGAAGGATCTCCGCGTCATCCTGATCAAGTTCGCGGACCGGCTCAACAACATGCGGACGCTCGAGTTTCTTCCGGCGAAAAAAGCCGAGCGCATCGCGATGGAGACCCGGGAGATCTACGCGCCGCTGGCCCACCGTTTCGGGATGGCCCGGATCAAATGGGAGCTCGAGGATCTCGCCCTCAAGGCGCTGGACCGGCCCTCGTACGACCAGCTGTCGCGCAAACTGCAGGACCGGAGCGACGAGAGCGGGCGTTTCATCCGGCGGACGATCGATCCCATTCAGCGGGAGCTCCAGAACGAGGGCATTCAGGCGGAAATCGCGGGACGGAGCAAGTCCCTGTATTCGATCTACCGCAAGATGAAGGAGCGCTTCAAGCCCTTCGAGGAGATCTATGATCTCCTGGCCATCCGGATCCTCGTGGACGACATTGATCAGTGCTACTTCGCGCTCGGCGTCGTGCACAAGCTCTACACCCCGGTCCACGACCGGTTCAAGGACTACATTGCCACGCCCAAGATCAACATGTACCAGTCGCTGCACACCACGGTGATCGGTCCCGCGGGGAAGATGGTGGAGATCCAGATCCGGACGCGGGAGATGCACCGCGTCGCCGAGATCGGCATCGCCGCGCACTGGAAATACAAGGAGGGCAAGAAAAAGGACGACGAGCTCGACCGGTACAGCGCCTGGCTCCGCGAGATGATCGACTGGCAGAAGGACACCCTCGATCCCCAGGAGTACATGGACATCCTGAAGACCGACCTGTTCCGGACCGAAATTTTCGTCTTCACGCCCAAAGGGGACCTGCTGAAGCTGCCGCAGGGGTCCACGCCGATCGATTTCGCGTTCGCCGTGCACACCGACATCGGCGTGCATTGCATCGGGGCCAAGGTCAACAACCGCATCGTTTCGCTGAACACCGCGCTGCAGAACGGCGACTCGGTCGAAATCATCACGTCGGCCCACCAGCGGCCCCACCAGGACTGGCTGACCTTCGTCCGGACCTCGAAGGCCAAGAGCCGCATCAAGCAGTGGCTGAAGGAGGCCCAGCACCACGAGGCCATCCGTCTCGGCGAGGAGATTCTGGCCAACGGCATGAAGCGGTACAGGATCAAGGCCGGCCCGAAGGAATTGCGGCAGGCCGCGCAGACCCTGGGAAAGCGGTCCGTCGAGGAGCTGTACGCGGAACTGGGGAGGGGCGAGCTTGCGGCGCAGACGATCCTGGAGATCCTCGGCCCCGATCATCCGCTGACCGAGACGGAATCGCAGCCCGGCACCCTGTTTGAGAAATTTTTGTCCCGCGCGCGGGGCTCCGCGCGGGGCATCCGCGTGCAGGGCATGGACCACTTTCTCATCCGCTTCGCGAAATGCTGCCATCCCGTTCCCGGCGACCCCATCGTCGGATTCATCACAAAGGGACGCGGCATCGTCGTCCACCGCCGGGACTGCCTGAACGGCGCCCGGCTGGTCGAGACGCCGGAACGGATCATCGAGGTCTCCTGGGATGTCGACAGCCAGGGCGCCTTCCTGGTCCAGCTCCGGCTCATCGCGTCGGAACGGAAGGATTTCCTCAAGGACGCGGCCGAATCCCTGGTCGCCATGAACACGCACATCGTCAAGATGGACATGCGGAGCGAAAACACGCTCATCGACGCCTCGCTGATACTGGAAGTGAAGAATCTGACGCATTTGACTCAGATCATCCGCCGCCTGCAGGGGATCAAGGGGGTGATCTCGGTGAATCGGGACAGCGGAACGCCCGATGCTTCTCTGTTGGCCAGTTGACCGTGGAATCAACGAACCGGAAGGAGACGAGGATGAATCCCATGCCAACGATCACCAAGAAGGATGTCGCCAAGAAAACCGCCAAGCTTGTCGGGGAGCGGATCTACACGACCGAGAAGATCGTCGACGGTGTTTTCGACGCGCTCCGCCAGTTCATGGAGGAGGCGGATCCCGAAATCCGGATTGAAATCCGCGATTTCGGCGTCTTCGAGGTCAAGAAGACCCGCCCGAAACCCAAAGCGCGCAATCCCAAGACCGGCGAGATCATCTACGTCCCCGCCCGCCGCAAGACGCACTTCAAGGCCGGCAAACTGCTCAAAGAAGTGCTCAAAAAGCCGCTTCCCTGAACGATCCGTGGGACGCATTCTGGGCGTGGATTACGGGACGCGGCGGATCGGACTCGCCCTGAGCGATCCGCTGCAGATCACCGCGCAGCCGTACGACGCCTGGACGGGCGTGCGCGACGCATCGCTGATCGGGCGCTTCGTCGCGCTCATCCGGCAGGAGGATGTCGACCGCGTGGTCGTGGGACACCCGCTCACGCTCAAGGGAACGGCGAGCCGGTTCTGCGAAGCCGTGGAGCGTTTCGCCGGCGCCCTGGGGGCTTCCTGCCCGGTGCCCGTCATTTTGTGGGACGAGCGTCTGACCTCGGTGCAGGCCCACCGGGTGATGCATGACATGGGAAAACGGCCGGGGAGGGAGAAGCCGTCGGTCGACGTTCTGGCCGCGGCCCTCATGCTGCAATCGTATCTCGATTCCGTCACCAGACCCCGGACATGAAGATCCGAAACCGTTTCTTCGATTCGCAATGGAGCTGGCTCTGGACCCCGCTCCTCCTGGCGGCGGCCTTTCCGCCACTGCCGTGCGGGCCGCTGGCCGCGGTCGCATTGATCCCGTTTTTCCGAACGGCGATGCGGCGCAGTCCCGGGGCCATGCTGGCCGTCGGGTACGCCGCGGGGCTGATCTGGTCGGCGGCGACCCTGTACTGGATCGCCTGGCCGACCGCCCTGGGTTTCATCGGCGCCATGCTGATTCTTCCCGCGGCGTTCGCGGTTTTCGGGTGCGTCCTGTCCTGGCTCGGGGGCGTGTGGGGCGGAAAAGCCCTCGTGACCGCGCCCTTCCTCTGGGCGGGTCTTGAGGCCGTTTCCGCCCGGGGGGATCTGGCGTTCCCCTGGAACACGCTGGCCGTCGTCTGTACGCCCCGTCCGGTTTGGATTCAGTTCGCGGACCGCACCGGCGCCGCCGGCGTCTCGTTCTGGATCGTCCTGCTGAACGTCCTCGTCTACGCGATCCTCGTGAACCGGCGGGACGCGAAGCGGGCCGCCGCGGCCGCGTCCGGCCTGGCGTTAGCCCTGCTGCTGCCCCTGGCATACGGGACACGCGAGATGGACCGTCCTGCAGCGGGTGATGTGAAACCGGTGCGGATCTCCCTTCTGCAGGGCAATGTGGACCCGTACAAGAAATGGACGCCCGCTTTTCTGGATTCGAACTTCATCATTTTCGACCGTCTGACGCGCCGCGCGGCACTGGAAAACGGTCCCGACCTCGTCGTCTGGCCCGAAACCGCCACGGCCTGCTACCTGCGGCATCGTTTCCTGTACCTGAACTGGATCAAGCACCTCGCCGACAGCCTGGATGTGCACATCCTGACGGGCTCCCACGACTACGACTGGTCCGAGGAGGATTCGATCCGGACCTACAACGCCGCCTTTCTGCTGCGGCCGGGATCGTGGGACATCGACCGGTACTGCAAGATGCGGCTGGTTCCGTTTTCCGAGCGGGTGCCGTGGGTGGACCGGGTTCCCGCGCTCCGGCGGCTGGCGTTCCGCGTGCGTTCGGACATGGGCGATTACACGGCCGGGGATTCCACGGGCGTGTTCGTCATGACGCTCCGGGACGGCCGGTCGGTCCGCCTGTCCCCGCTGATCTGCTTCGAATCCGTGTTTCCCGATCTCGCCGCCCGGTGCGCCGCCGCCGGCGCCGAAATGCTGGTCGTGATCACGAATGACGGATGGTTCGGCGACACCTCCGGACCGAGACAGCATGCGGCCATCGCCTCCCTGCGCGCGGTCGAGAACCGCCGGTGGATCGCCCGGTGCGCCAATACGGGCGTTTCGGCTTTCATCGACCCCTGCGGACGGATGGTTTCGAAAACCCGATTCAACCGGGAGGAAATCCTGTCGGGAGATGTCGTTCCGCGTTCCGATCTGACCTTTTTCACGCGCCATCCGCTCCTGTTCGGGGGAACCGTTCTGGGAGCGGACCTGTTTTTCCTGCTGGCCGCGCTGTTTTCCCGGATCCGGAGCCCGCGCCGCCGGAGGGCCGCTTGATCCGGCGGCGGTCCCGGCGTGAACCGGACCGGAGGCGCGCCGTGTCCGTCCCGGCGCTGGCCCTGTGCTTCTGTGTCGGGATTGGAACCGGATCCGCCGGCGATCTGCGGACTTCGGTGTTGAACACGTTTAAAACACGGCCGCTGGCGATGGGCGGCGCCTTCGCTTCAGTGGAGGACGATCTCTCGGCTCTTGACTTCAATCCCGCCGCTTACCGTCTGGGGGAGGGGCCCGAGGAGATCCGGGTCCACGCCTTCCTCAACCCGGCGGGGCCGGTTCTCCTGCTGGCCAACGCTTCCCGCATCGATTCGTGGATCCCCGCTCTGTCCGGCGTCGTACAAGGAGTGGGATGCGCCCTCGGACGGTTCCACGGTGGGATCGCCTTCGCGGGCGAGATGCCCGCGGTCCGTGACCGGTCGAAAAGCCCAGGTTTTTTCGACGCGACGGATTTCGGCCGCGATTCAAACACGGACTTCGGTTTCTCCTTCCACCTGGCGCCCAAGGTTTCGCTCGGAGCGGCCGGCGAGATGGCGGTTCGGGAAGGCGCATGGAGGCGGGCCCGGTTCGGATACCGGTACGGACTTCTGCTCCGGCCCAGGGCCGATCTCTCGTTCGGAATGTGCTACTTCGATTCCCCGAAAGGCAATGCGGCGGACCGTGTCCCGCTGGAGAGGCTGGCCGACGCGACGCTCAACATCGGCGCGGCCTACGCGCCCGCCGGGTGGCTCAGGCTGGCACTGGACGTGCGCAATGTCAGTGACGAGGGCAAGGAAGTGGTGCGCGAGCCGCATGTCGGCCTCGAGATCGTTCCGTTCCGCCATCTGGCCCTGGAATCCGGGTATTTCCGGATACGCGGAGACGGGGGAGAGACGTTTTCGGCCGGGCTCTGTCTGCTCGATCAGCATGCCTGGATCCGGCCCGACCGTCCGCACGCGGGTCCGCGCTGGGTTCTCCGGTCCGCGCTGGTGGAATCCAGGGGCCCGGCCGGCAGGAGCCGGTGGGTGTTTCTGACCGGGACCCTGAGCCTGTGAGAAGATGCCTGACGAGACAGTCCGGCGCGCGGGCAACCCGTCCGCGCCGCAGGGTCCGCTTCGCGGCCGCACGGATAGCCGCCGTGATCGCCGCTGGCTTTTTCCCGCTCGCCGCCCGGACAGCCGCGGCCGCGCCCGCCTCCGGCCGGACGAACATCGATCTTCTGTCCGCCGCGGCTGACTCTGCGGCCGGGTTGTTTTTGCGGCAAGCCGGACTCGCGGCAGGCGACACGCTCCGGCTGTTCACGTCCGGAGATGAAGCGGATGCCCGTGGACAATTCGTCCTGTCCAGATGGATGCTCGGGCTCGACCGCAGGGACGTGCGGGTGGTCCGGTCTCAGGATCCGCCCCGCGCGTTTTCCGTTTTCGTGTCCGCCGCGGCGGTCCGGTACGACGGGACCGGGGGGCGAGGCTTTCTCCGTTCCGGATCCGTCCGACGCACGGCGGTCGTCGCGCTGACCTGGAGGCGGCCGTCCGCGGACGGAACGGTCCGGGTGGACACGCTGGCTTCCGCCAGCGGTGACGTGATCCCGCGATCCGAGCTGGAGTCGGTCGAACAGGGGGGCCTTCTGATCGGCCGGCCGCAGCGGCCGCCTCCGGGATTGGGCTTTCGCGCGCTTGAGACAGCCGCCGCGGCCGCGGCGGTGGGATGGTCGGTTTACGCTTTCTTTTCCATTAGGAGCCGTTGATGCCAAAAACCATGCGTCTGATCCGGACGGCGGCACTGGCCGCGTCCATCGCACTCGGATTCGCCTGCTCGGGCCGGCAGCAGCTGTCCCGAAGCGCCTCGCCCGCCGACGCGTACGCGGCCGCGAAGGCCGTCTTCGACAAGAAGGATTATTTCAAGGCCAAGAACCTGTTCACCGTGATCGTCCTGAATCATCCCGCGGGCGAGACCTTCGAGGCGGCCCAGTATCATCTGGCCGAATCGCATTTCAATCTGAAGGAATACGTCGAGGCCATCTCGGAATACGAGAAGCTCATCCGCAGCATGCCGCGGAGCGGTTACGTCGACGACGCGCAGTACAAGATCGGCATGTGCTATTTCAAGCTGTCGCCGGGATACGCGCTGGATCAGGAGTACACCTACAAGGCCATCGACCAGTTCCAGAAGTTTCTCGAGGAATACCCGGACTCCGAACTCCGGGCCGAAGGCGAGAAGCGGCTGTCCGAATGCCGGGAGAAACTGGCGCGCAAGGAATTCAAGACGGGCGAGCTGTACACGAAAATGGGACACCACAAGGCCGCCATCATCTCATTCGACGTCGTGCTCGACCAGTACTACGACACGTCCTTCGCCGATGACGCCCTCTACCTCAAAGCCCTGTCGCACCTGAAGCTGGGGGAGACGGAAACCGCCGACCTGTCCCTGCGGTCCCTGCTCGTGAAATACCCGGACAGCCCGTACCGTCCGAAGGCCGAAGCGCGTCTCAAATCCCTGACCGGGAAAGGCTGAAGGGGCCGTGCGACTGGGCGTTTTCGGGGGCACGTTCGACCCCGTTCACATCGGTCACCTCATCCTGGCGGAAACCGCGCTGGAGGAAGCGGGTCTGGACCGGATTCTGTTCGTGCCGGCCGCGGTCCCGCCGCACAAGCCGGGCGGGGCTTCCGCGACGCCGGAGGTCCGGATGGACATGCTCCGGGCCGCGCTTCAGGGGCATCCCCGGCTGGCGACGGAGGACCTGGAATTGAGGAGGAACGGCCCGTCCTACACGGCGGACACGCTCGCCGAGATCGCCGGGGAACCCAGGTGGCGTGGCGCGGAACTCTTCCTGCTGGTGGGCGCGGACATGCTCCTGGACCTGCCGCACTGGCGCCGGCCGGATGAAATACTCCGGATCGCCTCCCTGCTCGCGGCTGAGCGGTCGGGTTTCGACTGCCGAGCGGCCGATCCGGACATTCTGGCGCGGACGGTTTTTCTCCGGTCGCCGCGCATTGACATCTCCTCGTCCGGCATCCGGAACCGTGTCGCGGAGGGTAAATCCGTGCGGTTCCGGGTTCCCGATTGCGTGGATCGGATCATCCGGGAACGGGGCCTGTACCGGTGATGCGGTTTCCCGTCTCCAGAACGGTCGGCGGAAAAATCATCGGGTTTTTCCGCGAGCTCGGCGCCTTTTCGATTCTCCTGGGCCAGGTGTTCCGCCACACGCCCGGACTCCTCCGGAACCGGCGGCTGACGACCGAGCAGATGCTCCGCATCGGCGTGGACTCCCTGCCGCTCATCACCGTCATGAGCATATTCACGGGCGCCGTGGCCGCGTGGCAGGCGTCGTATCAGTTCCAGGGAATCCTGCCCGGGGCGGCCACCACTGATTTTCTCGGCGCCGCGGTCAGCGCCGCGCTCCTGATCGAGCTCTCGCCCGTGCTGACGGGCATCGTCATCTCGGGCCGCACGGGCGCCTCCATCGCCGCGGAGCTCGGGTCCATGCGCGTGACCGAGCAGATTGACGCCCTCGAGACGCTGGCGATCGATCCGGTGCGCTTTCTGGCCGTGCCCCGGTTCACGGCCGGCTGGTTCATGATGCCCTTCCTGGTCATCTATTCATACTGGATCGCGCATTTCGGCGCGTTTGCCGTGGCTTATTTCATGCTGGACGTCTCGGGCCCCAAGTTCTTCAACAGCGTGCAGGAACACTTCCACCTTCAGAACGTCATCGGCGGCCTCGTCAAAGCGGCCGTTTTCGGCGGCGGCACCGCGCTCATCGGGTGCGGGGTCGGATTCAAGGCCGACGGGGGCGCCGAGGGCGTCGGGAAAGCCACGATCCGGTCCTTTGTGCTGTCCGCCGCGTTCATCCTGATCGCCGATTTCGTCCTGGCCACCATCCTGTTCTGAACCATGATCGAGATACGCGACCTTCACAAGCGTTTCGGGGACAAGCCGGTGCTCGGCGGGGTCGATCTCGACATACCGGACGGGGAGGCCCTCGTGATCGCCGGCAGGAGCGGATGCGGCAAGACGGTGCTTCTCAAATCCATCATCGGGCTCATCCGGCCGGACCGGGGCCGCATCCGGATCGACGGGGAGGACATCACGGTCATGGGGCGGAGGGAACTGTACCGGGTGCGGATGAAATTCGGCATGCTCTTCCAGGGCGCGGCGCTGTTCGATTCCATGACCGTCGAGGAGAACGTGGGTCTGCCCCTCCGCGAACACACCCGGATGTCCTGGCCGGCCATCCGGAGGAAGGTGGAGGAGAAACTGGACCTGGTCGGTCTCCCGGGAATCGGAGGGAAGAAGCCCGCCGAACTCTCAGGCGGCATGCGCAAGCGCGTCGGCCTGGCGCGCGCGCTCATGCGCGACCCGAGCATCGTCCTGTACGACGAACCCACGACCGGGCTGGATCCCCTCACCTCGGTGAAGATCAACGACCTGATCGCCGAGATGAACGATCGGCTCCATATCACGTCCATCGCGGTGACGCACGACATGCTGAGCGCGTTCAAGATCGGAAAACGCATCGCCATGCTCCATGAGGGCCGTGTGGCGTTCGACGGCAGCGTCCGGGAGTTCCGGCGATCCGCGGATCCCATGGTCCGGCGTTTTCTCGAATACCAGCGGGACGGAATCTGACCGTGGCCAGAGCCCGCACGAGATTCGTCTGCCAGAACTGCGGCTACCTGTCCCCGGCGTGGATGGGAAAATGCCCGGACTGCGGCACCTGGAACGCCTTCGTGGAAGAGGCCGCACCATCCGCGGCCGCGCCCGCATCCGCGTCGCCGGCCGCGGGCGCGGGATCGAAGCCGATGACCCTCTCCGAAATCCAGACCGGACCCGAGGGCCGCAGGCGTACCGGCATGGAGGAGTTCGACCGCGTGCTCGGCGGCGGCATCGTGCCCGGATCCGTCTTCCTGGTCGGCGGTGTCCCGGGCATGGGAAAATCCACTCTGCTTCTCCAGGTCGCGTCCGTCCTGGCCGAAGCGGGCCGCCGGGTGCTGTACGTCTCCGGCGAGGAATCGCTCGGCCAGATCCGGATGCGGGCCGACCGTCTCGGGGTCAAGGCTCCGTCCCTGCGGCTTCTCGCGGAAACCGACGTGGACAGCATCGCCGCGCTTCTCGAGCGGGACAAACCGGACCTGGCGGTCGTGGATTCGGTACAGACCGTGGTGTCCGGCCAGTTCGACGGCTTGCCGGGAAACATCGGGCAGGTCCGGTATTCCGGCCAGGCCCTGACCGCCGCCGCGAAACGGAACGGCGTGCCCGTGTTCCTGGTCGGTCACGTGACCAAGGACGGCACCCTGGCCGGTCCCCGCGTCCTGGAACACCTGGTGGACGGGTTGCTCATGCTCGAGGGAGACGGCCAGCATCTCTACCGCCTGCTCAGGGCGGTTAAAAACCGCTTCGGCTCCACGAACGAGGTCGGGCTGTTCGAGATGACGGACGCGGGCATGATCGAGATACGGAACCCGTCGGAGCACCTGCTCGCGGAACGGAACGCGGACGCGTCCGGCACGGTGATCACGGTCAGCCTGGAGGGGTCGCGTCCCCTCCTGGTCGAGGTGCAGGCGCTCGTCACGCCGACATCCTACGGCATCCCCCAGAGAACGGCCACGGGCGTGGATGCCAGGCGGCTGGCCATCATTCTGGCCGTTCTTGAGAAGCGCATCGGGCTCAAATTCGGCACGCTGGACGTGTTCGTAAACGCGGCCGGCGGATTCCGGCTTTTCGAGCCGGCGGCCGACCTGGCGGTGGCCGCGGCCGTGGTGTCGAGCCTGCGGGACCGGCCGGTCTCCCCTAAAACGGTCATGGTCGGCGAGGTGGGGCTGACCGGCGAAGTCCGCGGCGTCCCCCAGATCGAGACGCGCGTCCAGGAGGCCCTCCGTCTCGGTTTCGACCGGGTGCTGATGCCCGCGTCCAGCCTGAAATCCCTGAGACGGAAAACGGAGATCCGTCCGATCGGTCTGGCATCGGTGAGAGACATGGTCCGGACGGTGTTCGATTCGGACGGAAGTCAGACGCGGATCGGAAGGGCGACTCCGGCAGAGAAGCCGTAGACGCGGTCCGGGAAAACACTTCCGGCGGGATGGCGGAGACGCGGGTCTCGCGCCGGTTTCCGAATCGCCTCCGCCCGGTCCGATGCCGGACCGCGTATGCGGTCGCAGGTTTGAGGAGTCCGATTGTTCTTCCAATTGATTCGCACCGACACACACACCCGGGCGCGCGCCGGGCTGATCCGAACCGGTCACGGCGATGTGGAAACCCCGGTCTTCATGCCCGTGGGCACCCAGGGAACGGTGAAATCCGTGTCCCCGCACGAGATTGAAGCCCTCGGTAGCCGTCTGCTCCTGGCGAACACCTATCATCTATATCTGCGTCCCGGAGAGGCCCTGGTGGCCGAAGCGGGCGGCCTGCACCGTTTCATCGGCTGGCCCTATCCCATTCTCACGGACAGCGGCGGATTCCAGGTTTTCAGCCTCTCCGAGCTCAGGACGGTGAATGACGACGGGGTCACGTTCCGATCCCATCTGGACGGATCCAGGCACCGGTTCACACCTGAAAAGGCGGTGGACATCCAGACCGCGCTCGGGTCGGACATCCAGATGGTGCTGGATGAGTGCGTCGGTTTTCCTGCCGACGAGAAGACGGTCATTAAAGCCCACGAGCGGACGTTGAGATGGGCGGAGCGGTGCAGGTCCCGGTTTCTCAACGTCAGGCGGACCATGGGCTGGCCCGGATACCAGTTCGGCATCGCGCAGGGCGGCGTGATCCCTGAGATCCGGAAAGAATCCGCGGCCAGGCTTGTGGATATGGATTTCGACGGGTACGCGGTCGGCGGGCTGGCCGTCGGCGAACCCGGAACCCTGCGCGCGGAGATGACCGGACTGTGCACCGGCATTTTCCCGCAGGACAGGCCCAGATACCTGATGGGTGTGGGCAAACCCGAGGACATCATCGAGGCCGTCAGCCTGGGCATCGACATGTTCGACTGCGTCATACCCACGCGTAACGGCCGCAATGGAACGGTGTACACGGCGACCGGTAAACTCATCATCAAGAACAAGACATACGAGAGGGACTTCAGTCCGGTTGATCCGGGATGCGGGTGTTATACCTGCACACACTTCAGCCGCGCCTACATGCGGCATCTTCTCCATTCAGGCGAAATGCTTGGCCAGAGGCTCGCGACAATTCATAACCTTTATTTTTTCATGCGTTTGGTCAGGGAGGCGCGGGAGGCAATCCTTCAATCCCGATTTTCAGCATGGAAAAATGCGTTTTTTGACGTATATTACGGCCGTGACTCGCGTTAACCGTTCAACTCATTGTTCTTTAAGGAGGTTCCCGTGTTCGAAAGAGTGATCCTGATGGCGCCGCCGGCGGCGGAAGGCGCAAAACAGGCGAATCCCCTGCTGAGTTTTCTCCCGCTTCTCGCCATCATCGTTATCATGTATTTCCTCCTGCTCAGGCCCCAGGCCAAGCGGCAGAAGGAACTGAAACAGATGATCGACAGCCTGCAGAAGGGCGATCGTGTTCTGACCGTCGGCGGCGTGATCGGCACCATCGCGGCCTTCGAGGAAAAGGAGAACCTCATCATCCTGAAAGTGGCCGATAACGTGAAAATCGAAGTCACCCGATCCGCTGTCGCGCAGGTGCTGAAGAAGGCCTGAGCGCCGGAGGGCGGTCGGCGATGCGCCTGGTCTACATGGGGACTCCGGAGTTCGCGGTTCCCGGGCTGAAACGGCTGATCGCGGACGGTCACACGATCGCCGGGGTGGTGACCCAACCGGACCGGCCGCGGGGAAGAGGCCTGCGGGTCTGCGAGCCGGCGGTCAAACGCGCGGCCGTCGAAGCCGGGCTGCCCGTGCTTCAGCCGGAGGATTTGAACGATCCGGATTTTCTGGAAGGTCTCCGTGGCTGGGAAGCCGAGTGCTTCATCGTGGTGGCGTTCCGCATCCTGCCCGACGCGGTGTGGACCATGCCGCCGGCGGGCGCGGTCAATCTGCACGCGTCCCTGCTTCCCAAGTACCGGGGCGCGGCGCCCATTCAGTGGGCCGTCATCCGCGGCGAGACGGAAACCGGAGTGACGACGTTCTTCATCGAGCGCAAAATGGACACCGGCGACTGGATTCTCCAGCGACGCACGCCGATCGGTCCGGAGGAATCAGCCGGCGCGTTGCACGACCGGCTCTCCGTGATCGGCGCGGAATGCCTCTCCGAGACGGTGCGCCGCATCGAGACCGGAACCGCGGTCCGCACGCGACAGCAGGGCGAACCGAGCGCGGCCCCGAAAATCCTTCCGGAACACGGCCGCATCGACTGGACCCGGACGGGCCGGGACATCTTCAATCTCGTCCGTGGGCTGTCCCCGCATCCGGGCGCTTACACCTTCTGGAAAGGCAAACGGCTCAGGCTATGCGAAGTCCGTCCCTGGGACGGAGCGGCGGGCGCCGCGGCGGGCACGGTCGTTGAAGCCGGATGCGGTTCCCTGCGGGTCGCGGCCGGACAGGGCGGCGTCGAGATCCGTTCCCTTCAGCTCGAATGCGGAAGGCCCATGGAAGCGGGTGAATTTCTCCGGGGCCACCGGATCCGGCCGGGAACCGTTCTCGGCGCGGCGGACGCGTGACGTTTCCGTTGACCGGCCGGCCCGGCCCGCGCAGGCTGTCCGTCTGGGCGCTCAGCCGCGTCTTCGGCACGGACGGTTACGCGGACCGGATTCTCGAGAACGCCTTCCGGCGTTATCCGCTCGACACGAGGGACAAGGCGCTGTGCACAGAAATTGTCTTCGGCACCCTGCGTTGGTGGAGGCGGATCGACCGGGTCCTGGAAGTCCGCTTCCGCGGGGACTGGAACCGCGCGCCTGAAGCCGTCCGGCGAATCTGCGAAACGGCCGTGTATCAGATTCTCTTTCTATCCAAGGTGCCGGACTACGCGGCGGTGGACGAAGCCGTCGGTCTCGGCGCGGAAATTCTCCACGGCCGGTGGAAGTCCACGATCAACGCCCTGCTGAGGTCCGTGATCCGCGGAAGAGGGGAGGCGGTGGACGTTTCCGGCATGGACGAAACGGCGGCGCTTTCCGTGCTCTGGTCCCACCCCCGCTGGATCGTGGAGAGCCGGATCAGCCGGTTCGGCCGGGAACGCGCCGAACGGATGTGCCTGGCGGAAAACGAGAGACCCGGTCTTGGACTGCGCGTGAACACGATCGCCACGGAACGGGGAGCGGTCCTGACCGAACTGGCCGGACAGAACCTCGAACCGGAGCCTTTTCCGTGGCTCGACGAGTACCTGACCGTGCGCAAGACCGGCGTCCTGACGGAACTGCCCGCTTTCCGGGACGGACGTGTCACGGTTCAGGACCCCAGCGCGGGCATGGCCGTGCGTCTGCTCGATCCGCGGCCCGGGGAAACGATCCTGGACATGGCCGCGGCCCCGGGCGGAAAAACCACGCACGCGGCCGAACGATCCGGCGATCAGGCGCTCATTCTGGCGGCGGACGTGCACCCGGGACGGCTCCGGCTTCTCGGCCGCGGCGTCCGGCGCCTGGGGCTGCATTCGGTGTGGCCGGTCGCGTCCGACGGGGGCGCGGCGGTGCGGAAACCGTTCGACAAGGTTCTGCTCGACGCGCCCTGCTCAGGGATGGGTGTGGTGCGGCGCAGGCCCGAGTTGAAATGGAGGCGCACTCCGGAGGATGTGTCGCGTCTGACGGGGGTTCAGGCCAGGCTGCTCGAATCCGCGGATCGGATATTGAAACCGGGAGGCGTCCTGGTCTACTCGACCTGCACGGTGACGGAGGAGGAGAACCGGGGCGTCGTCGACGCCTTTCGTTCGGGCCACCCGTCCTACCGCATTGACGACGCGGCGCGTTTTCTGCCGGAAGCGCTGGTTTCAGGCGGATGCGCGGAAACCCGCACCGACGAGCATGGCACGGACGGCGCGTTCGCGGTACGCATGATTAAAACGGAGTGAATGGAATGTCGAAATTCAGCGCGTGGCGGAGCCGCAACCGGCAGACGATCCGGGGATGGCTGGTGACCGTCGCCGTCCTGTTCGTCTGGATGCTTCTCATGGACTGGGTCGTCATGCCGCTGTACACGCAGTACGGCCGCGAGCGCGAACTGCCGGACATCACGGAGCATTCGTTCGAAAGCGCCCGTGAAATACTGGAATCGAACGGCTTCCGGATCATCAAGGACCGGGAGAAGACCGATTCCCACTACCCGAAGGGCACGATCATTTTCCAGAATCCCCCGCCGTATTCAAAAGTGAAACGCGGCCGCCGCATCTACGTCACGGTCAGTTCAGGCGAGCGGTCCGTGGCCGTGCCGCAGCTGGTGGGCGTGTCCGAGCGGGACGCCGCCTTCATTCTGAACAACGCCTCCCTCGTCCTGGGGGGCATCCAGTACGCTTTCGACGATTATTACCCGCAGGGCGTCGTCTGCCGCCAAAGTGTCGCGCCCGAGACCGAAGTGGAGGCCAGGACGGTCGTGGACATCACGGTGAGCCGGGGCAACCTGCCGTCCCGTTTCGTCGTGCCGAAACTCGTGGGCAAGAACATCGACACCGCCCGCAAAATGCTCTGGGAGGCCGGGCTCGAAACCGGCCGGATCGAGAGCGAAGTGTCCCTCGATCTGGTGCCGGGGACCGTGCTCGCGCAATCCGTGGCGGCCGGCACCGAAGTCAGCCAGGGCAAGGCCGTGAACCTGACCATCAGCCGGGTGGAGTGAGCGTTGCGCCGCGTGGAAATATACCCGTCGATTCTGTCAGCGGATTTCTCGCGTCTCGGGTCGGAAATCAGTGACGCGGAGGCCGCGGGCGCGGACGGGATACACATCGATGTGATGGACGGCCATTTCGTGCCGAATCTGACCCTCGGTCCGCTGGTGGTGCGCTCCGTCCGTCCGGTCTCCGGCCTTCCGTACTGGGCGCACCTGATGATCAGCGATCCGCTCCGGTTCGCCGGGGATTTCCGGGAGGCCGGCGTCGACGGGCTCACGATTCACCCGGAGACCGGCACGGATCCGGTCTCGGCCGTGGAACGGATCCGCGGCCTGGGCGCTGGCGTCGGCCTGGCGCTTCGTCCCGAAACGCCGATCGACGCCCTGGAGCCCGTGATCGGCATTCTGGACCGTGTCCTGATCCTGACCGTGCACCCGGGATTCGGCGGCCAGACCATTCTGAAGGACGTGATCGGAAAGATACGCCGCCTCCGCGACCGGCTGGAACCGCTCCCAAAGCGGCCCCTGATCGAGGTGGACGGCGGCATCGATCCCGAAACAACAGGCTCCGTGATCCGTGCCGGCGCCGACGTGCTGATCGCAGGCCAGGCCGTGTTCGGCAGTCCGAACCGAAGCGAAGCCGTCCGGAAGCTGAGGAAAGCCATTGAAGGCGCGCTGTCCGGGCCCGGCCCGGAGGCGCATTGAGCTCAAAAAGGGAAAGGCCCTTCGCGATGTTCACATTCAAGAACGACGATCTGAAGCGGATCGAGACCGTGCTCGGCGGACGGTTTCTCACGGAAAACCGCTGTCACCGCATGGTGCTCGAGAACGCGGAGGAAAGACGAAGACTTTCGTTCGAGATTTATTCGGACATCCCCATCGGCAAGCGGAAGGGGAACCTCATCTCCGTGTATACGGCGGCCTCGCACCTGCAGCTGCATTTTTGCTCCGGTTACGTCGCCAGCGACATGCTGGGCGAGGTGACCTTTGTGAGCCAGAACGACGGAAAACTGTCCGGCCTGATCATCGAGAAGGGGGCGGCCTGCTCCCTGTTCGCCAACGTGGACACGGACCTTCTGTCCGGTGATTTCACGCGTCTCGGCCCGGAAGTCATGCTGTCCGGCGTGGCGCTCTCCCTCACGGAAACGCTTCTTCCGAAATCGGGCGGATAATGTCCGCGGTCGTGGACGAGGCGTTTCTCCGCGAACCGGCTTTCCGCGACGGCGCCGTTCTCTTCGGAATCGCGGACATCGCCGGTTTGAAGAGCCGTTTCCTGCTTTCCGCGGGGGAAACCGCCGGCCTGATCCGCGCGGTGTCCGTCGCCGTTCCCCTTTCCCCGTCCGTCCTGTCCGGCATCACCGATCGCCCCACCCTCCTTTACAAATGGCACTATCAGCAGGCGAACAACCTGCTCGACCGCATCGCCTTCCGCATGGCCGCGAGGCTGACCGCCCTGGGCCGCCGGGCGCTCCCGATACCCGCTTCCCAGATGGTCGACTGGAGCGCGAATCGCGGCCATCTGTCGCACCGGATGATCGCCGAGGCCGCGGGACTCGGGTGGCGGGGAAGGAGCAACCTGACCGTGACCCGGCGTTTCGGTTCAGCCGTCCGCTTCGTCACCGTGCTCATCGACGTTCCGCTTGAACCGGGCGTTCCCGCGGATTTCGGGTGCGGCTCGTGCGATCTCTGCGTCCGGGCCTGTCCCGCCGGAGCCCTCGGTCCGGAGCCCGGTGACTACAGGCTCGACCTGTGCCACGCCCGGCTCACGGAATTTTCCAGGGAGAGGGGAATCGGCGTGCACATCTGCGGCGTGTGCGTGCGCTCCTGCCCGCTGTCGGTACCGTCGGTGCCGGCCGGGGAGTCCTGAATACGGCCGCTTCCCTTGAAATCAGGCGTTTCGCGTGCGGTCCGCTTGAGACCAACACCTATGTTCTGACCGATCCTGTCCGGAAAACCTGCGTCCTGGTCGATCCGGCCGAACCCGGCGGAACCGTGGAACGGTTTCTGGATCGGGAAAAACTGACTGTTGAACGCATTCTGCTGACCCACGGCCATTTCGACCACATCGCGGGTGTCGCGGATTTCCGCTCACGGCGTTCCGCCCCGGTGTGGATCCATCCGGCGGATGCGGAAATGCTGTTTCGTCCGGAGGCCAACCTGTCCCTTTGGATCGGACTCGACATCCGGACGGAGCCGGCGGACGGCTTTCTGGAAGACGGGGACGTCATTCCATTCGGATCCGGGGACGGGATTCGCGTGATCCACACCCCGGGTCACACGGCCGGCGGCGTCTGTTACGACGCTGGGGCGTTCGTTCTGGCGGGCGACACGCTGTTCAGGGGATCCATCGGAAGGAGCGACTTCCCCGGGTCTTCCGAGGCGCTCCTCCTTCAATCCATCCGGAGCGGACTGATGGTCCTGCAGGACGGCGTCCGCGTGTATCCGGGGCACGGAGAACCGACCGACATTGGCTTCGAAAGAAAGCACAACCCCTTCCTCTCCGTCCGGCCCGGGTGACCTGGAGCGGCTCGGGTCCCGCTTTCTCGGGCATCTGTCCCTGGACCGCGGGCTGTCTCCGCTCACGGCCGAAGCCTACCGGAACGATCTGAAGCGCTACTTCCGGTTCCTGAGAGAGCGGGGCGTTCTGAATGCCGCGGAAATCGGGACGGAACACGTCCGGGCCCTGATCGCCATGCTGACGGATCTCGGCATGGCCGCGTCGAGCGTGGCGCGCAACCTCACGGCCATACGCATGTTCCACCGGTTCTGCCTGTCCGAACAGGCCGCGTCCGCGGACCCGACCGGGCCCGTGGACATCCCCCGCAGGGGCCGCAAGCTGCCGGAAGTTCTGGAAATACACGAAGTCTTCAGGATACTGGAAGGCATCGGCGGCGACACGCCGAAGGACCTGCGCGACCGGAGCCTTCTGGAATTTCTGTACGCCACGGGCCTGCGCGTCACAGAACTGATCACCGTGACTTTGGCCGATCTCGACGAGCGGGAGCGGCTGGTGCGGGTGCTGGGCAAGGGGAGCAAGGAGCGCATCGTGCCGGTCGGGGACGCGGCGCTTCATTTCACGCGTCGCTACAGGGAATCCATCCGTTCCGACAAATGGAAGGCCGGATCGAGCCGCGACCGGCTCTTCCTGAGCCTCAAGGGCAGGCCGCTCACGCGTTTCGCCGTGTGGAAAATCATACGCGCCAGGACGGCCGAGGCGGGCGTGGGCAAGACCGTGAGCCCGCACACGTTCCGCCATTCCTTCGCCACCCACCTGCTCGAGGGCGGCGCGGACCTGCGGTCCGTCCAGGAACTGCTGGGCCATTCGGACATCTCGACCACGCAGATCTACACGCATCTGGACCGGGAGTTCCTGCGCGAGGTGATCACCACGTTTCATCCACGGGAGAGAAAAGAGCAGAGAGGAACACGGATAGATAAATGAATGGAACGCGGATCGGCGCGGATGGGACGGATTGACACGGATAAAGAGAATGATGAATAGGGTAATGCACTCATTATCATAAACGTCATCCCCGCTTGGAAGCGGAAGGGAATGAAACGCAGAATAAGAGAAATCTATCGGGTAATGCCCCTAAACCATAAAAAATGTCATTCCCGCGGACGCGGGAATCCAGGGGTGGGGTAGTGCTTGAAACCCGTCAATAGTCAGAAGACAGATGAAACGCTACTTTAAGCCAATAATCCCGGGTGTTATCGCTGTATGGACCGTCCTGTTACTCACAGACGGATCCGGTTCATATAGCAATACCAGCCGCAAACTCGGTCCGCGTCTGAGGGAAATGATGAGCGGTGTGGGCATGGCGGATTCCGGAATGAAAACCCAGGAACCACTGCGGCTCTGGGTCCGGTTGCAAGATCCGAAACGGCTTTACGTCCCTGGTATCCGAGTGGAATCGGTTCATGGTGATCTCGCCATCGCTCGAGTGAAACTGGCGGCCATCCGTAGTCTTGCGTCGGATCCGAATGTGAAATGGATTGAATCCCCTTCCGCATGCAGGTTCCTGCTGGACGAAAGCCTTCCTGCCGTGGGGATGGACCGCGTGCGGCCGGGCCCGGACACAGGTCCGACAGGCGCGGGCGTGATTGTCGGCATCGTGGATTCCGGAATAGACTGGTCCCATCCGGATTTCATCCGGCCGGACGGCCGGTCTCGCGTCCTGTACCTGTGGGATCAGACCGATCCCGCGGGCCCGCATCCGTCGCCTTTCGGAACCGGAAGCGAATATACCCGTGCTGACATCGACGATGAAATCGACGGCTCGCCCGCAGGAAAGGTCCGCGCCGGGGACGAGTCCGGTCATGGGACGCATGTGGCAGGCATCGCCGCTGGGAACGGCCGCGGAACAGGCAACGGAAAGGCGTCAGGCCGTTACACGGGAATGGCGCCGGAGGCGGACCTGATCGTCGTCCGGACCGGCACCGCGCCGATAGACGAGACTCTGGTGGCGCAGGCCCTCTCCTATATCTTCGCCAAGGCGGAACTGCACGGCAAACCCGCGGTCGTGAATCTCAGCATTGGGAAATCCAGCCAGGAGGGCCCGCACGACGGCACGGCGCCGCTGGAACAATCGATCAACAGCCTGCTCGGAGGGGGGGGGAGGGCGGTCGTGATCGCGGCGGGGAACGACGGGGACAAGCCGATTCACTTCAAGGGACAGTTCGACTCCCCGGTATCCAACAGCCTGAGCGTTCCTTTCAGCGTTCCCTCCAATACGGCGGGAACCGAGGACGGGGTGCGATTTGACATCTGGTCCCCGCCGTACACCGGATTGACGGTTTCAGTGGTGACCCCCTCCGGCGTTTCATACGGCCCTTTACCCCCGAACTCCTCCATCGGCGTTTGGGACACTGCCGAGGGAGTCATCACAGTGGACAACGCGTCCGCGGGACCGGATCCGGACAATGACGACTGTGAAATGCGGATCCGAATCGCGGACAGGCGGTCCGGGCCTGTCGTGACCGACGCGCTGGCGACCGGCGTGTGGCGGCTCGACTTCACTGGCAAGCCCGGCCGTTTCGACGGGTGGCTGTACGAATCCACCATGAACGCGGCGCTGACGGACCGCGTCGATTTCACCACCCTTCTCGTCGAACCCGGCCACGCGCGGCTGGCAATCACGGTCGCGTCCTTCACCTCGCGAAACACATGGCCCTGCCTGGGGTTCACGAACCCGTACACGGACGCCGGCATCACGACCGGATCCATTTCCGCCTTCTCGAGCGGGGGAGGGGCTCGGCCCAACACGCGCGGCTCTTCTTCCACGGCAAAGCCGGAACTCGCGGCTCCGGGCGAGTATATTCTGTCCACCTTGTCCAGGAATATCAGCGACCGTCCCGCGGATCATTTGACCGCGGATGACAGTGTGCACTGGGCCGAAAAGGGAACGAGCATGTCGGCTCCCCATGTCGCCGGGCTGATCGCCCTGATGCTAGAAAAGGACCCGTCCCTGACCAGTTCGAAGATCAAGGGCATTCTGATCGCGTCCTGCCGAAAGACTCCCGCCATGGGGTCCGATTTCTGGCACAATCGCTGGGGATACGGAGCCATGGACGCGTTTGAAGCCATGCGTCTGACCGGAATCGGGGACCGGCCGGAGCCCGCCATTCCCGCTTCCTGGACTCTGGAAAACGCGTTTCCAAATCCTTTCAACGGGGGCACGTCCTTCGCGGTCAACGTGCCGTCATCCCCGGCTGCGGGCGGGACTCTGACCGTCAGGATTCTGGACGCATCCGGCCGGACGATCCGATCGCTTACGAAGGGGAGTCTCAGTCCCGGCAGGACCCTCCTTCATTGGGACGGGACGGATGATTCGGGACGGTCTCTTGCCAGCGGCGTCTATATCCTGACCGTGTCGGGACAGGGACTGGCCGCGTCCCGCAAACTTGTCCTGGTCCGCTGAAGCGGCAACACTCTCCGAGTCCGTCCCCTTCCATATAGGATAACGGAATAAATGCTTCAATCCATCAAGCGTCTCACGCGTCATTCAGCGGTTTACGGCATCGGCCACATCGTGAGCCGGTCCATCAGTTTTCTGCTCCTGCCCATACACACGAACTGCCTCCCGCCGGACCAGTACGGTCGCGCCACGCTCCTTTTCTCCACCCTGGCCATACTGCAGGTGCTGTTCAGTTACGGCCTGGACGTGGCCTTCCTCCGTTTCTTCATACTCGGAGCGGACCGCAGGGAGAAGGAGCGTGTGTTCAGCACCGCCTTCTGGATGATTTTCATCACAGGCGTGATTTTCTCCTCCGTACTCCTCCTGAATCCCGGGTTTTTCTCCGGAATCATATTCCGCTCGGACCGGTTCGCGACTTTAATCCGGCTGTCGGCCGGCATATGCCTGGCCGACGCCCTCCGGCTCCTGCCTTTCCTGACCCTGCGGGCTGAGGAGAAGCCAGTTGAATTCGTGCTCCAGAACTCGTTCAACATCGTCGCCACTCTGGTCCTCAATCTCGTATTCGTGGTTCGCATGGGCATGGGCATCGAGGGTATTTTCTGGGCGAACCTGATCGCATCGGTTTTAACCCTCATTTCAACCGCCCGCCTGTTCATCCGCTGGCTGAGGCCGGTTTTCTCCAAACCCGTTCTCGCGGAACTGATGCGTTTCGGCATTCCCTATGTTCCCTCCACTCTGGCCGTGGTGATCATGGACCAGATCAGCCGGTTTTTCGTGGACCGCATGATAGGACCTGAGGCGAACGGTCTTTTCAGCGCGGGCGCCAAGTTCGGCATGTTCATGTCCCTGGTCGTGGCCGCTTTCCGTTTCGCCTGGCATCCCTTTTTCCTCTCGACCGCGAAACAAAAAGACGCGCCCGCAGTTTTTGGCAGGGTGTTGACCTACTTCGCCGCTGTGACAGGATTTCTCTTCCTGTTATTCTCTCTGTTTATCAGGGAAATCGGGGGAATCTCATTTTTCGGCTTCAGGCTGATCGGGGCTGAGTTTACATCGGGCCTTTCAATCGTTCCGCCCATCCTGCTTGCCTACGTGTTTTACGGCGCGTACGCCAACTTCATCGTGGGTGTATACCTGAAGAAAAAGACCGCATGGCTTCCTTTTATCACAGGAACAGGCGCTCTGGTCGCTGTCGCGGGCAATATTCTGTTGATCCCCCTGTTCGGCATTCATGGGGCTGCCTGGTCCATCACACTGGCGTATGCGGTGATGGCCGGCCTTCTGTGGGCTGTCAACCGCAAACTGTACCCGATTCCCTATGAATGGGGCCGCATTTTTAAAATCGCCGCGGTCACGGCATTCCTGTACATACTGGGAACCTTTACGCCTGCCGGACATTCCGCCTGGCTGAGAGTTGGCCTTCTGCTTGCCGCTCTGCCCATGCTTCTGGCTGTCCGGTTTTTCAAGCAGGGGGAAATCCGGACTTTCAGGCGGTGGCTGAAACGATTGACCGGATGAAGCGTCAGCCAAACCGGATCCCCGTCCATTCAGGTCGATAGACACGGCACGCCCTATGCGCAACATCCTTTTTCTCTCCTATTATTTCCCGCCCATGGGCATGGGAGGGGTCCAGCGTTCAGTCAAATTCGTCAAATATCTGCCGGAGTTCGGGTGGAACCCGATCGTTCTGACCGTGAAGGATGTCCGGTATCACGGCCATGACCGGTCCCTGGAAAAGGACATTGCTGAAGCGCGGGTGATTCGCGCGGGATCTTTAGATCCGCTCAGACTGGCTTTTCTGGCAAGGGGCCAAGCCAAAGCCGGGGCCGGATCAGCCGGCGACTCGACGGGCCTGCTCAACCGTGTCATTCTGCCGTGGTTATTCGTTCCGGATTCAAAAATCGGATGGTTGCCGTTCGCGGTACGCGCGGGACTCCAGGCCGCTGAAAAAAACAGGATTCAGGCGATATTCACCACTTCGCCTCCGCATTCCGCTCACCTCGCCGGAACCCTTCTGAGGCGCAGGCTCGGCATCCCCTGGATCGCGGATTTCAGGGACAGCTGGAACCGGGAGCCTTTCGACCGGGTTCCCACGCCGGCGCACCGAAGGATGAACGAATTCCTGCTTCGTCTCATTCTCAAGTACGCGGACCGCATCACCGGAGTCTCGTCCCGAGTGCTCAAGGACATGCAGTGCCTCAGCCGTAGACCGGCGGATGATTTCATCTGGAACCCGAACGGATTCGACCCCGAGGATTTCCGGAACTTCAGACACGAACGATCGAATCGGTTCAGGATCACATACAGCGGCACAGTCAATTCCGTTCATCCTCCTGATACTTTTCTTGCAGGAGCGGGCAAAGCCCTTCGGCTGGAACCCGCTTTGCGGAAAGCGTTTGAAATCCGCTTCGTGGGATCGGTTTCGGACATGGACCTGAATGGCATGATTCGCTGTTATGGCCTGGACGGACTCGTTAAACAGACCGGATACGTCCTACACGCGGAAAGCCTGAAGCACCTGTCCAGTTCGGACGCGCTTCTGCTGGTTCTTCCAGCGGAATCAGGTCCAGGCGTCATTCCCGGGAAACTGTATGAATATCTCGCCTCCGGCCTGCCGATACTCGGCGTTCTGCCGGACGGCGAGGCGGGCCGGATCACCCTCGACAGCGGAAGGGGACGCGTCGTTCGTCCGGGCGACGCGGACGGCATCGCGTCCGCGCTGATCGGAATGTACCGCGATTGGAGGAAGGGAAAGGGGAAACGCACCGTGGGATATCGGACAGACGCCTGGACGGAACAGTTCAGCAGAAAGCGGCAGACGGAGAGGCTGGCGGAGATTTTGAATGAAATTGCTCCGTAGGGTTGGCCGAAGGCCCACCGATTGACACCGTTGGAAATTAAAAAGGTGGGCCGAAGGCCCACCTTACATAAATCGTTTTTATTACCCCGTTAAACGTTAATCACCCCGTTCTCCACGATCCGCTTCCCGTCCACGTCGAGCGTGGGCTTCAGCAGAATGCCGTCGAGGTGAAAGGCGGCCGCGTTCTTTCCGTCGAAGGTCTGGCTGTCGCCGAACGCGACGTGCGCGGTGCCCAGCACCTTTTCGTCCTCCAACGACACGCCGGTCAGCACGGCGTACGGGTTGGTGCCCACGCCGATTTCCGCGACCGTGCGGCCGGGTTTTCCCTGCCTGCGCATGAGCACTTTCAGCTTGTCCGCCTCCTTGCCGCCCGAGATTCTCTGGACGCATCCGGACCGGACCGTCACGCACATGGGACGGGTCAGCGGGCCGATGTCCGGGAACGATCCATCGATCACGACATGCCCGTTGACGCTCTCCGGAATCGGGGAGATGCTGCCTTCCCCGCCGGGCGCGCACGCGACCGACCCCGGCTCGGCCGCGATTCCCGTGTCCGCGAGGCCCCGCATGCGCGCGATGGAGAACTGGAGAGAGGTCCCCGCGGGAGTGGTCAGGACGCCCTGTTTGCCGATGGTGAAGATGTCCGCGATCTTGCGGCTCTTTTCGACAATGGCGGCGTATTTCCCGGTCAGCGTGCGGCAAAGGGCGTCCGGAGTCGCGCCCGGGAGGCAGAGAAAGCGGGTGCCGTGTTTGCTAGCCTGCCGTCTGGCCTCGGTGTGCAGCCAGGACCGCCGGGTCAGCAGGATGACCGCGTCGAACTCAGCCATCAGGGCGATCAGGCCCTTGGACGATTCGGCGTAGGATTCCGGGTCCGGTGGCAGTGTCAGAAGACACGTTCCGGTCGCCGAGGTCCTGAGCGCTTCGTGAAAAGCCCGTGCCAGTTCCGCGCGCGTTTCATCGCAGAGCACCAGCACGCGTTCATCCCGCGAAACAGAAAGGCAGTCCCGTATCGCGGACCACACCGCGTTCTTCAGCGACACCATCCGTTCACCCCTGAAGGTCCGGCGGCAGGCCGCCGGGCCGTGAGCCAGTCCGTGCGTTTCGCTTTTACCGCTTCCTGCCGGCTGATCCGGATTTCAGCGCGCGCAGCGGCGCGCCGATCATCAGCACTCCCAGCAGGCCGAACACCAGAAGGCCCAGCCACCAGAAACCCTGGAACGATTCCGAGATGCCGAGCTTGATGTTGAGGACGACGAACGCGGCCAGCAGGATTCCCACAAGCGCCTCTCCGGCGATGAGCCCGGACGCGACGAGGAGTCCCGTGTTGTCCACGGTCTCGCGGTCCTTGTCGCTGCGGATGCGTTTTTTCGCGAGCGTGTCGGTGAGGTACTTGAACAGGCCGCCGATGAAAATCGCGGCCGTGGTGTTGAACGGCAGGTACATGCCCACGGAAATGAGCATGGGGGAGGGTGAATTGATGAGGATGAGGGCGGTCGCGAACAGCATGCCCGCGATGATCAGGGGCCAGGCCATCTCGCCGCCGACAATGCCCTTGGCCATCATGGACATGAGCCCGGCCTGGGGCGCGGGCAGCGCCTCGCTGCCGATGCCGTTGGCCTTGTGGAGCAGCATGATGGGGAGCACCATGACCAGAGCCGCGGCGACCACGCCGATCAGGCCGCCGACCTGCATCTTCCAGGGCGTTCCGCCCAGCATGTACCCGACCTTCCAGTCCTGGAGCATGTCGCCCGCCACGCCGGCCACGCAGCAGACCACCGACGCGACGCCGAGAACCGCGGCCACGCCGGGATCGCCCTTCATCCCGACCATCACCATCAGCAGGGCGGCAATCAGCAGCGTGGACAGAGTCAGGCCCGAGATTGGGTTCGAGGAACTGCCGATGATGCCGACCAGGTAGCCGGCCACGGCCGCGAACATGAAGCCGGCGAAGCCCATGACGATGGCGGCCAGCGCCGCGGAGCCCCAGTTGTGGCTGAAACTCTGGTACAGCAGGACCATGCAGAAAATCAGGACGCCGACGGAGATCAGGACCAGGCCGAACGGAAGATCCTTGTCGATGCGCGACGTCTTTTCGCCGCCCTTGCCCGCCTTGAGAATGTCCTGGACGCCGTGCTTCAGGCCGCCCGCGAGGTTCTTGCGCATCTTGAACAGCGTGTAGAACGCTCCCACAAGCATGCCGCCCACGGCGATCGGCTTGACCGTGGCGTTGTAGGCGGATTTCGCGACCGCGGTCCATCCGGAGACATCCGCGAAAGGCTGAAGATCGCCTCCCATGATGAGCAGGACCACCGGCATCAGGAAGAGCCATCCGAACACGCCGCCGGAAAAATTGATGGCCGCCAGCCGGAAACCGATAATGTAGCCGACTCCCAGAAAAGCGGGGGACGCGGCCGGAGACTGGAGCAGCATGCCGCCGTTGTATCCGAATTCCGCCTTGGTTGCGTCCGCCGACTGGAGCACGCGGCTTTTGGAATCCAGCAGGCTGATCTTGGAGGCCGGGAACCGGAAAAAGGCGTTCAGGGTGTCCCGGATGAGTTTGAAGCCGTTGTCGTTCCGGAAGAATTCCACGAGCGCGGCCACACCGAGGGAACTGAAGACATAGGCGGCTCCGGTCTGGCCGCCCTGTCCGGCCTTGACGATTTCCGCGCAGGCCTTGCTTTCCGGATAGGGCAGGGACGTGTCGCGGATCATGGTCTTGCGGAGAATGATCACCAGCAACACGCCCAGAACGCCGCCCGCCAGCATGAGGAGCGTGCTCTTGGTGTAGCTGAAGTTGTCCCACACGCCGGATATGACGAACGCCGGAATGGTGAAGATGGCGCCCGCGGCGAGCGCCTCTCCGACGGCCCCCGTGGTTCTGGCGAGATTCTCCTCGAGAATGGTTCCCTTGTTGCGGAAAAGCCGCAGCGCGAACATGGAGATGACCGCCGCCGGGAACGTCGCGGCCACCGTCATTCCGGCCTTGAGACCGAGATAGGCGTTTGCGGATCCCAGCACCATGGCCAGAGCCACGCCGATCAGAATGGAACGAAGAGAGAATTCGCGCATCCTGGAGGA
Organism: bacterium; assembly: GCA_030372965.1. Taxonomy (GTDB): domain Bacteria; phylum Zhuqueibacterota; class QNDG01; order QNDG01; family DTFT01; genus JAFGAX01. Next base: position 38,370 of record JAUCQC010000293.1, read on the forward strand.
TTCCGGTACGAAGGGTCGCGAAGTTTTGGGTGCGGGTGGTTTCGCCTTCATGGGGCCTTCTCCTCGCTGTTCAGGGGGTGAAAATCGGGTTCTGGACGGGGGAAAAATCGTTTTAACATAACCGGAAAACCTAAAAAAGTCAAGGGTTTTCTCGTTTATGGCCGGATAATCCGGTTGACTTTCTATTAAAAAATCGTATATTATTAGGTTAAATTTCACGAAAACTGTTATTTAAGGAAAAATCGCCCCACATGGCCCTGCGGGACATCACTCTGGGACAATACGCGCCCCGGAATTCACCGGTGCACAGCCTGGATCCGCGCTCAAAAATCGTGCTTTTCGGAGCGGCGATGACGCTCTGTCTGCTCCTGCGGAACGGCCTGGTCCTGGGTTGCTACGGACTGGCCGGCCTGGCGATTTTCAGGCTGGCCGGACTTTCGCCGGCCATCGCGTTCAGGAACATCCGGTCTTTTCTCTGGCTTTTTGGCCTGACCCTGCTGATACACGCGTTCACGACCGAGGGAACCGCGTGGCTGCGGCTGCCGGCCGGAATCGGGACCGTCACACGCGAAGGGCTGGCGGCCGGCCTTTTTTATTCGCTCCGCATCGCCGTGCTTCTCATTTTCGCGAACGGCCTGACCCTCACCGCGTCCCCGATGGAATTGACGGACGCGATCGAACGCTTCCTGAAGCCCTTCCGGCGTTTCGGAATTCCGGCCCATGAGATCGCGCTGATGATCTCGATCTCCATCCGCTTCATACCGCTTCTGATCGACGAGGCCGATCGCATCCGCAAGGCCCAGCTGTCCAGGGGAGCCAGGACCGGGGGATCGCTTCAAACCAGGATACGCGGCGTTTTTCCGGTGGTCATCCCGCTCTTCGTGTCGAGTTTCAGGAAGGCCGGGGACCTGGCCCTGGCCATGGATGCGCGGTGCTATCAGGGCGGGGAAGGCCGCACACAGTTCCGGCCGCTGGCCTTCAGGAAGCCGGACGGGATGGCGCTCGCGGCCGTTTTCTGTCTCGCCGCCGCGACGCTGACCGCGGATGCGCTTCTCGGCAGACCGACTTTTTTCCCCGCGGGATGAGGCTTGAATCTGATAGCGAGCGCATTCCCCGGCTTCGCCGGACCAAGCAACAAGATTCTTTCTGATTGAAGGCCCGCGGCTTGTCTTCAATAATTCATAAATATAATCGCTTGATCCCGCAAAGCGGGGCCTTCAACCAGAAGGCATATAATTGCTTGGTCCCGCGCAGCGGGGCCGCGGGGAGCTTCAACCGCACCTATAAACTGGTGCTCGAGTACGACGGGTCGGATTTCCACGGCTGGCAGAGACAGCCCGGAGGCCGCACCGTGCAGGCGGAGTTGGAAGCGGCGTTGGGGCGCCTGTTCGGCGTTCCGGTGCCCGTTGTCGGCGCCGGCCGGACGGACGCCGGCGTGCACGCGCTCGGACAGGTGGCGAGCTGCAGGGCGGACACCCGGTACCCGCTGGAAACGGTGCAACGCGCCCTGAACGCCATGCTGCCGGCCGACATCCGAGTCCGGTCCGTGGAGACAGCGGAGGACGGTTTCGACGCCAGGCGGCGCGCCAGCCGCCGGGTTTACAGATACGCGCTCTCCCGCGCGCCTCTGGCCGTGGGAAGACAGTACGCGTGGCATCCCCGAACCCGTTTCGACGTGGACGCCATGGCGGCCGCGTCCGAGTGCCTGAAGGGGCTCCACCGCTGGACGGCTTTCTGCAAGCGGGACCCGGAAGAGGACCGGTATGAATCCGAGGTGCATTCGGTCCGGTGGCAGGCGGAGGCGGACACGGTGAGGTTCGAGATCGCGGCCGTGCGGTTTTTTCACCACATGGTCCGGATTCTTGTCGGCACGCTGGTGGAGGTGGGCAGGGGCGCCCTGACGCCGGACGGTTTCCGCGCCGTTCTGGAATCCGGAGACCGCGAAAAGGCCGGGCCCACGGCTCCGCCGCACGGCCTTTTTCTGGTCCGCGTGGAATACTGAGAACCGGTCATGTCAATCGGAACCATCGCATGAACTTGAAACGATCCCTCGGTCCGCTCTGTGCCGCCGCCTTGATGGTCACTGCCTGCGGGCAGAAGTCCGGACCGCGAACTCTTCCGCCCGCCCCCGGGCAGGCCGCCTACGCGCAGACCCGCGCGGACCTTACTGACGCGGTGAGCCAGTCGCGGAGGAACGCCATCACCCGGGCCGTCGCGGATGTCAGCCCGGCCGTGGTCGGCATCAACGTGACCCAGATTCAGCGGGTTGTGTCGTCTCCTTTCGACGATCCGTTTTTCCGCATGTTCTTCGAACCCCAGGAGATGACCGAACGCGTGCAGGGGCTCGGCTCCGGATTCCTGATTTCCCAGGACGGCTATATCCTCACGAACGAGCACGTGGTCCACGAAGCGTCCAAGATCATCGTGACGACCACGGACGGCAAACAGTATACGGCCAGGCTGGTCGGGTCGGATTTCCTGTTCGATATCGCCCTCCTGAAAATCGAGGGAACCCGCTTCCCGTTCATCCCGCTGGGCGATTCACGGGACATTCTCATCGGCGAGTGGGTGATCGCCCTGGGCAACCCGTTCGGCCTGTTCGACGTCAACTCCAAGCCGACGGTCACCGTCGGCGTGGTCAGCGCGACCGGCATGAATTTCAAGGGCGAACTGCGCATCGAGGGCCGCTCGTACGGGGACATGATCCAGACGGACGCGGCCATCAACGGCGGAAACAGCGGCGGTCCGCTTGTCAACAGTCTGGGCGAGTGCATCGGCATCAACGCCTTCATCATTTCCGGAAGCAATTACGAAAAGACCTCGATCGGCATCGGATTCGCGATTCCCATCCACCGCGTCAAGGCCATTCTGCCCGCCCTGAAGGCGGTTGGACGCGTGGAGCGCGAGTCATGGACCGGAATCAGGATACGGGCCCTGAGCGCGACCGAAGCCCGGCGCCTCGGCATTTCCAGCCGCGACGGAGTGCTGATCGAAAGCATCCGGCCCGGAAGCCCGGCCGGCCGCTCGGATCTGCGGCCGGGGGACGTGCTCGTCGCGGTCAACCAGAAGCCGGTCCGCGGCGCGGACGTGGTCCGGGATTTCACCGAGCTCTTCGACCCGGACGCGGTGACGCCCGTCGATCTGGGGATTTTCCGGAACGGAAGGCTGTATCGACTGGTTCTGAGTCCCAAACCGGAGGAGCGCTGACGTGATCGACCGGTACACCCTGCCCGAGATGGGGGCCGTCTGGAGCCTGGAAAACCGCTACCGGAAGTGGCTGGACGTCGAGCTCGCGGTGTGCGAAGTTCAGGCCGGCCGCGGCGTGATTCCCCCGGCCGCGATGGAGGCTGTCTCTTATACACATCTGACGC
>JAUCQC010000294.1 GCA_030372965.1 bacterium
CCACTGTGATGCGTTTCCCCTGGAACGTGATTTTATAGTGATTCCACTCCCGGGGGCCGTTGAAGGCCTTGACCGAAGGGGCCTTGGCGTCGTAAACGGCTGCCGTGTTGTGGATTCCGGCCGAGGCGTCGTCGATCTGGATCTCGAACGACTTGTAGATGTAGTCGTCGCTCGACGGCATTTCCGGCACGCGGAGGAAAATTCCGGAATTCGAGAACACTTCGGAGACCTTGTAATCCAGCTCGAGCGTGAAATCACCGAACATCCTCTCACTGAACCAGAGCAGGCCCATTCCATCCTGGGTCGTGAGAACGCCGGTTTTCGGGTCGATCAGGAAATAGCCGGGGCCGTAATGGTTCCAACCGTGCAGGTTGTACGAACCGTTCCACCGCTTGATCAGGGGCATATACCCCTTGAAATAGGTGATGCCGTCGATATACAGGAGTCCTTTCGAGATCGAAGGGGACGGGTTCATCAACTCGGCCTCGTTCTCGTGCTCGATGGACAGGTACCCGTCGTAATCCTGGAGCGTCAGCTCGGCCAGGATGCTCCGGATGTCCGCCTTGCCTGAACCGAAGGGAACGTCCCGGGCGTCGTTTTTCCCGAACGCGTCCAGGTCCTTGAGGTGGCAGTGCACAATGCGGCCGCGGAGCAGGCGGAGGGCTTCCAGCGGGTTGACGCCGGACCGCATCCAGTGGCCGGTGTCCGCGCCCGAACCGATGCGCTCGTCCAGCCCCTTGACGCGTTCCAGAACGGTTTGGGGCAGGCCGAACCGGCTCCACGACGAGCCTGTGGGATGGTTGTGGATGGAAACCCGTATCCCGGTCTCCTTCACCAGCTTGTCGAGCACGGACCAATCCTCCCAGGCCGGCTCGGTGTTGATCACCTCGATGCCCATGTCGCGGCAGAAATCAAACACTTCGCGGACCTCCGGTTCGGAAGGTCCGAAGGACACCACGCCGTAGGCCACGAGCCGTATGCCGGCCTCCTTCAGGCGGTTCCTCACCCAGTCCTTCTGTTCCGCGTTCATTCTGTGGTCGAACACGGCTCCGGGTAAGGAGGGGGACAGGGGCTGTCCGGGATACGCCTCGAGATACCGTATCCCGATCGCCTTTGTCCTCTCCACGGCCTCGTCGAACGTGAATTTGTGGAACGTCCAGCACTGCATGGCGATCTTGAATTCCTTGATGCGGACGCTGTCATAACGGCCGGCACAGGAGCAGGCCGGTTTCGCTTTCGGTCCGCAGATCAGCGCGGCCGGGAGCAGAACTGCGGCCGCGAGCGTCGAAACGGCGGCGCGGGAAACGGGTCTCATGAGCGTCCTCCTTTTTGGGAAACGGGGGATCCGGAATCGTCCCTGAACAGCAGTCCGAACAGGACCAGGACGGCGGCCGCGAAGCCGGCCGGAATCCACCAGAACGACTGCCATTGACTGAGCGCCGCGGCCCCGGTCTCAGTGACCGTGGCGTTGAATATCCAGCCCGTGACCTGCGCGCCGATCAGCATGCCGATGCCGTAGGTGACCAGGACGATGAATCCCTGCGCCTGCCCCCGGATGTCCGCCGAGGCCTTCTTGTCCACGTAGATCTGGCCGGTCACGAAGAAGAAATCATAGCAGATGCCGTGCAGCAGAATGCCGCCGTAGATCATCCAGACCACCGCGTCCGGCGCGCCCAGGGCGAAGAGCACGTAGCGCAGCACCCAGGCCAGCATGCCCACGAACAACGTCCACTTCACCTTCAGGAAGCGGAAGAAGAAGGGCAGGAGCACGATGAAGACGGCCTCGGACATCTGGCCGAAGGACAGGCTGAAGCCGGGCTTTTCGAAACCGGCGTGGGCCACGAACATCTGCGCGTAGGAGTAATACGCGGCCAAGGGGATGCAGATCAGAAGCGAGCTCAGGATGAACACGTTGAAGGAGCGGCCGCTCAGCCGGCTGATGGCGTCGATGCCCATGATTTCGCGGAATGACGTCTTTTTTCCCGCGGCAGGCGGCGGCGTGTGGGGAAGGGTGAAGCTGTAGAGGCCCATGAGCACGCCCGCGACGCCAGCCACGTGCAGCGGAATCGCGGTCTTGTCCGCGGCCAGTATGCCGCTGACCAGGACGCCCGCGACGATCCACCCGATGGTGCCGAAGGCCCGGATCAGGGGGAATTCCTTCTCCTGCGACCGGATATGGTGGAAGGCCAGGGTGTTCGCCAGGCCGATGGTCGGCTGGTAGCACAGCATGTGGAGCAGCAGCATGCCGATGAAGGCGGCCGGAGACGACACGACGAACGGCGCGCAGAACATCGCGACGCCGCCGATGATGTGCATCACACCGAGCACGCGTTCGGTGGGGAAGAAGCGGTCCGCGACCATGCCCAAGAAGAAGGGCGAGACAATGGCGCCGATCGGACCGACAGTGAAGGCCAGATAGACGTATTTGGACATCCCCAGTTCGCCCATGTAATTGGCCACGGTGACGTACCAGGCCCCCCAGACGAAGAATTCCAGGAACATCATGATACTGAGGCGGAATTTGGTGCCCATGTGTCCTCCGGTCGATTGTGAGAGGGATCTTGTGAAGGTCAGCGGGTGATCGACCCGCGGCGGAGCGTTTTGAAAATATTGACATTTTTCCCGGCAATTTCAAGCGAAAAATGCCGCGGTCGGCCGGGAGGATACGGGGGGCCGAACCAGCGGTAAATGTAATATTTTGTCACTCCCGCGCTGAAAAACAGGAGGATCGCCACGGCCTTTCGCGGAGGTCCTGTTTTTCCTTTACCATGACTATAAAAAACCGTATATTAACCGCAGTATGCCGGCATGTTTAAAAGTTCGGGCCGCTGTCCATAAACGGTTTCCCGGTTCCGGGTCAGCGGCCTCATTCTGCCACGCCTGTGCCGCAGGCGTCATCACCCGATAGGATTGTTGCCTGATGCGCGTCGCACTCATTGTCCTTTCCTTTTTTATCATTCCCGCGGCAGCGGTTCCGGCTGGAAGCCCCGACCACGCGGACTGGAGCGCCGGGCTCTCCATCTACGAGGTCAATGTCCGCGCCTACTCGGACGAAGGGACGTTCGGGGCCTTCAAAGCCGAACTGCCCCGTCTGCAGGAACTGGGCGCGGGCATTCTCTGGTTCATGCCGATCCACCCCATCGGCGCCGAGAATCGTCTCGGCAGTCTCGGCAGTCCATACTCGGTCCGGGATTACCTGGACGTCAACCCGGAATTCGGGGATCTCGATGAATTCCGCGAACTCATCGCCGACATCCACGGCCGCGGCATGTTCGCGATCATCGACTGGGTCGCCAACCACACGTCCTGGGACAATGACCTGACCGCGGAGCACCCGGAATGGTATGTCCGGAATTCGAATGGCGATTTCATCCCGCCTCCGGGAACCAACTGGACCGACGTGATCGAGCTGGACTATTCGAATCCGGACCTCCGCGGCTGGATGATCGACGCCATGAAGTTCTGGGTGACGGACGTCGGCGTGGACGGGTTCCGGTGCGACGCGGTGTCCATGGTTCCGGGGGATTTCTGGGAGGAAGCGATCGCCGCCTTGAAATCGACCCGCTCCGACCTCTTCCTCCTCGCCGAGGCGGACGGGCCGGAATGGCACGCGCTGGGTTTCGACATGACCTACGGCTGGGGCCTGTACGGTTTCGGGTCCGGCGTCCTGAAAAGAATCGCGGACGGCACAGCGGACGCGGACGACCTGAACGCCTACACGGCGGAGGAACGGCGGCGTTATCCGGCGGACGAGTACCGGATGTATTTCACATCCAACCACGACGAGAACGCCTGGCACGGAACGCCGTCCGAACTGTTCGGCCCGGCCGCGGATGCGTTCTTCGTTCTGGCGGCGACGTTCAACGGCATGCCGCTGGTGTACGGCGGCCAGGAGGCCGGGCTGAACGCGAGGCTCAAGTTTTTCGACAAGGACGAGATCGACTGGAGGGATCTGGCTGCGTCCAGCCTATACGGCCCGCTGCTCCGCCTCAAGCGGGAGAATCGGGCGCTCCGGAACGGCGGATTGGGCGGGTCCTTCACGCGGATCCGGACGCAGGACTCAAACCGGGTCTTCGCGTTTCTCAGGGAAAAGGACGGGGATCGGGTTCTGACCGCCTTGAACCTATCCGGCGACGGCCTGAACGCGACCCTTTCCGGAACCGCTTGCAACGGCGTTTACAGAAACGTATTCACCGCGGAAGAAACAACGCTCGGGGATGGATCCGTCCTCAGCCTGCCCGCCTGGGGATACGCAGTATTCGAGTCCCGGGCGGCCTCTTCGGCCGGGGGGGGGGGGGGGGGGGGGGGGGGGGGGGGGGGGGGGGGGGGGGGGGGGGGGGGGGGGGGGGGGGGGGGGGGGGGGGGGGGGGGGGGGGGGGGGGGGGGGGG
>JAUCQC010000295.1 GCA_030372965.1 bacterium
GGCTCGGAGATGTGTATAAGAGACAGATATTTATCCCTCTTTCGCTGCAAAAAAGTTTGACCGCCGAATCATGCCGCCACATGACGGACCAGCGCTGATCCGAGGAGATTCCACCTTCCGATGATAAATAGCCGACCGAGCAGAGCCAACTCATCCCTCGATTTATACCTCCAGGAGATCGGGAATGTCCCCTTGTTGTCCGCCGAGGAGGAAATCCAGCTCGCCCGGCGCATCCGGCAGGGAGACGAGGAAGCGCTCGAAAAGCTGACCACGGCCAATCTCCGTTTTGTCGTGAGCGTCACCAAGCAGTATCAGAACCGGGGATTGTCCTTCGCCGACCTCATCAACGAGGGAAACGTGGGGCTGATCAAGGCCGCGAGGCGTTTCGACGAGTCCCGGGGTTTCAAGTTCATCTCGTACGCGGTATGGTGGATACGGCAGTCGATTCAACAGGCCCTGGCGGAGCATTCACGGGTGGTCCGGCTCCCCCTGAACCGTATCGGGACGCTGAACCGCATCAGCAAGGCCTGCGTCGCGCTCGAACAGGAATATGGCCGGGACCCCAGCATTTCGGAAATCGCCGAACAGATGGAATTGGAGGCGCAGGATGTCATCGATCACCTGAGCCTGTCCGGAAAGCAGTATTCTCTCGACGCGCCGATGGGCCACGATTCCGAAACGTGCCTGCTGGATGTCGTCAAGGACGAGCATCAGTCCGCCCCGGACGCCCGCCTGGCCGTGGAATCGCTGCGCGACGAAATCCGGAAGGCCCTGGACACGCTGACGGAGCGGGAGGCCCGGGTCATCCGTCTGTATTTCGGTCTGGACAACAACAGGAGCCTGAATCTGGAGGAAATCGGGAATCAAATCCACCTGACCCGCGAGCGCGTGAGACAGATCAAGGAGAAGGGACTGCGCAAACTCCGCAGGCATTCGCGAAGCGGGGCGCTTCAGCAGTATCTGTGATGAAGCGGACACGGGCGCGTTGTTCGGACGCAGAACGAACCTGCTTCCGCCCGGCACACACACGGATAATTGCGACCACGGGGTTGACCCCGGGGTCGTGACGGTTTTCCCCTTGACCCAATCCCTTGAAATGATTACCTTTGCACAAATGAAAAGCAAACCCGCACGCCCCATCCGTACATTTCCGGAGAATCCTGAATGACGCCCGAAGGTGAGAAGAAATCGGAACCGACGCCGGCCTCTGCTGTTTCCCGCTCCATCCAATCCATCTCCAGATCGTTTTTCTCCATGACCGCCGCCTTGATCATGGCCCTGATTTTCGCCATATCCATCGCGGCAGCGACCTTCATCGAAGCGCGGAGCGGAACGGAGGCGGCGCGGTCCGCGGTGTACAACGCCTTCTGGTTCGAAATCCTCCTCGCCCTGGTCGGGTTGAATCTGGCCGCGACCCTGATCCGGCAACGGTTGTGGCGCAAGGGGAAAAGGACGGTTTTTCTCTTCCACCTGGCTTTTCTGTTCATCCTGGCCGGCGCGGCGATCACGCGTCATTTCGGATTTTCCGGATCCATGAACATACGCGAGGGCCAGGCGTCCGACACGGTGATTTCGGATAAGACCTCCCAACCGGTCCGGCTGCCATTCAGCCTGCGGCTGGAGGATTTCCGCGTGGACCGGTACCCCGGGTCCATGAAGCCGTCGGGTTTCACGAGCGACGTGACCGTGATCGACACCGCGGTCGCGGCGGAAAAACCGTATTCCATTTTCATGAACCACATTCTGCGTCATCGCGGATACCGGTTCTATCAGTCCTCTTACGACGACGACGAGATGGGAACCGTCCTGACCGTGTCCCGGGACCCGGGCATGATTCCGACGTATGCCGGGTACGTTCTGCTCGGTCTGTTTCTGCTCGTCAGTCTGTTTTCACCGGGCGGCCGGTTCCGGACCCTGGGCCGCGCAGTCCGCGCCGGGTCGGGCGTTGCGCTGTCCCTGCTGTTCCTGCTGTCCGCTCCGGCAGCCGGCCGGGCCGGTGGCTCCTCCGCCGGGACATCCGGTTTCCGCGGCCGTACCGTGTCCAGATCCGCTTTCGAGAGACACTTCGGCAGGCTGGCGGTGCAGGACAATCAGGGACGCATCAAGCCGCTTCAGTCCATGACGATTGAATGGATCCGGTCCGTTCCGGGTCTCGGGAATCACGGACGCGGAGACGCGGACCGGATCGCCTTCCTGCTTTTCGTCCGGCCGGACACTGTTCTCCAGACCGGGGAGAAAACGGATTTCAGTCCGGCCTCCGGTTACCGGCTGTTTCCCGTTCCGGGAGATCCCGCCGGCCGTTGGGTCACGGCGGAGGCCGCGGAGAAAAGGCTGCAAACCGCGCCTGACCCGGCCGCGGCCTTCGCGGCCGGATGGGCCGGCGCCATGCGCGAAGCCGGCCTGAGGTCCGACTGGAATCGGGCGGATTCACTGGTGTCCGCGCTGGAGGATTTTCAGGCATCCCATGGAGGCCGTTCCCATCCCGGAAGCCGCAGACTGAAGATGGAGATTCTCCACAACAGACTCGACGGGCCCGCCCGTCTGGCTCAGGTCGTCTTCTGGGCGGGCCTCGGTCTCCTAATTTTTTCCGTGATCGCGTCCTTTCGCCACGACCGTCCCTGGAAGACGGCGGAGAAGGTCCTGACGGTGACGCTCCTGGCGTGCTTCGCGGCGCTCACCTGCGGTCTCGGATTGCGCGCGTGGGTGTCCGGACACGCGCCCTGGACCAACCGGTACGAAACCATGGTCTTCATCGCCTGGGCCGGTCTGCTCGCGGGGACCCTGTTCGGCGGCCGGAACCGGCCGGCGCTCGCGGCCGCCGGCATCCTGTCCGGTCTCTTTCTGCTCGCCGCGGCCTCGCCGGCCATGGATCCGAAGATCAACACGCTCGCGCCCGTTCTGAAATCGGTCTGGCTGATCATCCACGTCTCGGTCATCACGTCGAGCTACGGTTTTCTCGGGCTCGGCGCCGTTCTCGCGGTCTTCAACCTGGTTCTCCTCGTTCTGCCGGAGAGGGAAAGGACGCGGCGCGCCGTACTCGGCCAGACCGCGGTCACGGAACGATGTCTCCTCGTCGGTCTCGTCCTGCTGACCATCGGCAACTTTCTCGGCGCCGTGTGGGCGAACGAGAGCTGGGGCCGGTACTGGGGCTGGGACCCGAAGGAGACCTGGACGCTGGTCACGATTCTGCTCTACGCGGGCGTGCTCCATTTCAGGCTCGTCCCCGGCCTCCGGGGACCCGCTGCGTTCAACGCGGGCAGCCTGTGGGCCTTCGGGTCGGTGCTGATGACCTACCTGGGCGTGAATCTGTACCTGTCCGGAATGCATTCCTACGCGACCGGGGCGAAACCCGCACTTCCGGCCGCTGTTTTCGCCGCGGCCGGGCTCGCGGCTCTCCTGAGCGCCGCGGCCCTGGTCCGCGGCCGGAGGTTCAGACCGTGAGCCGGGACGGAACGCGATCCGGCGGGGGAGGAAGGTCCCGCGGCCCGGGGGGGGCTCGGCCGCGGCCTGCGGCCGGGCCGCGCC
>JAUCQC010000296.1 GCA_030372965.1 bacterium
GTCGGCAGCGTCAGATGTGTATAAGAGACAGGGCCGGCTTGACGGCTGTTTTAAAGGCCGAGCTCGGCTTCAATGGACTGCATCCCTTCGAGCGAGAGGCCGATGAAATCGCGGAGCGGCAGACCCATGGCCTCGCAGGAACGGATCTGGTCGCGGTTGGCGCCCGCGGCGAATCGCTTTTCGTCGAAACGCCGCTCGATGAATTCCACGTCCACGTTGCGAATCTTTTTCGTCGGGTGCATGAGGGCGGCGGCCACGATGAGTCCCGTGACCGGATCGGCCGCGTACAGCGCCTGGTCGAGCCGGGACTTGCGCGGGAAGTGGCCTGGATGGCTCTTGATGGCGTACACCACCGGCTCGGGCACGTCCTTTCCCTCAAGCATCTTTTCCGTCACGATGCCGTGCTTCGGGAAATCGTCCGCGGTCCGGTCGTAGTCGAGGTCGTGCAGAAGACCGGCCAGGCCCCACGGCTCCTCGTCCTCGCCGAAATGCCTGGCCAGCCGCCGCATGACCGCCTCGGCCGCCAGCATGTGCTTGATCAGGTTTTTGTTGGAGACGTTTTTCCGGACAAGGTCCAGCGCTGCTTCGCGGGTGATCATCCTGTTCCATTCCATCCGTTGTGGTTTGGTTTTATCCGCAGGATCCTTAAAAAATCATTTCCGATCGAAGTAGTGACCATTGACGATTTTCGATCGGAATGCCGGGAAGGGACATTCCATGACCGGCTTTTCAGATCGGATATCGTCAATTTTCAATCATCAGCCGCCGATGAATTCCTCTCCTGCAGGGGATCAGAAATTGACGGACAACCGCACCCCCGTCGCCCCCCGTCCGAGCTCCGGGCCCGTGTCGAAATGCCAGAGATGGGCGTCCACGTAGGCGTCCGCCAGGGTCAGTCCGTACAGGCCGACGACCCACCACCACGTGAGGTTCCGGCTGTTTTCGTAAAAGGCGCGCTCGTCCTCCGTGATCGAATCCGCGGCGCGGCGGTTCTGGATGACGATGTTCGCCGCGAGCCCGGCCGCGGCAGCGGCCACCAGGCCGGTCTTCCACCTCGCGCCGTTGTACCACTGGCCCCACCCGGGCAGAACCGCGGACCGGATCAGGGCACCCCTCGGGGATTTCGTCTCGGTTTTCAGCGGAACCGTCCGGACGGACGGCCCGGCGCTGTCCGGACGGAGGATCGGCCATCCGGCGTTTCCCGGCGCGTCCTCGCCCGTGGGGACCGCGATGACGGCCGAGACTTTGGTTGAATCCGGGCCGGTTCCCGTCGTGTCCGCGGGCAGGGCGCGCCCC
>JAUCQC010000297.1 GCA_030372965.1 bacterium
CGCTGTCTCGTGGGCTCGGAGATGTGTATAAGAGACAGCGGAGCGCGGCGGGACTGTCGAAAACGATCGAGGCGACCAGGCCGCGGTCCAGGCGTCCCGAGGCCCTGAAAATCCGCTCACCGAAGGCCCCCGCCAGTTTTTTCCGGACGGCCCGGTCCGAATCCGTCAGCCGCGCCGCGATCCGGTCCGCGTCCACGACATGACCGGCCCGGCCTGCGAGTCTTCGGCTGAAGGCGGTCTTGCCGCTCCCGATGCCCCCGGTCACGCCCGCGATCCAGGCCCGCCGGGCCGCGGCGGCCATCTCAGCGCGACTTCGTGATGAGTGTCGGAAACGGCGGCGTCGCTGCCGGGAACGGCACGCCCGGCTTGTACGCGAAGAAGTCGATGCTGGACAGCGGAATCGTCTTCAGCATTTCCGCGTCCCAGGTGATCCGGTTCCGGTTTGCCGCCCACAGGCTGTCCACGTACGCCTCATAGACCGGCTTCAGTTTCGTCGGCTGTCCGCTCAGGCCGTGTTTCTCCGCCAGCCGTTTCAGTATCTCGTCCCGGAAGTGACTCGCGACCAGCGCGTCCTGCCATTCGGCCGCGTTCGAACGCACGAAATCCCGCTTGTCGAGACCCCGCTTGTAGGCTTCCCGGTTCAGGAACTGGTCGCGCATGAAATCGGTCACCGCGTTCTTGAATTCCGCTCGGAAAGCCTCTTTCGGGATGTTCTTTCTCCGGTACACCAGGGGATGCGCGGCGAGCTCCCGCTTGAACTGCTCGACGGTCCAGGTCTTGCCTGCCACCTCGAAGAACGACGCCTTCAGGAAAGCCTCTTCGTTCCCGTACGGATCGACCGCCGCGGAATCCTTCAGTGCGTTGAAAAAATTCCGGTTGATCTCCTGAACCTGCGAATCGGACGTGGCGCTGTACATCATCCAGGCCATGTCGGCCATCCGGCGGAAAACGGGCGGGTTGAACTTGATGGCCTTTCCGCCCAGCAGGCGGCCCATGTAACGATCCCACTCGGCGCGCGCCTTGCGCTGTACGGTTTTCTCCTTCACCTCGTTCCACCGCATCTGGACCTCTTCCCCGCCGATGACAGGGTGATCCGTCCATCCGGCCACCCTCATGATCAGGTGCTCGTTCGAGCCGACGCGGATGGGGCCGATGACCGTGTCCACGGGAACGGGCCGGCGGAACAGGGCCTCGTGCACCCAGTCGTTCTCGGGGTCCTTCCACTTCACCGTGTGTTTCGGAATGGGCGAGCCCTCCGGCCCCAGCCCGTCAAAAATGGGGCCGGCCTTTTCCGGATGGAGCAGTATCTGCTCCTGGATTTTTCTGGCGGTTTCCTTGTTCCGTATCGTGTAGAACTGCACTTCGTATTCGCGGGCGGCCAGACGGTACCGCTGTTTCAGTTCCGACGTGTCCACCTTCACTTTTTTCGTGGCGACTTCGCCGTACAATTCCTCCCGCATGGTCTGCTCCTTGATGCCGCGGATGTGATCGAGGAAGGCCCGGCGTTTCAGAAGGGGGTAATCATCCCCCGCCTCGATGGCGAACAGTTTCTCCGTCACCAGATTCTTGAGCAGTTCGACTTTCGTGCAGTCGCTTTTCAGGCCGGGATATTTGGGACGGATGGTCAGTTCCGTGCGGTATTGATATTGCTTTTTGGTGATTGTCCGGTCACCGACGCGGGCGAGAACCGGATCTTCCTTGGGCTTTTTGGCGCATCCCGCGGCGATCAGCAGGAGGGAGGCCGTTGCCGCGAAAAGAACCCCTGAACGATTGAATTTCATGGTTTTTCCCAGGCTGATGTGTGAGTGACGGGCATGAAAAGAGACTGTCCTGTGAGGGACAGTCTCTGACATCAAACCAATGTAACAACTTTTAAAGCGATATTCTACGAAATTTTACTGCTTTTTTCCCCGATGGTTCCGGAGGATCAACTATTCCTCAATACTCACCGGGGGTTGTCTTGATTTTTCCCATAACCCATAAACTCTTGGTTTTTCATTTGTTTAAATACTATCA
>JAUCQC010000298.1 GCA_030372965.1 bacterium
GGCTCGGAGATGTGTATAAGAGACAGATCCAAATCGTGGTCAGACGCACCAAAAACCTTTGTTAATTAATATATTTATGTGTATTTTTCCCCTTGACATTTGGCCATTAAATAGTATATTTTATAGATTATTCCTTTCAGGACAGAATACATGAGAAAAAAAATCAGAACCAATTCCAAGTTCGCGCTGTTCGGCCCACTGATCCAGGAGGCTGTATTTTTTATTTTCTTCTTCCTGATTCTGTGGCTCCGTATCCGCCCCACGCTCAGCCTTGAATCTCAACAGCCGGTTTTTTTCAGCGGCTGGGCCTTTCTGTCCGAACATTTCGCATTCCCGGGCGGATTGATGGACTGGCTCAGCGCGTGGCTGATGCGTGGCTGGACCTCGGACTGGCTGGCCAGCCTTGAAATCACGGCCGTGGTCTGGACCGGCACGCTCCTGCTCCGCAGATGGATCGAGCACCTGACCGGGTTCTGGACCGTGCACACGGTTCACCTGATACCCGCCGCTTTCCTCCTGGCCGCCCACACCCGTTACGAGACGCCCTTCAGCCTGACCCTCGGCTGGGCATGCGCCTGCCTTCTGCTGTTCACTTTCCGGTATGAGTCCCCGCGCATCCCCTGGATACGGATTCCGGCCATGCTCGCCTGGTTCATCGTGTGCTACTGGCTGGCCGGCGGCGCCGCTCTGTCGGCCGGTGTCGCTCTGGCTCTGGCACAGGGCCTGGTGCGGGGGAAGCACTGGGAGGGATTGACCCTTCTGGCCGCGTCCGCGGGAATCCCGTTCATCGCCTACCTCTTCGCGGAATGGAGTCCCCTGAAACAGGCGTTCCTGCACGGACTGCCGTTGGAGAATCCGGCCATTCCGCTCCACGCCGCGTACGGCATTCCCCTGTTCTTCGCCGCCGCGGCTGTGACGGTCTGGCTGACGACCCTTCCCGTTCTTCAGAAGCCGGTCAACCGGTTCAACGAATGGTCCATGCCCCTGAAGTGGGCCGCCGGGACCGTTTTGATTCTCACGGCCGCCTTTCTTCTGCACGCGGCTGCGGTCAGCCGTTTCACCCGGACCGTGCTTGCCGTGAATCTCGAAGCGCGGCGCGAAGCCTGGCCGTCGGTTCTTGAAAGGGCTTCACGGGCGCAGGGATGGGATCCCATCCTGTCGGTTCAGGTGAACCGGGCGCTCCAGGCTCGGGGCCGGCTCCTGGATGAGATGTTCGCCTGGCCCCAGCGGGACGGGGACAACGGGCTGATTCCGGCCAACAAGCTGTGCAAGGCCTGGCCCGAGGAAACTGCCCGGCTGTTTTTCAGCATGGGGCTGATCGGAGAGGCCCAGCACTGGGCGCACGAGGCCATGACGCTCCGTGGCCCCACTCCGGACATTCTTCGCCTGCTCGGGACGATTTACATGCTGAAAGGCGACTCGGCCGCGGCCCTCAGCTTCGCCGCGAATCTCGCGAAAACGCCCGGCGGCCGCGCGTCCGCGGCCGATCTCGCGACCTGCGTCCGCGATCGCGCGGAACGGTACAGCCGCCCCCGGTATCGAAGCATCCTGGACGCCATGCCGGAGAAGGATTTCATCTCCGTCGGCAGGCCCTCGGAAGCGGACCTGATCCGCCTGCTGGAACGCAATCCCGAAAACCGCATCGCCTCCGACTACCGGGCCGCTCTGGCCCTGATCGAAGGAAATCACCGCCGGCTCTGGGAAACGCTCGACTCCGGACGGCGGCCCGCCGGATGGGAGGGCCGGACCCCTCGCCACGTTCAGGAAGCGTTTCTGTTCCACGCGGCGGTCACGCCTGGTTTCGACGCCCGCCGCCTCCAGCCCTGGATCGACGGCGATACCGCGCTGCGCTTCAGGCGGTTCGAGGAGGCGTTCAAGCGGGCCGGGAACAACCGGAGCCTGGCCGAATCCGCTGTCCGCGGCGCGTTCGGCGGCACGTACTGGGTGTACCGCATGTTCGACAGGCCGGCGGCACGGCCGGCGGAGGGTCCCGATGACTTTCAGTAACAACATCCGTTTCAGAGCCGTCCGGGCCTCGCTTCTGATCCTGATCGCGGCCGCCTGTTCGCCCGCGCCGGACCGGCCCTTCGAGGCTGTTTCGGCCGGCCGGGCTCCGAAAATCGTTCCCGATTACGCGTCGGTCACGATTCCGCCGAACATCGCGCCGCTCAATTTTTCGGTGGATGAGGGGGGGAAGGGGACGGTCGCCGTGTTCCGCGCGTCCGGTGGCGATTCGGTCACGGTGCGGAGCCGGTCCGCGGTCATCCGCGTCCCGGAAAGACGCTGGAAGCGCCTGCTCGCCTCCGCGGCCGGGGGAAGCCTCGAAATCGAAGTCTTCGTCCGGCGGGAATCCGGAGCCTGGACCCGGTTCGAAACGGTGAAGAACGCCGTGTCCTCCGATTCCATCGACGGATTTCTGACGTACCGCAAACTCGGCCCCCTGTACAACCTGTACACCCGGATGGGCATTCACCAGCGGAATCTGGAGACATTCGAGGAGAAGCTCGTGCTGAACAGCCGGCTCGCGGCGGACGCGTGCATGAACTGCCACACGTTTCACCGGGGCGGAACGGACCGCTGGCTGCTCCACCTCAGGGGCGGGCCCGGCACGTCCATGCTCCTGACCGTGGACGGCCGGACGCGTCGCGTCGACACGCGGACCGCGCTCAACAAGGCGCCGGCGGCCTATTCCGCGTGGCACCCGTCCGGGGAGAAGATCGCGTTTTCGGTCAGCCAGCTTTTGCTGTTTTTCCACGCCACGGGCGAGAACCGGGACGTGCTCGACCGCGGTTCGGACATCCTTGTCTACGACGTCCGGACCAACACGGTGAGCACCACGGCCGCGCTCGCGGATACGAACCGCATGGAAATCTGGCCGGACTGGTCGCCGGACGGCCGCGCGCTCTATTACTGCAGCGCGCCCCGCCTCGAAACCTACGTCAATCCTCCGGGCTCGGATGAGCCGTTCGCGTACGACCGCATCCGCTACGACCTCATGCGGATCCCGTACGATCCGGAATCCGGATCGTGGGGAAAACCCGAGACCGTCCTGTCCGCGGCCGACGCCGATGCCAGCGTGCTTGAGCCCCGGGTTTCGCCGGACGGCCGGTTCATCCTGGCGACCGTGTCCGCGTACAGCCAGTTTCCCATCTATCTCAGGAGCGCGGACCTGGCCCTCGTCGACACGCGGACCGGACAGTGGCGGCGGCTCGGCGAGGCCAACAGCGACCGGGCTGAAGGCTTTCACTCCTGGTCCTCGAACGGACGCTGGATCGTGTTCGCCAGCAAGCGGGCGGACGGACTGTTCTCCAGGCCGTATTTCTGCCACATCGACCCGACGGGCGCCGCGTCCCGGCCCTTCGTCCTCCCCCAGGAGGATCCGCTCTTTTACGGGACCTTTCTGGAAAACTACAACGCGCCCGAGTTGTCGGTCGAGCCGATCACCGTCTCCCCCCGCGCCCTGAGCCGCGCGGCCTTTGACGACGAATCCGCCGTCAAAGCGCATCCCGTCAGGCCCTGAGTCCGGCCCGAAGCCCCGAACGGCCGATTTCGAACCGAAGAACGGAAGACCCAATGATCAAACGCACCGTCGAACTGCACCCCTCGTTCAAGCTGTTCACCACGACCGTCAACGGCCGCCAGCTTTACTGCACGGCCTCGTTCACGGATCCGGCGGGCGACCCCGCGCTTTCGGCTTCACGGCTGTACGCCCGGGTTTCAGAGATTCTCGCGGAATCGTCCATGGAAATCGTTCACGAACGCCTGTTCGGCGATCTCGCCGCCCGGGAAATCGTGATGAAGGCCCGCACGCACGCCGAGACCGGCGCGGACTGGCCCGTCACCTACATTCAGGGGCTGTCCTGCTCGGGCGCCCCCTTCACAGGCGTGCAGATCCGGGCCGTCCGGCCCCTGGCCGACGGCGACCGGGTCTGGACCGCCTATGACGACGGCCGTCCCGTGGGCCGCGCCTGGAAGCGGAACGGCGCCTCGTTCATCATCATGCAGGACTGCCACGGGCTGAACGGAACCGCCTCCTCCGCGGCCGCGGACCGGATGGCTCAGACGGACAGCATGTTCCGCAAGGCCGAACGCATCCTGAAGGACGAGGGATTCTCCTACCCGGACGTGGTCCGCACCTGGATCTACATCGCGGACATCCTGGACTGGTACGGAGATTTCAACAAGGCCAGGAACGCCTGTTACGCCGATTTCGGCTTTCTCGGCGAAAAACGCGAGGACGGAAAACCGGCGGAGACGCTGTACCTGCCGGCCAGCACGGGCATCGAAGGACGGAACCCCGCCGGAGCGGCCGCGACCATGGACGTTTTCGCGGTCCGCCGGACCGAGGGGAGCCCGATCCGCATCCGCCACATCACCGGAAGCCAGCAGAAATCCCCCTACCGGTACGGATCGGCCTTTTCAAGGGCCGTGGTGGTCGACGAGGAGGAGGGCAAGCTGATTCTGGTGTCCGGAACGGCCTCCATCGACGACGCGGGGCGCAGCGTGCACCTCGGGGACGTTCGGGCCCAGATCGAACAGACGCTGGAGGTGATCTCCGCACTGATCGCCCCGGAAGGCGCGACGCTGGCGGACCTGTGCGAAGCCACGGTGTTCCTCAAGCGTAAGGAGGATCTGCCCGTGTACCTCTCCATCGCGGAGACCCGGGGCCTGACCGCGGTTCCCTCGGTGAACGTCGTCGCGGACGTGTGCCGCGACGAGCTCCTGTTCGAGCTGGACGCGGCCTTTGTGGTGGGAAAAGCGGGCTGAATCACTTGTGACGCACCTTCAAGGTGCGTCGCAAATGGTTTGTCCGGAGTTAAAAAAAATGCGACGCACTTTTCAAGTGCGTCGCATTTTTTATCGGGCGCAGGGGCACATTGGCCGCCGGTTCCGGAAGAGCGCTACTCCCGGTTGATCACTCCCAGCTTCAGTACTTTCTTGCCGAACGCGGTTTCGACGACGGCCAGGTACATGGCGCTTCCCACGGGGAGCCCGTTCTCCGTCCGCAGGTCCCAGCGCTCGAACGGCGTGCCGTTGTCGTGCCTCAACACGCGGAACTGGCGGCCGGACAGGGTGAAAATCCGGATCGTGCACTCCCCGGGCAGGTTGCTGAACGTCACGAACTGCGCGGATTCCGCGGTTTCATCGCCGTGAGTCCCGAAATAGGGGTTCGGAAACACGTTGATCTCGTCCATCCGTTTCCGGGCGATCGCCGCGGACTGTTCCTTCGCATACCCGGCCGTGCTGAAAGCGAATTTCACGGCTTCGTTGTTCGGTTTGCCCGTGAGAAACCGGATCACTGTTCCGGTCGCGGGCGGAAGCCCGTTGCCGTCATAATCGCAGACGATCATGCGTCCGATCGGGTAAACAAGTCCGCCATGGAAATTGACGAAGTAACCTTCGGGACTGCCGTCCGTGGCGTGTGGATAGGTACCCCCCGCGCCGGTCGCGACGCACACGGCAGCGAAATTGGCATACCCATTCGCGTCAATCGGATCCATCCAGTAGATCCAGTCGGACGCCGGGTAACCGAGGGCCGGATCCTCATCCGCGGATATGGACCAGGCGGCCCGCGTCTCACTGTTTGAATTGGTCAGGAATGGAATCATTCGCACGTCATCCGAGGGGTCGTCCGGTGTGTTGACACCGATGTCCCATATTTCGAACGGCGTGGTCGCGATCCTGTCGTCGTTGAACATGAAAACGGCCCATCCGCCCGCTTCCGTGAACCGGATCTCGAAGTCCCGGGGAATCGCGAAATCCATCCATCGCGCGATTCGGCTCATTCCGCCGTCTCCCCCGCCGCCGCTGATGTAGTGCCGGTCCGCGAACCCGGCCGGGCTCAGCGCGTGCCAGACATTGTCGCCTCCGAACGGCGCGCCGATCGCGTCCCACCGGTCCTGCGGCAGGGGACCCTGTTCGTTGGCCGTTTCGATGATGGCCTTGAACGTCGGGTCCGCGTCGCTCACTTTAACCAGGAGGCCGTCCACCATCGCGCCCTCTTCGTCCCCGTCGGCCGAAGCCTGGGGCTGGTCACACAGAAGGTCGCGGCCCGCGGTTTGATCCGTCAGGTGCCAGACCAGCCTGCCGCTCAGCGGGTTGTCCGCGCCGCCCACGGCGGAAAACGTTACTTCATAATCGTGTCCGGTGACTGCCGCGGGATCCATGACGGTCACGATGACGGACCCGTCGCTGACGCCCGAAACGAGCGGAGCCGGAATCGTGTCGCGCATTGACACGCGGTATTCGGTGTCCATCACGGGTTTCTGCGGCACGGCTCTGAGGCCTGCGGGCGCGGATTCAAGGGTTTTGGGAACTCCGGCCGGATCGTACGCGTACGCGGTGACCGCGAACCAGTAGGTCCGGCCGTTCACCAGAGGACCGCCGGTCAGGTAATCCTCTTCCACGAAGAAATGGTGCCTGAGACCGGTGTCCTTTCCGAATTGAACCGGCAGGTTCGACACGGTGGCGAATTCGTCCAGATAGACATCATCCCGGATGGTGGTGATCCGGTTCCGGACATCGAAGGTGGCCACCCGTGTCCAGGGACCGGTCTGCGAGCTTCCCTGCCAGATGTTATAGCCTTCAAACGCGTAGCCCTGGTCCGAAAATTCGGAAGCGGCCGGGTCCCAGCCGAGCATGAGGCTCCTGTCATCCTGCGCCACCGTGACCCGCGGCGCCGGAGGCGCCGAGGCGGCTTCAAAATTCCGATCGTACACGGCCTGAATCTGGGCGTCATAATACTTCATGAGCGTGATCGCGGACAGGTTGTCCGCGCCCTGGCCCACGACAAAACCGATGACCACGTCCTGCGATTCCCCGGCCGCCAGCGTGAAGGGGCCGGTGGACAGGCCCATGCGCATGTCCTTTGGCCGGGTGAAGGAACTCATGAGCCATCCGGTATCCAGAACCGGGTCTCCGTCGAACGGGAACGGGGTTTCCTCCCCCGTGATCGGATTGATCCAGGGCTCTCCGTTGGAACGGAATCCGCCGGCGAAGAAATAGGCTTCCTGCCCGCCCTGCCGATCCTGCAGACTCGGGTCGGTCATACCGGTGATCGGGGCTCCGCTGATGTAGGCGAAAAAGGAGGTCATCCCGAGGATTTCTTTGCCGGCCAGCACGGTTCCGTCCGGCAGGACTGCGGACTGGCCCGGCGCGTCCACGATCGGGCCCTGGAAGAAATCAACGCCCAGAGCCGGCAGGTCTGCGCCGTACTTGTCGTCGAAATTGTCGCCGTTGAACGCGTATCCGATGCCCAGGGCCGGATCGCACCCCACCAAATCGTCGTTCCCGTTCCCCACATCCGGGTCCATGAATACGGCCGCGAATGCGTCGTCCAGCGTGCGCCTGCCTTTGTTCGTCAGCCGGTACTTGAAGAACAGGGCGTTCCCGAGCGCTCCGGTCCGGTTGAACCCGAAAACCGTCAGGCCGACCTCGAGACCGATCGGCTGCCCGGCGAACACCGCGGCATGATCCGTCATGTCGTTGAACACGCAGAACATCATCTTGTCGCCGAGCACTTCGGCCGGGCAGCCCTGGGCGATAGCCGCCGGATCGATTGCCTCCCCTTTGTTGAACGTGTAGATTCGATACTCGGCTTTTGAGGGATCATCCGGGCTGCCGTCCGGCAGGATGACGCCGGGCTGGAACTCGGTGCTGTAGCAAGCGGCCGCTGTGCGGACATCGCCTCCCACTTTGCCCAGCACCCAGAGGCCTCCTGTGAAGAGAATGGAGTTCTGCCGCTGTCCCGCGGGATAGAAGAATCCGTCGCCGCCGGTGACCGGATCCTCTCCGAATTTCCCGTTGTTCTGAATGTAGCATTCGATTTGGTTCACATCCATGACCGCGGCGTCGACCACAGCGGGTCCGGCCGGTACGGCCTTTCCCCCCGGAGCGGCGGAGAGACGGACGGACCATGCGGCCATGCCGATCAGGATGAGGAAAAAGAGAATGGTCTTTTGAGCGCGCATGCGGAACCCTCCCACATCGAATTCAGGTGCCGGGCACTTCTGAAAAGTGCCCGGCACCAATTTCCCCGGACCCCGGGGTCTCCGGACCTTAATACTGCCCCGTTCTCGCCATGTCCTTCCAGCCGTTGTTCGCGATCTCGCCGCGCTTGTTTGAATGCACGAGCCGGTATTCCCGGTCCATGTTGAAGTCGACGAAGACGAACTGCACGCCGCTTTCAATCTCGTCGTAATACCAGATTTCGTAGGGACGCATGCCCTGCTCGTTCGGATAGGACATGGACGAAGTCGGGTCGCCGTACAGAAGGAACACGCGGCCCCGGTCCGTCTTCCACCCCTCCTCCCGGAAGCTCCGGTACCGCTCGTTGGCGATCTGAATCCGCCGCAGGTAGTCGAGCCGCGTCTCGTTCACGAGCGTCCGGGGCTCGGAATCGAGCTTGCGCCAGAATTCGTACAGCCACCGCCCCTTGGCGGCCGCGTCCGCCAGACCCTTGAACTCCTTCCGCTCGTTCTTTCGCATGAGGTAATTCGCGCGCTCGAATTCCGCGTCCAGCTCGGCCTCGCCCATGCCCCCGAACTCGCTCGCCAGGTACATCTGAAGCGGACTCGCGGCCGGGTCCGCGGACGCGTCTTCGCCCGGCCGATAGACGAAGAACGCGGCCGTTCTCTCGTCCAGTGTCGCGCCGGCCCGGTTGAGCAGGCGCACGGCCAGGCGGTACGAACCGCCGGGCAGAAGCCCGACCCTCACCGCGCCCCATTCGACCGCCGACTCGGCAGGCGCCTTCCTCGTCCGGCGGCCGGGCTCCACATCCGGAACGGACGCGCCCGAGCGGGTCTGGACCACGGTCTCGAGCGTGTACCCGGAATCCGCGGCCAGGCCCGCCAGTCCGTACAGTTCCGCGTAGAAGTAAAGGAAGGGGGACTCTTCCGAGAAAACAGGCTTGGGATTGGGCACGACTTGGAGCGAATTCTTGTAAAACGGGTGTTCGCGCTCCTGAAAATTCGTCGTCACTTTGGAGGCCAGGCGGATCTGGCTGAGGCAGGGCCGGTCGTCCGGGTAATCCGGAACGATCCATTCCGCGGCGGTCTCGGCGGTCCTGTCACGGGCCTGGTCGTCCCGGAAGGTCAGCACGGCCCTGTAGAAGCCGGGCTTGAGCAGAATGCGGATGACATCCGTGAAGTCCAGGTCTTCGCGCACTCCCGCGGTGTCCGCGAGCGTGTTCTGGCTTCGCCACTGCCTTTCCGTAACCAGAGTGTCTCCTGAACGGACGGTCAGGTCGAACACGCCGGACCATTGATAGATCCCTTCCGGTGTGCGGACGTACACCGCCTGCCGCCGGGGGATCGAGAAGGCCACCTCCACCAGCGCGCTGTCCGCGTCGTAGCGGAACGACACCGCGTCGAGGGACAGCGTGACGGGTTCAGCGGAGAAGGCGGCGGTCCCCGGACCGCGGGAAAAAACGCCCGCCGCAGCGAGTGTCAGAATAATCAGTCCCCTGTGTTTCATCGATTCCTTTCGTGCCGCTTTTTCGTCTCCGCCGCGCCCAGCCCCGGGAAGGCCCGCGGGCCTGCGCCGGAGACACCGGCGGAAAAAAAGAGGGGTTGACAACCGGGTTGTCAACCCCTCCAAATCAGGACAAGGCTGTCCGGCGCGGTGTTAGAAAATGACTTTCGCCGTGAACAGCAGGTTTTCGCTGAAGTATTCGGTGGTGCGGTAGGCGAAATCGAACGCCACCTTCATCTGCTGGGCCATCGGGTACATCAGCCCCATGCCGAAGGCGGGCCCGTAGATGTAGGTTTTGCCGCCGGCGACGTCCTCGCCGCTCTCATTCAGGGCGTAGGTGTAACCGCCCCTCATGAAGAACATGTGGTTCACGTCGACCTCGATGCCGCCGCTGACTTCGTCGTTCAGGAAGTTGTTGTTGCGGAAATTGGCCATCAGGGTCATGTCGACCTTGTCGACGACGGGGCGGGCGTACGAGAGCCCCATCTCAAACGTCGACGGAAGCTCCGATTCCTGGGCGACGATCCGGAGATTCTGGGGCGGCGCGCCGGAAGGCGTTCCCGGAATCGCGACCCGCCGTTCCAGATCGGTGCCGTCGAACCGGACCGGGGTTCCCACGTTCTTCATGGCCACGCCGAGACGAACGCCGATGGAGGTCAGGTACTGGACGCCCATGTCGACCGCGAACGCCGAGGCGGAGGTGCTCATGATCTTTTCGCTGATGAACTTGACGTTGCCGCCCACGAAGATGCGGTCGGTCATGCTGCGCGAATAGGTGGCGCCGAGCGTCATGTAAGTCGGCGACCACATCGAGCCCGTGCCGTCCGGGTTGTTCGTGGTGGTGACGGCGATGTCCCCGAAGGACAGGCTTTGAAAGCTCACGCCGATGCTTCCGAGCCCGGTCTTCACGGCCAGGGCGCCGTAGGTCACGTTGATGTCCGCGATGTACTTCATGTACGAAAACATGGCTTCGGTGGAGTTCGTGGTGTTCGCCACGCCGGCGGGGTTCCAGTAAATGGCGTCCACGCCGTTGATGCAGGCCATCGAGGCGCCGCCCAGCGCGACCCCTCTCGATCCGACGGGGATGAGCAGCTCTTCGGCCCCGGCGGTGCCTTTCTTCTCCGGGTTTCCGGCCCACGCCTGAAAACAGAGGCCGATCACCGCGAGAAGGGCGACGGTAAGGATCAAACGATTATGTTTCATTGCGCGCACTCCCTTTTTTTTCCAGGATCGGTGACGTTCAATCGGAACGGGTGCATGACGCCGCCTTACATGTGCAGGTAGCGCTGTTCACGATTGATCACGCCCAGTTTCAGGACTTTTTCTCCGAACGCCGTCTCGATGTGCACGATGAACATGCCGCTCGCGACCGGGAGACGTTCCTCGTTCTGGAGGTTCCAGCGCTCAAAGGGCGTGCCGTTTTCGTGCACCAGCGTGCGAACCAGCTGTCCGGCCAGGGAGAAGATCCGGATCGTGCATTTTTCGGGCAAGTTGTTGAACGTCACGATCTGTTCGAAGTGACTTCCTTCCGCGTCGCTGTGCCCGAAATAGGGGTTCGGGAACACGTTGATCTCATCCAGCCGTTTCTCCGCGATCTCGGCCGACTTGGCCTTCGCGGCGTCAGCGGTGCTGAACGCGAATTTCACGGCGTCGTTGTTCGGCTTGCCGGTGAGGAAACGTATCACGGTGCCGGCCGGCGGCGCCTGCCCGTCCTCCAGGTAGTCGACGATGATCATCCGGCCGATCGGGTAGACGAATCCGCCGTGGAAATTGACATAGTAGCCTTCGGCGCTGCCGTCCGTGGCGTAGGGATAGGTGTTCCCCGCGCCCGTGGCCGCGCACACGGCCGCGAAATTATTGTACCCGTTCTCGTCCTGCGCGTCCATCCAGTAGACCCAGTCGGAACAGGGCGCGCCGGTGTAAGGATCGGCGTCCACGTTGACGCTCCAGGCGCCGCGGGTGTCTCCTGAAGAGTTGGTCATGAAGGGGATCATCCGCCTGTCGTCCGAAGGATCATCCGGCGTGTTGATGCCGATGTCCCACAGCTCGAAGGGCACGGTCGCGATCATGTCGTTGTCGAATGCGAAAACGCCCCATCCGCCGGCCTCGGTGAACCGTATTTCGAAATCGCGCGGAATGGCGGCGGAAATCCAGCGTTCAAGCCTGGATTTCGATCCGTCGCCGCCGCCGCCGCTGACCAGGTACCGGTGCGGGACGCCCTTGGTGTTCAGCGCGTGCCACACGTTGTCGCCGCCGAACGGCGCGCCCGCGGCGTCGTACCGGCTCGGGGGAATCGGGCCGTTTTCGTTCGCGACTTCAATGATGGCCTTGAAGGTCAGCGCGGCGCCCGTGACCTTGACCGTCATGCCGTCCACCACCGGAAAGTTCGCGTCGTCCGCGGCGGCTTCCAGCTGGTTGCGCAGAACCACCTGGCCCGTGGTCTTGTCGGTCAGGTGCCAGACCAGCTTGCCGTATTGCGGGGACAGCGTATCCTCGATCGTGGAAAACGTCACTTCATAGTCATGTCCGGTGAGGGCCGCGGGATTGATGACCGTCACGGTCACATTTCCGTCGGTGACGCCCGACACCCGCGACGCCGGAATGACTTCGAGCATGTCCGCGTTGTATTCGGTGTCCAGCACGGGCTTCTGGGGAACCGTCTGGATGCCGGTCGGGGCGTTCTCGAGCGTCTTCGGCACGCCGTCCGGATTGTACGCGTAGCTGGTCACCGCGAAATAATAGGATTTGCCGTTCACCAGCGGCACGTTGTTCAGGTAATCCTTCTCAACAAAGAAGTTGTACCGGAGGCCGGTGTCGCCGCCGAACTGCACGGGCATGTTCAGCACCGTGGCGAGCTCCTCGCTGTACGCGTCGTCCCAGATCGTGGTGACCAGATTCTTCTTGTCGATGGTGGCCACCCGGGTCCACGGACCCGCCTGAGAGGCGCCCTGCCAGATGTTGTAGCCTTCGAACTCGTAGCCCTTGTCCGAAAAATCGGAGCTCTCTTTGTTCCAGTACAGCATCAGGTCCTCGTCGTCCTGCGCCACGGTGACCTGCGGCACGGGGGGCGGGGACGCCAGGTCGAAATTCTTGTCGTACGCGGCCTGGGCCTGCTTGTCGTAGTACTTCATGATGGACACGGACGCCATGTTGTCCGCGCCATGGCCCACGACGATTCCGATCACCACTTCCTTGGGATCGTTCGGCGCCAGCGTGAAGGGCCCGGCGGCCAGTCCCATGCGCATGTCCTTGGGCGACGTGATCGAGCTCATCAGCCAGCCCGTGTTCAGGACGGGGTCTCCGTCGAACGGGAAATTGGTCTGTTCCCCGGTGTTCGGATTGGTCCAGGGTTCGCCGTTGCCGCGGAAACCGTTGACGAAGAAATAGGCTTCCTGCGCGCCCTGCGCGTCCTGCAGGGAGGGGTCGCTCATGCCGGTGATGGGCGAACCGTTGATGTACGCGAAAAACGAAGTCATCTGCAGGATTTTCTTGTCCGCGAGCACGGTTCCGTCGGGCAGGACGGCGGACTCGCCCGGGGCGTCCACGATGGGGCCCTGGAAGAAGTCACAGCCCATGGAGGGGACGGCCGTGCCGTACTTCGTGTCGTAGTTGTCGCCGTTGAACACGTAGCCGATTCCCAAATCCGTGTCGCACCCGACGAAATCGTCGTTTCCGTCCCCGAGATCCGGGTCGAAGAACACGGCCACGAAGGTGCTGTCCAGCGTGTTCGCGCCCTTGTTCGTGAACTTGAATTTGTAGAACAGGGTGTTGCCCATGGCGCCGGTCTGGTTGAACCCGAAGGCGGTGAGCGACACTTCGAGGCCGATCGGCGGCTTGGTGAACACCACCGTGTGGTCGGTCACGTCGTTGTACACGCAGTACATCATCTTGTCGCCGAGCACGGTCGGCGGGCAGCCCTGCGCGATCGCGGCCGCGTCCACCGTCTCGCCCTTGTTGTAGGTGTAGATCTTGTACTCGGGCTTGGTGGCGTCGTCCGCGTTTCCGTCCGGCAGAATCACGCCGGGCTGAAATTCGGTGGAGTAATCCGCGCACGCGGTCCGGATGTCGCCGTTCACCTTGCCGAGCACCCAGATGCCGCCCGTGAAGATGATGGAGGCGTTGCGCTGGCCCTTGGGATAAAAGAAGCCGTCGCCACCGCTGGTGGGATTTTCACCGATTTTCCCGTTGTTCTGGATGTAGCATTCGATCTGGTTCACGTCCATGATCTGCGCGTCCACCACGGCGGGCTTGGCCAGCTTGGCCTTTCCCGCCGGTGCCGCGGCGAGGCGGACAGACAATGCGGCCGCCCCCATCAGGACGAGGAGAAACAGCATGGGCTTATTCAAACGCATAGGGAATTCTCCTTTTGTTTTGTGCCCGCCCCCCGTCGGGGGGGCGGGTCAACAGGCTCACCGCGGCTTACAGCTCGAACTTCAGGCCGAAACGCACCTGACGCGGTTCCTGCAGGCCGAAGGTTCCGCACTGCGTGATCCAGGCCTTGTACCACTTCACGTAATCCGGGCCGTTCAGGGC
Organism: bacterium; assembly: GCA_030372965.1. GTDB lineage: Bacteria > Zhuqueibacterota > QNDG01 > QNDG01 > DTFT01 > JAFGAX01. Next base: position 14,005 of record JAUCQC010000298.1, read on the forward strand.
GGCCGCCGTTTTGCCGGCGTCGGTCTGGAGCCATCCGTCCGTGTCCGGACGTCCGGTTCCGCGGTAACCGCTGACAATGGACTTGGTGCCGAGCAGATTGATGGCCCAGATGTACGCGTTCAGCTTCAACGGCCCGACCGTGATGTCCTTGTCGAGCTTGGCGTCAAGCTGGTAGAACCAGGGCAGCGTGGCCGCGTTCATGGAGGTCAGCGGCGCGGGCGCGTTGAAGCCGTAGAACTCGCTGGTGGCGTCCGTCACGGCGATGGGCGTGTAGGGGCTGCCGCTGTGGAAATTGAACGCCAGGTTCAGGCCGACGCGGCCCAGGGGCCGCATGCCCAGCACGGCCGGTCCGTCCTCGTCGAGAGTGCGGAAATCGAGCAGGATGGAGCCCTTGTGCCGGATGTCGTAATCGAGCGACGCGATCACCTTCGGGAAACTCGGGGTCTCGTTCTCCTGCCAGGCGATGTCGTTGTGGCTCGACACCGAGGAGCCTGTGCCCTGGGCCACGGAATAGGTGTAGTTCACCGTGGACTGCACGCGGGCCGTCCGGCGGAGGTTGAACGTGGCCGAGAGGCCCTTGATGGTGCCGAAGTCGGTGTTCGCCGTCCAGGTGGCCGGCCGGTAATCGAGCACGCGCGGGACGATGAGATAGCGCTGCAGCAGGTCCCGGGTGTCCTTGTAGAAGGCCGTCACGTCGAGGGCCGCGTTGGAGCCGAAACCCATCTGGAAGCCGAATTCATACGAGGTCTGCTTCTCGGGCTTCAGGTTCGGGTTCGGCAGGGGCGCGAAATAGCCGCCGTACAGGAAGTACAGCAGGTTGGTGTAGCCGCGCGATCCCCACACCTCGAACGGGTCCGGCGCCTGGTAGTACTTGCCGAAAGTGGCGTGGAACGTGGACTTGTCCGTGACCGGGAAGGAGAATCCCAGTCTCGGGCTCACGAAATGGTAGGTCTTCTTCTCGCCGAACAGGGATTCGTCGATGCCGCCGTTGCTTCCCTTGACCAGGGAGTCGAGGTTCGCCATGGAAGCGACGCCGTTGTCGAAGTAATCGTAGCGCAGGCCCGCGCTGATGATCAGGTCGCGCATCTCGATCTTGTCCTGCAGGTAGAAGGCGCCGATTTTCGGCTCCATCGGGGCGTTGCGGATGTTGATGCTGGTTTCGCCGGGCAGGCCGAGCTTGGTGGCCACGATCTGGTCCTCGTCGACCTCATTGCCCAGCCAGTCGTAACCGATCATGCGGGGGAACAGGGCCTTGTAGGCGTCATAATCAGTGTACGAATTGGGATCCTTCGCGACCTGGGCCATGCGCGCGGCCAGGTTGAAGGCCTGGAACGAGAACCAGCGGATTTTCTGCATCTGGAACTCTCCGCCGAGCTTGACTTCATGGGCCTTGCCGAACTGCTTGGTGAAGTCGAGCTTGCCGGTCATCCGGGTCTGGTCGCGCTTGGAGTACCCGTTATTGCCCGTGTTGGGCGTGCCCGGGAAATCCCAGTTCATGCTGTCGTCGAAAGGCAGATACCACTGCCGCTCGAGGCTGGTGTCGACCAGGGCGGGGTTGTAGGCGGGATCGCCGTACTTCGCCCAATCGGTCCCGAAAACCGGGTCCTTGGACTCGTTGAACTCGTTGAACATGGAGAGGTTCAGCGTGTAGAACGCGGTCGGGTCGATGGTGTGCGTCAGGTTCAGATAGCCGGTGTAGTTGGTGATGTAGGTGACGTTGGACCGCACCGGCGTGGTCAGCAGGGCCAGCGGATTGGCGGTTTCGCCGGTCTGCCGTTCCTTCTGGTAGGATCCGCCGACCTTGACCCGGAAGGGCTTGAAATCGAAGGTCAGGTTGCCGTTCGCCATGTTGCCGTAGGTGCCGCCGCCGGGCAGACGGCCGGCCGGAATGTTGATCGCGATGGTGTCCGTCAGGTTGACCTTGGTTCCTTCCGACGTGTTGGCGTTCGACAGGACCTCAATGGGATCCTGCTGGAAGCCCTCGAACCAGGTCGCCTGGGACAGGCGGTTGTACGACTGGCCCGCGGCGAAGAACCGGATGTTCTTCATGAACGGAACCGGGCCGCCCGCGGTCAGGACGTAGTCGTTGTATCCGAAGGAGTAGAGCTTGTCGATGCCGAGTATCTGGTAGGGCGAATTGGCGTCCTTCTGGAGGGCCCAGAAATCGTCGGAGATGACTTCGCCCGTGAGGCTGTACTTGGAGCCGCCGCTCTTGGTGGTCACCGCGGTGAGTCCGCCCAGCTTGCCGCCGTATTCGGCGCCGAAATTGCCGGTCTGCATCTGCACTTCTTCGATGGCGTTGTTGATCACCGAGACGCCCAGGAACTGCTCGGCCGTTCCACCGTCGGTCATCTTCGTGACGTTGACGCCGTCCATGTAGTAGCCGGTCTCGTCGGCGCGGCCGCCGCGGACGTGCAGCACGCCGTTGTCGTTGATGACGCCGGCCATGGTGGAGATCACCGCGTTGACGCCGCGAACCGGCATCTGGGCGATTTCCTCGCCGCGCAGGACGTGGACCTCGTTGGTCTGGGCCTTGTCGACCAGGGGCTTCTCGGCGACGATGGAGACCTGCTGGCCCTGGAGGACCGTTTTGGCCATCTTGAGGTCGCGGAAGGTGGTCGTTCCGTCATTGACGATGATGTTGCTGACTTCCATTCTCTGAAATCCCATGTAGGACGATACGAGGACGTATTTGCCCACCGGGACGTTCAGAATGACGTATTCGCCGTTCATGTCCGTTGCGGCGCCCATGGACGTGCCCTGGACGACGACGTTCGCGCCCATGAGCGGTTCGCCCGTTTCGGCGTCGGTCACCCATCCGCGGATCTTGCCCGCGCCGCTGGCCGCGGCGGGAATCAGGGCTGCGACCACGAAAAGGGTCAACAATAGCCTCAACACGTTTCCGAGTTTCATGAACCATGCCTCCTTCACTTGATGATTGGACGGCTCACCCTTTCAACGACCCCGCGCGAAGAACACCGGGTTCCGTTCGCGGGATGCCAATACACAAAGACCGCGGACAGCACCTCCTTTCCCGTGACTCATTTCTTTCCGAGAATATTCTATAGTTTCAAATATTCAGGAATGGCGTTAAATAAAAATGCCATCAGCCTTTATCATTCGGGCGAATGATCGGAACTGATGGACCGCGTCTCTGATCTTCCCGTTTCCCTGTCCTCCTGCTGAGCCGATTCAATGCCATTGCCAACGGTGGAGAATCAGATGGTGCTGCGTAAATGTCCCCTCATGGAATTCGAAATGCGATACTAATTATATGAATAACAAACAAATTTGTCAAGCGTTTTTTTAGTTGAACGACCGCTTGTCCGCCGAAAAAACTCCCGGGCGGCGCATCCGTCCGCCCGGCGATCCGGTTTTTTCCCGGGAAAACGCGTCTATTACGGGCCGGGTCCGCGTGTAAGGGCGGCCGGCCCCTCTATAGACAATGAAAAAAGCCGGCCTGCCGATTCATGAATATATATTGAATATTCCAAAAATCAGAGGCCGTTACAGGCTATCCTGTAACGGCCTCTTCTGTTGTTTCCCGCATGTCAACGCCCGAACCGGCGGAAATCGACCACCGGAACCCGGTTTTCAGGCTCGGGACCGCTTGCGCGTCTCCTGCCTGGACCGGTAGACCGGGTCCTGTCCCTTGAGAATGACACCTTCCGTGATGATGCAGTCGTCGACCTTGTCCATGGAGGGCATTTCATACATCACGTCGAGCATGGCGCTCTCGAGAATGGACCTCAGGGCCCGGGCGCCTGTTTTTTTCTTCATGGCCAGCCGCACCACGGCCTGAAGAGCCTCTTCCTCGAATTCGAGCCGGACCCCGTCCATCTGGAACAGCCGCTGGTACTGTTTGACCAGCGCGTTCTTCGGCTCGAGCAGGATGCGCATCAGCGTCGCCTCGTCGAGGTCGGCCAGGGTGGTCATCACGGGCAGGCGGCCGATCAGCTCTGGAATCAGGCCGAACTGCAGCAGGTCGTCCGGCTCCACGCGCCGCAGAAGCTCGCCGACCGTCGCCTCCCGGCGGTGCACCACCTCGCTGCCGAATCCCATCACCTTGCGGCCGATGCGGCGCGCCACGATCTTTTCGAGCGTCTCGAAAGAGCCGCCGCAGATGAACAGGATGTCCTTGGTGTTCACGTTGATCAGCGGCTGTTCGGGGTGCTTGCGGCCGCCCTTGGGCGGCACGGACACGATCGAGCCCTCGAGCAGTTTCAGCAGGCCCTGCTGAACCCCCTCTCCCGAAACGTCGCGCGTGATCGACGACCCCTCGGCCTTGCGGGCGATCTTGTCGATCTCGTCCACGTACACGATGCCCTTTTCGGCGCGCTCGAGCCGGTAGTCGGCCGCCTGCAGGAGGCGCACCAGCACGTTCTCGACGTCCTCGCCCACGTAGCCGGCCTCGGTGAGGGTCGTGGCGTCCGCGATGGCGAAGGGCACCTGGAGGAAGCGTGCCAGGGTCAGGGCCATGAGCGTCTTGCCCGTGCCCGTGGGGCCGATGAGCAGAATGTTGCTCTTGGCGAGCTCCACTTCGGACGGGTGCTCGTCCGCGCCCACCCGCTTGTAATGGTTGTACACGGCCACGGCGATCGCGCGTTTCGCGTCGTCCTGCCCGATGACGTACTTGTCGAGTTCGTCCTTGATCTCGCGGGGCGTGGGAAGGGGCTGCGCGAGCTTCAGGGACCGGCGCTGCTTGTCGCTCCGGATGATGTCCTCCGCGTACCGGACGCATTCGCTGCAGATGTTGACGCCCGGTCCGGTGACGATCGCCTCGACCTCGTCCGATGAGCGGTTGCAGAAGGAGCAGGTGTAGGCCGGAGGATTCGTCATGCGGCGGTTTTCCCCTTGCTGGTCTTGCGGTCGCGCGTCAGGATCTCGTCGACGATGCCGTACGCCTTCGCCTCCTCGGCGGAGAGGAAGAAGTTGCGGTCCGTGTCCTTCGCGATCTTCTCGATGGGCTGTCCGGTGTGCTTGGCGAGGATGCCGTTGAGCTTCTCGCGGATGACCAGGATCTCGCGCGTCTGGATCTCGATGTCCGTGGCCTGGCCCTGGGCCCCGCCCAGCGGCTGGTGAATCATCACGCGCGCGTGCGGCAGGATGGAACGCTTGCCCTTCGCGCCCGCGGCGAGCAGGACGGCGCCGAAGCTGGACGCCTGCCCCATGCAGATGGTGGCCACGTCCGACTTGACGTACTGCATGGTGTCGTAAATGGCCATGCCGGAGGTGACATACCCGCCGGGTGAATTCAGGTACATATAGATGTCCTTCTCCGGGTCCTCCGCGTCGAGAAAGAGCAGCTGGGCGATGACCAGGCTCGCCACGGTGTCGTCGATCCCGGTGCCGATGAATACAATGCGCTCTTTCAGCAGGCGGGAGAAAATATCATAGGCGCGTTCTCCGCGTCCGGTCTGTTCCACAACGATGGGCACCAGGCTCATGGGTGTCTCCTGTTCAGTATTAAATGGGACCAATCACGCCGACCGCGGGATCGGACTACATCCCCTCCGGCCCGGCCGCGGGCGGCGTCACGACGGCCTCCTTGATCTTCGACTTCTCCAGCAGGAAGTCCATCACTTTTTCCTCGAGCAGTGCGTCCTTGAGCTCCTCCATCCGGGAAGGGTTCCTGAAACGCGCCTGGATCCGCTTTTCATCCGACGGCCGGGCCTCGATCTGGCGCCGGATGGCGGCCTGCGCGTCCTCGTCCGTCACGGTGATGCCCTCGGCCGAACCGATGGCCGCCCAGATGCGCCGCCACTTGAGGTTCCACACGATCATCGGAAGATGGCGCTGGCGCACTTCCTCCTCGGGAACGCCGGGATTCTGTTTCTCGAATTCCTCGAAGAACCGGCGGAAGGAGTACTCGACCAGGCTGGGCGGCAGTTCGAAATCGTTCTTGCGGACGATCTGGTCCGCGATGCGCTGGAGCGTCTGTTTGCGGGTGTGAACGTCCCGGTCGGCCTCGAGTATCTTCCGCAGGCCCTGGCGCATCGCCTCCACATTCTCGAAGTCGCCCATTTTTTTCGCGAAGGCGTCGTCCACGGCCGGAAGCTTCTTCTCGTGCACGGCCCGGACCTGGATGGCGTAACGCTTCTCCTCGTCCCGGGGTTTGCCCTTTTCGTCCGGCGTCTTTTCCGTGACCGTGAATGGACGCGTCTCGCCCGCGGTGACGCCCGTCAGCTGGTCGCGGACCTGATCCCCGAGCGGCGGCCGGCCGAGCTCGATCCAGCGGTCGTTCCACTTGCGGCCGATGATCGGCACGCCCGACGCGTCCAGGGCCTGAATGTCGCCGTGGACCAGATCGCCGACGGCCGCGCCGGCCTCGGACGGCTTGACCTCGGCGTTCCGTTCGCGCAGGTCGTCGATCACCCGGTCGATCTGTTCCTCAGTGATCTTCCAGGTTTCGCGGTCGACCTTGATGCCCTCGTAATCCTTCGGACGGATTTCGGGTTCCACCTCGATTTCCGCCTTGAAACGCAGGGGTTCTCCCTCCTTGTACTGGACATCCTTGAGCGCGGCCGGCGCGACCGGGTGCAGGCCGTTCTCGTCCACCGCCTTGCGGTAGAAGATTTCGGCCAGATCTTCCGCGATGTCGGATTCCAGCGCCTGTCCGAAACGCTGGCGGAGAATGGAGACCGGGACCTTACCCTTGCGGAATCCGTCGATTTGGATGCGTTTCTGCAGGGAGCGGAGAGCATCCTCCCGGTGCGGGGCCACTTCGTCCGCGGGCACTTCGACGGACAGTTCTTTTTTCCATGGTTTCGGGGAAGCCACTTCGGATTTCAAAAAATGCGTCCTTTCTGCTGTAATGATGCCCCCTTTTTCAAAGGGGGCCGTTTTTGACGGCGCGAAGCGGCGGCAAAAACGGGGGGATTTCGTGCGAGAGAAGGGACTCGAACCCCCACCCCGCCGAGCGGGACCAGATCCTAAATCTGGCGCGTCTACCAGTTTCGCCACTCTCGCGGAATCAAATCAACTAATTTACTGAACCGTTCGAACAAAAACAACGGCAAATCAGCCGTCCCACCCCATTTTCTTCAGGTATTCCTCTTCCTTCCGCCGCATCTTGACCCGGTCCCGCTCGATTCCATCGTCGTACCCGAGCAGGTGCAGAACGCCGTGAATCACGCACCGGGCCAGCTCCTGCTCCGGGGGAACCCCGTATTCAGCCGCCTGTTCGCCGGTCCGCTCGACGCTCACGTAGACCTCGCCCCAGACTCCGCCCTCTTCTCCGAGAGGAAAAGCGATCACGTCCGTCGGGCGGTTCCTGCCCAGAAACCGGCCGTTCAGCCCGCGGATGAAGTCATTGTCCGTCAGCACCACGGAGAGTTCCCCTTCCGGCCGTTTTTCCCGCCCGGCCGTCTCATCCGCCAGAACGGATTCCGCGATCCTGCGGACCGTTCTATCCGGCAGGGGGGACGGAGCTTCCCGGTGAATCCGGACTCTCATCATCCTCCTTCCGCTCCCCGGCGCCGGGCTTGACCGCCGGCTCACGGTCCGGGTACTGGACGCGCGCGTGGAACGTGCCGTCCAGGATGTTCAGGAAGGCCTCCTTGATGCGCTCCAGATCGCGCAGCGTGAGCGGCGACTCGTCCAGTTCTCCGGCCTTGAAACGGTCGTCCACGAGGCTCTCGATCAGTCCCTTGAGCCGGCTGTGGGTCGGCTGCTTCAGCGTGCGCGAGGCCGCCTCGACCGCGTCCGCGAGCATGACGATGGCCGATTCCTTGGTCTGCGGCTTGGGGCCCGGATACCGGTAGTCCTCCTCGTTCACGTCCTCGTCGCGGGCCTTCTGCGCGACGGCTTTCTGGTAAAAGAACTGCATGACCGACCGGCCGTGGTGCTCGGTCATGATGGCCTGTATCGCCGAAGGCAGGCGGTGCTGCTCGGCCAGTTCGAGGCTCCGCTTCACGTGGTTCGACAGGATCAGCGCGCTCATGCGCGGCGACAGCTTCCGATGGGGGTTTTTCGCCCCGAGCTGGTTCTCGACGAAATACTCCGCCTTGTCGATCTTGCCGATGTCGTGGTAGTAGGAGCCGACGCGGGCCAGCAGGGAGTTCGCGTTCACCGCCTGCGCGCCGGCCTCGGCCAGGTTGCCGACCAGGATGGAGTGGTGGTAGGTGCCGGGAGCCTCGACCGAAAGCTGCTTCAGCAGGGGGTGGTTCAGGTTCGAGAGCTCCAGGAGCGAAAAATCGGTCGCGATGTCGAACGTGGATTCGAACAGCGCCAGCAGCCCGTACGCCACGATGGGCGAGAACAGCCCGTTGATCGCGGCGAACCGCCAGGTCGAGAATATTTCCCGGGGCGGCAGGTATCCGATCAGCCCCATGAACGTGACGGCGAACACGTGCGCGCCGGTCATGATCAGCACGGCCTGGATGAGCTGTCTCCGGCTCCGGACGCGCTTGATGACGATCACGCCCACCACCCCCGCGAAAAACGAGACCGCGGTCAGCACGTAGGCGTTGCCCCAGAGCCCGCCGGCCAGCACGCTGATCAGGGCGCTGGCCGCGAACCCGATGCGCGCGTCGAACATGGCGGCGATCAGCATGGACCCCGCGGACACGGGCACGAGGAACTCGGACGCCCCGGCCCGGTGCATCAGCGACGCGGCGGCCGCGACGATCACGGTCACGAAGCACAGCAGAAAAACCGATTTCGTCCGGCCGAGCAGTTCCGGCTCCTCGAAATGCACCACGACCGCGAAGAGGAACAGCAGGGACAGGACAAAGGCCGCCTTTCCTGCGACCGGCAGGAAACGGCGGATCCCCGACTCGCGGAGGCCGCGCTCGGTCATCTTGGCGGATAGGGAGACAAGCTTCTGCCGGATGTCCGGCGTGATGCGCTCGTTCCGGTCCACGATTTTCTCGTTCTCGAACACGAACCCGCTCGACAGCGGCACGCGGGCCACGGCCGACCGGATCCGGCCGCGAAAGCCCTCCACGTCCGTGTTCAGGTTGGGCGAGACGAGCCACTGGGCCAGCAGGGAGGCGGAACCTGTCTCTTATACACATCTGACGCTGCCGACGAG
>JAUCQC010000299.1 GCA_030372965.1 bacterium
TTCGGAACTCGTCGGCAGCGTCAGATGTGTATAAGAGACAGCCTTCAAGGTGCCCGGCACTTTCATCGTGAAATATCAAGCATTGTCATTGCGAGCCCTGTTCCGGCTTCCGGAACAGGGCGTGGCAATCTCGGCTTTCAATGCGTCCGTTCTGAGATTGCTTCGTCGCCGCGTTCCACGCGGCTCCTCGCAATGACAAGAGTTATAGTATAGAAAAAACCGTCATTGCGAGCTCCGCCCTCCCTCTCAAGACGGGGCATGGCAATCTCGGCTTCAACTATTTGTGCCGGTGATCACCGCTTTTTCCACCCATACCTCTCCAGATCCACGGATCCGTTCTCCTGGAAATTCACGCCTTCCGCCTCGAGCAGGGAACGCTGAACCGCCTCCGCGTCCGAACCCGCGGGAAAACTGATCCGGCCGGAGGCATTTAATACCCGATACCACGGCACGTCCGTCCCCTCCTTCAGGCTGTGGAGCGCGTACCCGGTCAGCCGGGCCTGTCCTGGAAATCCGGCGAGATCCGCGATTCTGCCGTAGGTCGTCACTTTTCCCGGGGGAATCCTGCGGACGACCTTGAAAATCCTTTCATAGGTGCCTGGTTCCCCTTGACGGCCCGGTTTCCGGGCCGTCCCGGTCCGCGGTTTTCCCTCTCTCGTCATCTCAGCAAAACCAGCCTGCCGCCGGATTCGATGTCCCCGGCTGAGAAACGGTACACATAAACGCCCGAAGACAACGGCCTGCCGCTCTCGTCCAGGCCGTTCCATTTGAGCGAAGCCGGACCCGCGGGAAGGGCTTTTCGCGAAAGGGTCCGCACCGGCAGGCCCTGGCTGGTGTACAGGGTCAAAGTCGCGCCGCCGGCCTCGGGCAGCTCGAAGGAGAAAACCGTCTCGGAATTGAACGGATTCGGGTAATTCCTGAGCCTGAATCCGGAAGGCCCGGTCTCCCCTGACTTTACGCCTGACGGGATCATGTCCACTAGATCCGGGTAAGCCGCGTAGAACGCGGCCAACGTCGGGTTCAGGTCCGCGAGCGATCCGTTGTCGTCCACGCCGTTCGAAGTCCACCCCATGCCGCCGTCGAACCCGTTTTCGTAAAGCTTGATGTAGCGGTTCGCGTCTCCCTTCGAGGACATTTCGCCGAGAAGGACCGGCCGGTCGTCCGGCACGCCGTAAGCCGACACCGTTCTGGCCATGGGCGTCGAGAACCAGGGATCCTGCCATGAATAGTAGTGAACCTGCCAGAAATCCAGAAAGGCGCTGTCGGATTTTCGGGGGTGCGCGTTCTTCAGGCTCGCGTCGCTCCAGAGATTGCCCACGCAGGAGGAACAGGATCCGTTCCACTTGACGCACGCGGATCCTGTCGTCACGTACTCGGAGCAGTGCTCGTGTATCGCGGCCGCGATCATGGCGTGCATGCGTATCACCTGGGCCTGGGGCACCCCGTAGTTTTCGAAAATCCACTCCGGTTCATTGCAGATCTCCCAGGCCAGAAGGTAAGGGGCGCCGTCATACCGTTCCACCAGGGGGATCAGAAAGTGGTCGATGTAGGACTGAACCTTGTTCGTGTCCGCCAGCATTTTCTTGTAACGCTCATTGGTTTTCGGCATGTCGAAAGACCAGAGCGCGGGCAGAACGTAAATCTCGTGATAAAACGCCAGGTCCATCAGGTCGTCCATATGCGTCCAGAAGGCCTCCGTGGCTCCGCTCACGAATCCGTCCGCGTCCGTCAAAGGCGATTTGCCGCCGTCGCAGTGAATCCACACGCGCACGCAATTGACGTGCGCCTCCTTGAGGCGGGTGAATTCCGCGTTCCACCAGTCGTGGTCGTACGATCCGCCGAAATCGTTCCAGTTGTTCCAGGGCGTGTTCACTCCGTTCAGAAAGACCGGAGCCGTGCCCTCGTAAAACCGGTTGCCCTGGATGGTGATTTTCTGCCCGAACGCTGCGATCGCGGTCAGGGTGAGAAACGCGGATAATATCCGAATTTTCATGACCGGCCTCCTCGTGGATTACTACTCAGGCCACATAGTGG
>JAUCQC010000300.1 GCA_030372965.1 bacterium
TCTCGACGACGTTGAAGATTTCACGCGCGATGCGGCCGTCCGGATAGGACGAACTGCCCTTCGGGAAGAGCGTGCGGCGCTCGTCGCTCGAATAATCGTTGCCCAGCGTGTAATTCAGGTGGATCCACCGCACGGGATCGTAATCCAGCTTGACGTTCCCGAATGCGCGGCCCACCTTGCTGGAGTTGATCTGCCGGTTCACAATGAAGAAGGGATTGTCGTATCCCCGTGACCCATCCTCGGAGGTCGGGTTCTGAAGCCTGTAGGACCGGTGGTAACCCTCCGGAGAAAGGTAGGTCCTGTTGTCGAAGTCGGGCGGCGTTCGCCACGCGCCCAGCAGGAGGCCGCTGACGTTCGAGCCGCGCTGGATGCGGTCCGCGTTCACGTCGTTGAAGCTGAAATTGCCCGACAGCCGGAGCTTGTCGTTGATGAACTGCGACGCGTTGAGCCGCGCCGCGTAGCGCTGGTAGTCGGATTTTCCCTTGATGAAGCCGTCCTGGCTGTAGCTGCCGAGGGAGAGGTAGTAGGTGGTCCGCTCGTTTCCCCCGGACACGGACACGTTGTTCTCGAACACGTGACCGGTTTCGAAGAGATCCGTCTCGTGGTCGAAGACCGGGACATCCGCACCCAGTCGGGGTCCCCAGCTCCAGGGGGACGTCGGATCCGCAAGGCCGTCCACACCCTGTCCCCATCGGGTTTGAAGCGGCTGGGTCCGGTTGACCCGGTCCCACGAGTAGCTCATCTTGTAGGACAGACGGGCGCGTCCCGCCTTGCCCTTTTTGGTCTGCACCATGACCACGCCGTTCGCGGCGCGCGATCCGTAGATCGCCGAGGCCGCCGGACCCTTCAGGATTTCGATGGATTCGATGTCCTCGGGATTGACGTCCGAGGCCCGGTTCATCTCGGAGACGCCGTCGTGTCCGAGCGTGTTGTCGCTGAACACCGACTCGTTGCTGACCGGCGACCCGTCCACCACGAACAGGGGCTGCGTTCCGCCGGTGATGGAATTCGCCCCGCGGATGCGGATATAGGACGCGGCCCCGGGCTCCCCGCTCTGGGAGGTGACTTCCACATTGGCCACTTTGCCGTGCAGCGCGCTCACCAAGTTCCCCTCGTCGCTGTTGACCACGTCCGTGCCACCGACCTTCGCGATGGTCACGCCGAGTTTCTCCTTCTCAACGCCCACGCCGAATCCCGTGACCACGACTTCGTCCATTTTCAGGACGTCCGGGGCGAGCGTGAAATTCCGCACGATTGAGCGGGTTTCAGCGAAGTCGATCCTCGCGGTCAACTTTTTATATCCGATATAGCTGACCTCCAGCTCCGCGCTTCCGGCTTTTCCGACCGAACCCGGAACCTCGAACCGGTAATTGCCCTCTGCGTCCGTGACCGCGCCGAGCCGCAGCGAACGGATCATCACATTCGCCGCGACCAGCGGGCGGCCGTTCTCGTCCGTGACCCGGCCGGACAGCGTGGTGCCGTCCTGTCCGAAAGCCGCGGTTCCCGCCGACCAGATCCAGAGAGCGATGAGTGCCATCCACTTCCGTTTCATCCATTCCTCCTTCCCGAAGGGTTGGTTTCCGTATCCGTTCTGAGTTTTCCGCAATAGAATAGAAAACGGCGGGGTCATTCCAAATGGAAAATCGGCGAGCGGACGCACCGGGGGGGCGGGCGGTCGCTGAAACGGGACGGAGGATGCGGGGTCCGACGGGCGGAGGAACGGGGAGTCAAAGCCGGATCGCCGTCCGGCGGCGGATCCGGCCGTTCGCAGAATAATCCCGCCGCCGGGCAAGATTTTTTGGCACTTTTTCACGGACTTGCGTACAATAAAACAGAATGGCCACAGAGACGCGAAAAAATCCGGACGGTCCGTCGGGGACCGGAGTAACAGCCGAACACACGGGGCGGGTCCGCGCGGCTTTCTTCGGGATTTTCGACCGCGTCCGGAAGCAGGATCGATTCTTCTGGGTCCTCAATCCGGCGTACTGGCTGTTTTACTGGATATTTCTGAGTCTGGCGCATGCGTCGGCGGCCGGGTGGCAGCCGCGCATTCTCCTCCAATGCACCTTGATCACGGGCATCGGCTTTTCCGCAGGATTCTGGATGCGCTGGTTTTACAGCCGCGTTCGTATCGATACCGTGCGGCCGGGGTCCGTTTTTCTGGTGATGCTGGCCGTCACGTTTTTCGGCGCGCATTACTGGTTCGGAATCGACACCCTTCTGGATTTCGTGACGCGGAAACCCGGGGAGCGGGTGCCGCCGGTCACCTGGGCCAATTATCTCACTTATCTCTTCTACTTTGAACTGCTGCTGGCCGGTTGGAGCGTTCTGTACTTCGTCATCCGCTACTGGTTCGCCTTCTTTCACGAGCAGGAAAAGACGGCGCGCATCGGGTCGCTGGAGCATCAGTCCCAGATTCAGATGCTCCGCACCCAGCTCAATCCCCATTTTCTCTTCAACGCGCTGAATTCCGTGCGGGCGCTGATCGACGAGAACGGGGAGCATGCCCGGGACATGGTGACCGAACTGGCCGAGTTTCTGAGGTATTCGCTCGTGACGAAGGACACGGCCGACATACCCCTGGCGCACGAGCTGGAGGCGCTCAGGCATTATTTCGCGATCGAGAAGAAACGGTACGAAGACAAGCTCGAGGTCGAATTCCGGTCCGATCCGCGGGCGGAGGGGACGCCTGTCATTCCATTCCTCGTCCATCCGCTCGTGGAAAACGCGGTGAAGTACGGCATGCGGACGAGCCGTATGCCCCTGCGGATACGGGTTTCGGCCGTTTCGGAGGGGGAGTGTCTGTCCATCGAGGTGTTCAACACCGGCCGGTGGATCGTTCCGGGCTCCATCCCCGGGAGCGGAACCGGCACGGGGCTTTCCAATGTCCGTCAGAGGCTCCAGGTTCTCTTCCCGGACCGTCACGGATTCCGCATCGATCCGGAGGAGGGCGAAGGCGTCCGCATCCGGATCGACCTGTGGCCGCACCGTCCGGCGCCGGAGGCCTCGCGATGAATCTGTCAGCGAGCGCATTCCCCGCCGCTTGCGGCGGGGCAAGCGAGCGAATATAAAATGATTTCTTCTCTACAGATAGAAGATTCCCGGCGGCTTGCCGCGGGGAGCTTCAACGGCCGGCCGGACCGATCCTCCGTTCCGGGCTTCTGGAGTCTCCAGGCGTTCGGCTGGTCGCTCTACTTCGCGGTGTACGGGTTCCACATGCTGCTGTTCCGCGAGGCCCGCGGCACGAACCTGATCCGCATGACCGTCGCCATGATACTGGGTTTTCTGATCTCGTCCGCGGTCCGCTTCCGGATCCGGCGCATCGATCTGCGGAGGTCGTCCCTCGGGCAGCTCACCCTCCGGATCCTGCCGGCCGCGGCGGCCGCCGGTGTGATGTGGTTCTGGAGCGTGCGTTTCGTCACGCATTCGATTCTCGAGGGCCCTTCCGGCTTCTGGATCTGGATTCGCCAAGGCGCGGCGCTCCGGCTTATCTATCCGATGTTCATGGACATGATTCTCTTCGTCATCTGGAGCGCGCTGTACGTGACCATCAAACTCTGGTCCGACTGGGACCGTGAACGGCGTCAGGCGGAGGAGGCGCGGAAATCCTTCCAGGCCCATCAGTTCCAGACACTCTGCTATCAGATGAATCCGCATTTCCTGTTCAACGCGCTGAACGCGATTCGGGCGCTGATCGCCGAGGACAAGCGGAAGGCGAAATGCCTTGTCACCGATCTTTCCGAGTTCCTCCGCCATTCTCTGGAGGGCGGAGGGACCGGGACCGTCGCGCTCGCGCGGGAAATCGAGGCGGTTCGGCGGTATCTGTCGATCGAAGCGGTGCGCTACGAGGACCGGCTGGCATCGACCGTCGACCTGGATCCGTCGGCCGCGGATTACCCGGTTCCGGCGTTCTTTCTGAACCCGCTGGTCGAAGGCGCCCTTCGCCAGGGGATGCGGACGGCCGGAATGCCCCTGCGTCTCTCCGTGCTGGCCCGGATGACCGGCCCAGGGGATCTGCGGGTGACCGTACGGCATTCGGGGAAATGGTCCGGCGGCGGATGCTCCTGGCCGTCCGACAACGGGGAAGCCAAGGTGCGATGGGTCCGCCGCATCCTCGATGCCGCGTATCCCGGCCGGCACCGGATCCGATTCGACAGCGACGCCGGCGGCGCCCGGCTCCAGGTCGAACTCTTCAATGCAACGGATGGACACTATGAAAAAAACGGTCAAGGCGCTGGTGGTGGATGACGAGAGGCTGGCCCGGAAGGATCTGATGTCGCTTCTGGCCCAGCATCGGAACATCCGGGTGGTGGGCGAGGCCCAGGACGTGCCCTCCGCACTGGAGGCGATCGAACGGCTGAATCCGGACCTGATCTTCCTGGACATCCAGATGCCGGGACAGTCCGGATTCGATCTTCTGGACCAGTGCGATTACAAGGGGAAACTCGTGTTTGTCACGGCCTTCGACGAATACGCGATCCGGGCCTTCGAAGTGAACGCCCTGGATTACCTGCTCAAGCCCGTGAATCCGGACCGGCTGAAACGGGCCGTCGACCGGATGGAGCGGGCGGACCAGGCCGGCGCGGAACCGGCTCCGGTGTGGTCAATCGAGGACCGCCTCTTTCTGGCCGTCGACAACCGCCTGCGGTTCCTGCGGGTGGGGAGCATCCTCTGCATCCACTCGGCCGGGGATTATTCGGAAGTGATCACCACGGACGGACAGAAGGGGCTCGTGCCGAAACCCCTGCGGGAATGGGAGCAGCGCCTGCCGTCGCACGCCTTCTGCCGAATCCACCGCTCCACCATCATCCAGATGGACCAGGTCGAACGCATCGAGGAATGGTTCAACTATTCGTTCCGCGTGCATCTGAGGGGGCTCGACAAACCCCTGGTGATCAGCCGACGGTACGCGTCCGTGATACGGCACCGCTTCATTTAGGGTGTGAACGGATCCGGACCGGCGGATCCTGATCGAATGCGAAGAATGGCGGGGCGGATGGACGGGCCGGCCCACAAAGCCTTTCTGCAGCAAAGGCGGCATGGCCGGCCGTCCGACGCCCCGGTCCCCGCGTTCAGCGGGGAAAAGGGGAGATCAAAACATCCGAAATATCCGGCCGGTTGAGCAGAAGCATCACCAGGCGGTCCACGCCCAGGGCCATCCCCGCGCACGGCGGGAGGCCCGCTTCCATGGCATCCAGAAGCTCCAGGTCCACGGGCGGTTCGGATCCGGTTTCCAGCCTCTTTTTCCGGAGGTCTGAATCGAAGCGCAGCCGCTGCTCCCCGGGATCCGTGATCTCCGTGTAACCGTTGGCCAGTTCAAGCCCGGCGATGAACAGTTCGCACCGTTCCGCCCAGCGGGGATCCTCCTTCCGCAGCCGCGCGTTCATCGCCAGGCCGGAAGGGTAATCCGTGAGGAAGACCGGTTTGTCGAACCCGAGTCCCGGCTCCATCCTCTCCAGGTAAATCCGCGTGAACAGTGTCTCCCAGTCGTCGTCCGGATTGTGGAAAACGCCCAATCCGGACGCGATGCGGCGGAGCCCGGCCGCGCCGCATCCGGGGTCCAGATCGGCCCCGGTGGAGGCGCGGAAGAGATCGGCCATGCGGACGCGCGGCCAGGGAGGGGACAGGTCCACCATCCGGCCCCCGTACGGGACGGACGTCGCACCGGTCGTCTCCTTCGCCAGCCTGAGGATGAAATCCTCCGTTTCATCCAGCAGGTCCGCAATCGAGGCGCCCGCGCGGTACCATTCGAGCAGGGTGAATTCCGGGTTGTGCAGGGCCGTCGTCTCGCCGTCCCGGAACACCTTGCCGAGAAAATAGAGGCGTTCCGCGCCGGCGGCCAGCAGTTTTTTCATCGCGTATTCCGGCGAGGTGTGCAGGTAGAACGGCCGCCGGCGGCCGTCGATGGACGAGACCTCCACGGAAAGGGATCGGATGTTCGAATCCAGGGTGGGGCAGGGCACGAGCAGGGGAGCTTCCGCTTCCAGGTATCCCCGGCCGTCGAAATCATCGCGGAGAAAACGCACCATGGCGTGACGCGAACGGAACAGGGACCAGTCGAGCCGTCCGTCGCGGAGCCTGCGCCAGTTCGGGTCCGTCATTCGGTCATGCAAAAAAGCCGCGCGAACACTTTCGCGTCCGTCAGCATGTTGGCGATGACGCACGATTCGTTCGGCATGTGGGCCGTATCCTCGATGGTCTGCCAGCAGACGGCCGGAAGGCCCGCCCGCCGGAAGAGGGAGGCCACCGTCCCGCCGCCGATGCCCGTCGGCCGCGCGGTCCGGCCCGTGACTTCGCGGACCGCGCGGCTCAGGGCGAGCACGACCGGGGCGTCGACCGGAGTCGCGGGAGGCGCGGGCGCGTCGTTGGGGAACGTGATTTCAACGGTGACGCCGAAATCGCGTTCGATTCCGTCCGCGATCCGCCGGACCGCGCGTTTGACATCCTTCAGTTCGTATTGCGGCAGAACGCGGCAGTCGAAGAACACCACATCCGAACCGGGGATGGTGTTGACGTTCGGCACGTTTTCCTCCTTCCGGGTCGGCTCGAAAGTCGAGACCGGCGGTTCGAAAACCGGATCGGCGGAAGGGAACAGCCGGTGCAGTTCCTCCATGCGGACGACCAGGTTGGCGGAAGCCCGGTGCGCGTTGACGCCGCGGTTCGGCTCGGATCCGTGGCATTGCCGCCCGCGGACAAGGAAGCGGAGCCAGAGGATGGATTTTTCGGCCACTTCGATCATGGTTCCGTCCGCATTGCCGGCGTCCGGCACGACGATCCAATCCCCGGGCCGGAACAGCCGGGAGTGCCGGTCCAGCACATGTCCCAGGCCGTAGGCTGAACCCAGCTCCTCGTCCGAGACGATGACGAGCCCGATGTTCGACACCGGCCGGAGCCGCAGTTCCAGGAGCGCCCGGACGGACAGCAGGGAGGAGACGATGCCCTGGTGATTGTCCTCGACGCCGCGTCCGTAACAGCGTCCGTCCCGCACCGTGAGTTGAAAGGGATTTCCGTTCCACTGGGAGAGCGCGCCGGGCGGCACCACGTCGAGATGGGAGAGAATCCACACCGTCCGGCCGGTCCGGGAGCCCCGGAAGGTGGCGATGAGATTCGGCCTGATCCCGGCCGGGACGCGGCTGTCCGGAGCGGGCGATTCGATCAGTTCGTCGCAGGGCAGGGCCCGGAGCACCGTGCGGATGAATTCGGCTTTGATTTCCTCCCCTTCACCTCCCGATTCCGGGGCGATGGCGGGTATGGAGGTGAGGACGCGCTGGAGGGAGACGGATTCCGATTCGAGCGCATCGATGCGTTCCGTCACGGATTCTAAGGGAGCCTGCATGGAAAGTCCCTCCACAGGTGCGGGTGAGAACGGCCATAGTGTACGAAAGAATTCCGCAAATTTCAACGGCTTTATTCGGTTCCGGAAACAGACGCAACGTCAAAAAAATCTTGCCTTTTCGGAATTATTTTTATACATTGAAAAGATGGAAAATGCCCCAGTAGCTCAGAGGATAGAGCAGCGGTTTCCTAAACCGTTGGCCGCAGGTTCAACTCCTGCCTGGGGTACTCGGTCAGCGGGAATCGATCCTCGGAAGGACCATCGAACCTGTTACAGGGGGTTGGCATGAAGGCAAAGATACTGGTCGTTGATGATGTGGATACCATCGCCCGGGTCTATACGCGCTTTCTCGACCGGCAGGGATACGAGGTCCGGATCGCATTCAACGGCGAAGAGGCTCTCGACATATGGGAACGATTCAAGCCGGACCTCGTGATCAGCGACATCAAGATGCCGAAAATGAACGGATTCGAACTGGCGAACGCGCTTCGCAAAAGAAATCCGGAACAGAAAATCATCCTGATGACCGGATACGCTGACGAAGCCGAGATACTCGAACAGCAGAAAGCGCACGGATACCCGTTTTTCACCAAACCCGCGGACCTTCAAATCACGCTTTCAAAGATCGTGAAGGATGTCCTGGAGGGTTCCTACAGCACCGAATAGGCACCATCCTCAACCGGAGCACGGATTCATGCTGAGACCGAAGAAGAAGCTGCACAAGAAGGAAATCAAGGAAGACGCGCTGGTCACCCGATATTTCCAGACCAGGCAATTCTACGACCACAACAGCAAGACGGTGAATGCCGCACTGATCGCGGTTCTGGCCCTGGCCTTGATCGGCGTGCTCATGGCGAGAAGCCGGCGGATGGAGGAAATCAAGGCGCAGTCCGCCCTGGGAGATGCGCTTCAGTCCCTTTACATGAACGACACCGCAAGCCTTGTCCGGAAGATGGACGATGTGGCGAAGAAATACGCCGGCACGCGTGCGGCGGCGGAGGCGGCGTTTTACGCGGGCAACGCTCTTTTTGAAACCGGCGACCTGAAGGGGGCGGACCAGCGTTTCGCGAAGGTGACGGATCGGCATTGCAAGAATCCCGTCTTCCGCGCGTCCAGCCTGGCCGGACGGGCGGCGGTCGCCGAATCGGAGAAGCGCTGGCCGGATGCGGCCCGCCTCTACACCGAGGCGGCGGAAAAAAATGCCGATCTTTTCACGGCCCCTTTTTACCTGAAAGAAGCCGCCCGGTGTCACCTGGCGGCCGGAGATTCGAAATCCGCACGGACCGTGCTGGAAACTCTTGAAAAAAAGTACCCGGAAAGCCCGGTGAAGCAGGAAACCACCTGGATGAAACTTTCGATGTGAAGGTCGGAGCGCGGCGCGGCACCGTTTAAACCCATCTTTTTCTTGCATTTTTAAAAACATTTGAGTATATTGAATGCTGAAAAGTGGGTCGAAAACCCACTTTTTTTAATGGAGTCCATGAAACCGGAACTTCTCCCAGAACTGATCCGTGAAGCGGAAGCCGCGGCCGCCCGGTCGGGTGTCGAACTGCTCGATGTATCCCTGCGGGGATCCGGCCGCGCCCCGACCCTTTCTGTTGTCGCGGACAAGACCGGCGGCATCACGGTCGAGGATTGCGCGGCGATTCACCGAAGCCTTCGGTCCTTCATCGAACAGGCCGGACCCTCCGCACGGGATTGGCGCATCGAGGTGTCCTCGCCCGGACTGGACCGGCCTCTGAAAACGGAGAGGGATTTCCGCCTGCAGACCGGCCGGAAGATCCTTGTCGAATGGACCCGGGACGGCGCTCCGCGCCGGGACGAGGGAATCGTCCGGGCCGCGGCAGACGGCGTCGTGCAAATTGAAATCGACGGACAGCATGTCCAAATTCCCCTGACGGCGGTGACCCGCGCCTGCCGTCCTGTGCAATGGTGAACAGGAGTCTTCTTCCATGAACACGGAAATCATCGAAGCCGTAACCCAGATCGCGAAGGAACGGAACATCAAACGGGAGGCCCTCAGCGGCATCATCGAATCCATTTTCGTCTCGATGATCAAGCGCAAATTCGGCACCTCCGACAATTTCAACGTCTTCGTCAACATGGACAAGGGCGAAGTCGAAATCTACCAGGTCAAGAACATCGTCGAAGAGGTCTCCGATCCGGTCACACAGGTCAGCGTGGAGCGCGCGAAGGAGACGGAACCCGACCTGGATCTGGGGGACGAATTCGTGGAGATGATCGATCCCATGAGTTTCGGCCGGCGCCTGATCACATCGGCCAAGCAGAGCCTGACGCAGAAAATCCGGGAAGCCGAAAAGGAAGTGCTGTTCAACGAGTTCAAGGACCGGGTCGGCGAGGTGGTTGTCGGCGACATCCGCCAGAACAACCGCGACGAGGTGCTGATCTCCGTGGACCACATGGAAGTCACCCTGCCCCGGTCCGAGCAGATCCACAACGAGCACTATCACCGGGGCGACACGGTTCGGGCCGTCATCAAGGAGGTCAGCCAGACCTCGCGCGGCCCGGAAGTCATCGTCTCCCGGACCGATCCCAAGTTCCTCATCCGGCTCTTCGAGCTGGAGGTGCCCGAAATCTACGACGGCGTGATCGAAATCAAGGGCGTCGCGCGGTTCCCCGGGGACCGGGCGAAAGTCGCGGTTTATTCCAACGACAAGCGGATCGACGCCGTCGGCGCCTGCGTCGGCCTCAAGGGCGTGCGCATCCAGTCCATCGTCAAGGAACTGAACAACGAGAAGATCGACGTCATCAACTGGAGCAGCGAGCCGGAGATTTTCATCAGCCGAGCGCTCTCGCCCGCGAAGCCCGTCCGCATTATTCTCAACAATGAGCAGAAAAGCGCCACCGCGGTGATTTCCGACGACCAGATCTCCCTGGCCATCGGCAAGGGGGGACAGAACCGCCAGCTGGCCTGCATGCTGACCGGATACGCGGTGGAGACCGTCAAACAGTCGGACTGGGACAAGAGTCAGCCGAAGGAGGAGAAGCTCCTGCTCTCCGACATTCCGGAACTGACCAAGACCATCGTTGAAAAACTCGCCGCGGCCGGATTCGAATCCGCGGAGGAAGTGCTCGACGCGGGGCGCGAAACGATTCTGGAGCTGAAGGGATTCGGGGACAAGACAGCGGACCGAATTTTCGAAGTGCTGGCCTCCTATTACGAGGATGAGCCGCTGAAGGACAGGGGAACCGGAATCGAGTCCGGAACGGCTCCGGAGGCCGGACGGCCGGAGCCGGACGCGGCCGGGACTGAATCCGTTGAACCCCGACCGGAATCGTCCGTAGAACCCCAGCCGGAAGAGGAATCCAAACCTGCCGGAGACGCCCGTTGAAAGAAACTGAAAAACAGCCGGATTCGTCCAAGAAAAAGCGCATCTACCAGGTCGCCAAGGATTTTCATATCTCCAACGAGGCGGTGATCGAATTCCTTGAGCTGCACAAGTTCAAGGTGCGGAATATCATGGCGCCCCTCACCGACGAGCAGGTCGCTCTGCTCTGCGGTCATTTTCAGAAGGAAAAAGAGGAAACCGAGACCCAGAAAGAGCCTGATTTCCGCAAAAAGATACAGGAGAAGAAGAAAGAGGAGGAGGCCCGGAAGCAGGCCATCCGGCAGGAAATCGACGAAATTCTGGAGTTTTCCAAGGGGGATCTCCTGGTCGTCGTCGAACCCGAGAAGAAGCCGGCCAAAGCGGACCGGCGCAAGCCTGAGACAGCCGTTCCCGCCGATCGTCCCGCCGAAGCCGAGGAGGCCGCTGTCCCGCCGGCCGGCGACGAAGCGGCCGCTCCCGCGCCCGCCCGGATTCCATTGCCCGTGATACAGCTCAAGCCGGAGCCCGGGGCGAAGGAAAAATCCAAGTCCGGCGCAGGGAAACCGAAACGCCATCTGAAGCGCCGCCCCGCGGCCGACGAGGAAGCCGGAGGCGGGCCGCGGATCATCCTCGCGGACGACGACGCCAAGGAGCGCAAGGGCCGCAAGGACAGCCCGGCTGTGCCCGCGGCCCAGTTCGGCACAGGCCACCGCAAGAAGAAGAAAAAACGCAAGAAGGCCGGCACGCCCATCGACGAGAAGGCGATCGAAGCCTCGATCCGCGAGACGCTGGCCAAAATGGGCGACACCTCCCGCCGCCGGAAGCATCGCAAGGAGAAGGAGGCCGGAGAGGAGGCCGAGACATCCGAGGTGAACGTCATTCAGACGACGGAATTCGCCTCGGTCGCCGAACTGGCCAACCTGATGGACGTCGAATCCAGCGAAGTCATCAAGGCCTGCCTTTCGCTGGGGCTCATGGTCTCCATCAACCAGCGGCTGGACCGGGACACCATCATCATGCTGGCCGACGAGTTCGGCTATGAGGTCAAGTTTCTCTCGGCTTTCGGCGAGAACGTTGTGGAGAACCGGGAGGATGAGGCGCCCGAGCAGGCCGATCCCAGCCTGCTGAAGCCCCGTTCTCCGGTGGTGACCATCATGGGACACGTCGACCACGGCAAGACGTCGCTGCTGGACCATATCCGGGAGAGCAACATCATCGCCGGCGAATCGGGCGGCATCACCCAGCACATCGGCGCGTACGAAGTCGAGTTTCGCGGCCGGAAAATCACGTTTCTGGACACGCCGGGTCACGAGGCCTTCACGGCCATGCGCGCGAGAGGCGCCCAGATCACCGATATCGTGGTCCTGGTCGTCGCGGCGGACGACAGCGTCATGCCGCAGACCATCGAGGCGATCAACCACGCGAAAGCGGCGGGCGTCCCCATCGTGGTGGCCATCAATAAGATCGACCGACCCCAGGCGAATCCCGAACTGATCCGGAAGCAGCTGTCTGAACACAATGTTCTGGTGGAGCAATGGGGCGGCAAGACCCAGTGCGCCGAGATCTCCGCCAAGACCGGGCAGGGCGTGGAGCACCTGCTGGATCTCATCCTGCTCGAGGCGGAGGTCCTGGAACTGAAGGCGAATCCCGAGGCCAAACCGAAGGCTGTGGTCGTCGAGGCGCGTCTGGACCGGGGCAAAGGCGTCGTTTCCACCGTGCTGGTCCAGAAGGGCACGCTCCGGGTCGGCGATCCGTTCATCGCCGGTCAGTTCAACGGACGCGTCCGGGCCATGTTCGACGAGCGGTACCGCCCGGTCCGTGAGGCCCTTCCGGCGACCCCGGTGCAGGTGCTCGGGTTCACGGGCATGCCCCAGGCGGGCGATCAGCTTGTCGTGTTCGATTCCGAGTCCGAGGCCCGCGAGATCGCGCTCAAGCGTCAGCAGCTCCGGCGGGAGCAGAGTTTCCGCCAGGTCCGCCGGCTGACGCTGGACCAGATTTCGAAGCGCATCGCGGACGGGGAGGTCAAGGAACTGATGATCGTCCTCAAGGCCGACGTGGACGGATCCCTCGAGGCCATCGCCGACACCCTGATGGAAATCAAGCACGAAAGCGTCGGCGTCCGCATCATCCACCGCGGCGTCGGCGCGATCACGGAATCGGACGTGCTGCTGGCCGAGGCTTCGCAGGCGGTGGTTCTCGGATTCAACGTCGATCCCACAGCCAAGGCCCGGGATCTGGCCGCCAAGGAGGATGTGGACATCCGCCTGTATTCGATCATCTACGATCTGGTCAACGATATCAAGCTCGCGCTGGAAGGCATGCTGGAACCCGAGAAACGGGAGGAAGTGATCGGTTCCCTCGAGATCCGGAACATCTTCAAGGCTTCCAAGATCGGTCTGATCGCCGGGTGCTTCGTGGTCTCCGGGAAGATCGCCCGGAACAACACGGTCCGGATCAAGCGGGACGGCAAACTGGTTCAGACCGCGCGCATTTCCTCCCTCAAGCGTTTCAAGGACGACGTCCGGGAAGTGGCCGCCGGATTCGAATGCGGGCTCACGCTGGAGAATTTCGAGGCGCTCGAGGTCGGTGACACCCTCGAGGCCATCCAGGTCGTGGAAACGGCGCGGACCCTCGGCGCATGATGCTCGGAACCCTGCAGGTCGAACTGCTCCTGCCCGGGTCGTTTTCGCTGAAGGACAAGCGGTTCGTCCTGCGGAGTCTCAAGGAGAAGATCCGCAGCGGATTCAACGTTTCGGTGGCCGAGGTGGATTACCAGGAGAAGTGGCAGCGATCCGTTCTGGCTTTCGCCTGCGTGTCGGCCGAGCGGAAGGGGATCGATTCGCTCTTCGAGCGGCTGATGAACGCCCTGGACGCTGAAACCCGGATCGAAGTGGTGGACCGCCGCATTGAGGTCTGGTAGGAGGCGGGGATGCCCGAAACGCCGTCCATCCGGTGCCAGAAAATCGCCGACCTGCTGGTCCGCGAGATCAGCGGCATTCTTCGGACCGAACTCCGGGATCCGGGCATCGGATTCGTGACGCTGACCGGGGCCGAGGTGTCGAAGGACATCCGGTTCGCGCGCGTGTTCGTCAGCGTGATGGGAGACGCGGTCCGGAAGCGGGAGGCGCTCGCCGCGCTCGACCGCGCCCGGCCCGCCGTGCAGAACCTCCTGGGCGGGAGAATCCGCCTGCGATACATGCCCGCCCTGCGCTTCGTGCTCGACGAGAGCAACGAGTACGGCGCGCGGATCGACGCCGTTATCGAAAGGCTCAAGCGGGAAGAAACGGAAAAAAACGGGGAAACGAACATTTCAAACCATGCGGAATAAGATAAACACCCACCGGGACCAGCTCGGAGACATCAAAACTATCATTGAACGGCGCGACCGCTTCTGGGTTACCACCCATATCCATCCGGACGGCGATTCGATCGCTTCGGTACTCCTTTTTTCCGCCATTCTCCGGCGGTACGGCAAGACACACTGCATCGTGATTGACGATGCCGTTCCCCGGAAATTCGACTTTCTGCCGGGAATCGGATCGGTCCGGAGCTTCGAGGGGTTCAAGCCCGCGTTCGAACCGGACGTGATCGCCGTGCTGGACGCGTCCACCCTGCAGCGGATCGGACGGGTGAGCGGTTTCATCCGTCCCGAATCGGCGGTCATTCACATCGATCACCATCCGGAAAGCGAGTGCCTCGGAGACGCGCGGATCTGCGACGCCGAGGAGAGCAGCACGGTGGAACTGGTTTATTATCTCGCCGCGGTCTGCGGTCTTCCGGTGACCCCGGAGATCGCCACGCTGGTGTACACCGGGATCGTGTGCGACACGGGGCGCTTCCTCTTTCCGAACATCACGCACCGGTCCCTGGAAATCTGTTCGGACATGGTCCGGAAGGGCGCGGATCCGGGGCGCATCGCGGAGCGGATTTACTTCCGGAATTCCCCCGAAACCCTGAAGGCGCTCTCGTCGGCGCTCTCGACCCTGGAATTCCACTTCAGCGGAGCCGTGGCCTCGATCCACCTCAACCACAATTCCTGCGGATCACCGGAACGGCCGGATACGGAGGGATTCATCGACCACCTGCTCACGGTCGAAGGAACCGAGGTCGAATTTTTCATGCTCAAGCTGCAGCCCGGCCTGTTCAAGGTCAGCTTCCGCTCAAAGTCTTACGTGGACGTGAACGAAGTCGCCAAGCAGTTCGGCGGCGGAGGGCACATGCGCGCGTCCGGGTGCATGATCCGGGGCGAAGAGAAGGAAGTTAAAAACCGGATTCTCGAGGTTCTCGGACCGCACATCCGTCCGTCCGGCGGCGGCGAAGGTCCCGCGGGTCGCCCCCGGCCGGGATGAAGACCCGGAACCGTCTTCCGGACTCCGGATCCGACGTCCGGCACTGGGTCACCCTGGGCATTTTTGACGGGGTTCACGCCGGCCATCGGGCCATCCTCAGGAGTCTGACCGAAGCCGCGCGGCGGGACGGCGCGGCAAGTCTGGTCGTGACATTCGCCCCCCACCCGCGCGCCGTCCTCGATCCCGGCATTCCGGTCGGCCTGCTGACCCCCGGGGATGAGAAAATCGAGCGGCTGGAGCTCGAAGGCGTGGATGAAACGGCGGTTCTGCCGTTCACCGCTGAACTGGCGGCCCGGACGCCTGGGGACTTCATCCGGGAGGTCCTGATCCGCGACGTGCGGGTGGCCGGACTGGTCGCCGGATACAACCACGCGTTCGGGCGCGGCCGGTCGGGGGACGGGGCGCTGTTGTCGCGGCTGGGTCGGGAGAAGGGGTTCGACGTCCGCATCGAGCCGCCCGTGATCCTGGCCGGAGCGCCGGTTTCCAGCACGCGCATCCGGTCTCTGCTGGAACAGGGACGGGTGGGCGAAGCGGCTGTTCTCTTGGAGCGGCCCTACACCGTAACCGGCCGCGTGGTCGCCGGGAAGGGGATCGGACGGGGATTCGGTTTTCCGACGGCCAATGTCCGCCCCTCGATGGCGGACAAACTGATCCCGGGAGACGGCGTGTACGCGGCCTTCGCCCGGATCGGAAATGACAGGCGCCCAGCGGTGGTGGCCGTCGGCGACCACCCGACCGTGGGCGGCGGCGACCGGACCATCGAGGCGCATCTGATGGATTTCGAGGGGGATCTGTACGGCGAAACCATGCACATCGACTTTTTTGAAAAACTGCGCGACGAAATCCGATTCGACTCGGTCCGCACCATGATTGGCCAGATGGGAAGGGACCGGGACGCCGCGCGACAACTGTTGAACCGGCAAGGAGGATGACATGCCACTGACCAAGGAAAAAAGGGAAGAACTCATCAAGACGTACGGCAAGAGCGAGAAGGACACCGGAACCACGGCCGTCCAGATCGCCCTGCTGACCGAACGGATCAACCAGCTCACCGAGCATTTCCACGCCAACCCCAAGGACCACCTGTCCCGGCGCGGGCTTCTGAAGATGGTCGGCAAGCGCCGCAAACTTCTCGATTACCTCGTTCGGGAAGATCTGGAAGGCTACCGGTCTCTGATCCAAAAACTCGGCATCCGCAGATAGATCCGGGAAGGAGAGCCGGCCTTGATCGAAATCAGCCATCTCACGAAGGTCTACGGGACCAAGACCGCGGTGCAGGACATCACTTTCTCCGTGGACCGGGGGGAAATCCTCGGGTTTCTCGGGCCCAACGCCGCGGGCAAGACGACCACCATGCGGATCCTGACGTGCTACATGCCCGCCACGAGCGGCCGGGCTTCCATCGCGGGCTTTGACGTGTTCGGGCAGTCGATGGAGGTCCGCCGCCGCATCGGGTACCTTCCGGAGAATCCGCCCCTGTACTCCGAGATGACCGTCGAGAAGTACCTGGAGTTCGTGGGCGGCATCAAGGGCCTGGACCGGCGCCTGCTGAAAACACGGGTGCCCGAGGTCATGGAGAAAACCTCCATCCGGTCCGAGGCCGGGCGCATCATCCGGCACCTGTCCAAGGGATACCGTCAGCGGGTGGGCATCGCCCAGGCCCTGATCCACAATCCGGACGTGCTCATACTGGACGAGCCCACTGTCGGCCTCGATCCCAAACAGATCATCGAGGTCCGGGAGCTGATCAAGGGGCTCGGCGGGGACCACACCGTGATCCTCTCCACGCACATCCTGCCGGAAGTCAGCATGACCTGCGGCCGGGTGATCATCATCAACGAGGGCCGCATCGTGGCCTCGGACACCACGGAGAACCTCACGCGCCGCCTCATGGGTTCGGACAACCTGTACGCGGAGGTCGAGGGTCCGGAGGAGGCGGTCGAAACGAGGATCCGCGCGCTGGGCGGCGTCACGGCCGTTTCGCGGCAGAAGACGGGCAAGGGCCGGGGAAACGGCTACCTGATCGAAACGGAAATCGGCAGGGATGTCCGGCGGGATCTCGCCGCGCTGGTGGTCGGCCAGGGATGGGGCCTGCTGGAGATGCGTCCCGTGGGCATGAGCCTGGAGGAGGTTTTTCTCCACCTGACCACACGGGAAGAGGAGGTGCCGGCGTGAGGAACACATGGATCATATTCCGGCGGGAACTCCGCTCCTATTTCAGCTCGCCGCTGGCCTACGCCGTGATGGCGGGTTTTCTCCTGATCGCGGGATTCTTTTTCTACGCGATCCTGACGAGTTTTCTGAACACGGCCATGCGTTCGGAGATGCAGGCGCAGTACTACCGGATGGCGCCTCCGCCGATCAACGTCAATCTCATGGCGCTGAGGCCCTTCTTTCACAACCTGGCCGTCGTCCTGATCTTCACGGTGCCGCTGATCACGATGCGCCTCTACGCCGAGGAGTTCCGGAACGGGACGATCGAGCTCCTGGCGACTTCGCCGCTCCGCAACTGGGAGACGGTGCTGGGCAAATCCCTGGCCGCTTTCGTGCTGTACGCGTCTCTCATCGCCGGGACGCTCGTGTACGTGGCCGTTCTGTTCTTCAGCGGCAAACCCGAACCCGGGCAGATCTTCACGAGCTATGTCGGACTGCTCCTGCTCGGCGGGGCGTTTGTCGCGGTGGGCACCTTTCTCTCGACCCTGACCGAAAACCAGATCGTGGCCGGATTTCTCACCATCATCCTGCTCCTTCTGTTCTGGGTGGTCGGCTGGGCGGATGAATTCGCCGGACCCGCGGTCGGCTCGGTTCTGGCTTATGTGTCCCTGCTTTCCCATTTCGACGAATTCGCGAAAGGCGTGATCGACCTGAAGGACGTCGTTCTGTACCTCAGCTTCATCGGATTCTTCCTGTTCCTGACGCATCTTTCGCTGGAATCGAAGCGGTGGAGGACTCGATGAAAAAACTGCCGGAAATCGCCGGACTTCTGGGCGGCGTTCTGATCGCCGCGGCCCTGGTCCATTTCCAGGCCGGGAAGGTCTGGAACGCCCTCTCCTGGGTTCTTTCGGGATCGGGTCTCACGCTTGCCGTCTTCTGGGGGGTGGCGCGGTTCGGCGCCATCCGCCGGCTGATCTCCCTGCGTTCCTTCCGGTACGGCGGCAACGCGGCCGCGGCGGCCCTCATGGTTCTCGTGCTGCTCGGGCTGCTGAATTTCACGATCAACCGCCACAGCCTGAGGGTCGATCTCTCGAAAGGCGGACAGTTCAGCCTTTCGCCCCAGACCCGCAACATCCTCAAGAACCTGAAACGGGACGTCCGGATCATCGCTTTCGTCAAGGCCCAGGACCAGAAGCCCGTCGAAGACATCCTCAAATCCTACCGGTTTTACGCGTCCCGCCTGAAAACCGAGTTCGTCGATCCGGACAAGAAACCGGGAACGGCGAAGCTGTACGGCGTCACGACATACGGCACCCTGGTGCTGGAGAGCGGCGGCCAGTCCCAGAAGATCACCGAAAACGGCGAACAGGCCATCACCAACGCGCTCATCCGAGTCACCCGGGAGGAAAGGAAGACCGTGCTCTTCCTGGACGGACAC
Organism: bacterium; assembly: GCA_030372965.1. Lineage (GTDB taxonomy): Bacteria > Zhuqueibacterota > QNDG01 > QNDG01 > DTFT01 > JAFGAX01. Next base: position 18,607 of record JAUCQC010000300.1, read on the forward strand.
GGAGAGAACGACATCGACTCTTCGGACAAGACGGGGTACGCCTCCGCCCGGAAAGCGATCGAGGACGAAAACTACCGGGTGCGAAAGCTCAATCTCGCGGCCGAGAAGCGCATCCCCTCCGACTGCACCGTGCTGGTCGCGTGCGGCCCGCGGAAAGCGTTTTTCCAGTCCGAACTGGACACGATCCAGGCCTTTCTGGAGCGCGGCGGAAAGGCGCTGTTCATGATCGACGCGGAGGTGCCGGGGTTCGAAGCCTTCCTGAAAACGTGGGGCATGACGCTCGGCGGCGACGTCGTCATCGACGCCAGCGGCATGGGACAGCTGTTCGGCATGGGGCCGGAGGTGCCGCTGGTGACGGACTATCCGCCGCATCCGGTCACGGATCGATTCCGCGTGATGACCTTCTTCCCGTACTGCCGCTCCGTGACGCCCGAAACGCGACCCGGGACGGAGTGGACGGTCGCGCCCCTTCTGCGGACATCGGCCAACAGCTGGGGGGAGACCACGCTCGGAAAGGCGGAGGTCCGTTTCGACAAGGGCCGGGACCTTGCGGGCCCGGTCACGATCGCCGCGGTCTCGACGAAGAAATCGGGCGGCGTCCAGTCGCGTCTGGCGGTGTTCGGGGACGCCGATTTCGCGAATAATTCGTACTTCCGGGTGCAGGGCAACGGCGATCTGTTCATGAACACGGTCAGCTGGCTCGCGGAGGAGGAGGACCTGATTTCCATCCGGGCCAAACAGCCGGAGGACAGGCGGGTCTTCCTGAACGCGAAACAGGGACGCCTCGTGTTCTGGCTCACCGTCGTGGCCATGCCCCTGGCGGCCGCGCTGGCGGGTGTCTGGATGTACATCCGCAGGGAGAGACGGTCCAGATGAGGGCGCGTTCCACGCTGATGCTCTTTCTCGTCTGCGCGGTTTCCGCGGCGGCGGTTTATTTCCTGGAAATCCGGGGCGGCGCCCGGCGTTCCGAACGCGCGGAACGCGCCGGCCGACTCATCGCCGCGGACGCGGAACGCATCCGCCGGCTCACCATTGTCCGGCCGGCGGAGGGGAGCGGCGCGGGCACCGAGACCGTGACCGTGGAACGGGACGGGGAATCCTGGCGCATTCTCTCGCCGGTGGTCTCGCCTGGCGACCGCGGCGAAGTTGACAACCTCGTTTCCGCGGTCAGCCGGGCGAAGTCGGAACGCGGAATGGAAGGCATCGAAGACTGGGCCGCCTACGGGCTGACGCGTCCGGAGTTGAGCGTGTTTGTCTTTCCGGATTCCGGAAAAGCCGACACCCTCCTGCTCGGAGACCTCAATCCCACGGGGGCCTTCATCTATGTCCGGCGTCCGGGACAGGATCGGATCGATCTGACGGACGCGTCCCTGAGGTCGTCGCTGGTCCGTCCGCTTTTCGAGCTCCGAGACCGCTCCGTGCTGACATTCGAGCGGGACGAGGTCCGGCGCCTGGAGATCCGGCGTCCGGCCGGACCTCTGGTCATCGAAAAGCGGGAAGGCGGCTGGGAAATACGGAAACCGATTGAAGCCGCGGCCGCGGCGGCTCCCGTCGACGAACTGCTCAACCCGGTCCGATGGGCCGAGGTCAAGTCCTTCGTCGACGATCCCGCGGTGTCCCGGTCCAGGCTCGGGCTGGACCCGCCCGGTGTACTGCTCACCGTGACCGCGGGCCCCGATTCCGTCCGGAAAACGCTCCGACTCGGCACACGCCGGGACGGACGGGTCCATGCCGCGGATGAGTCCAGGCCGTCCGTATACCTGGTGGACACCGCGCTGGTCAATATCCTGCTGAAACCGGCGGATGATTTCCGCGAGACGAAGGTCGCGCCGTTCGATGAATGGATGGTGAAGCGCATCGAGATCCGCTCGCCGTCCTCCGGATCCGTGGCCTTCGTGAAGGACTCTGCGGGCGCGTGGACGTTCGACCCGCCGGCGCCCGAAAAGGCGGACGGGAACCGGGTCGGGGATCTTCTGGCCGCGCTGGCCTCGCTCAAGGCGGAAACCTTCATCGCCCGGAATCCCGAAGCGCCGTCCCGGTACGGGCTTGAACCGGCCGTCCGTGAGGTCGTCCTCGAAGGGGAGGAAGGCCGGCCCCTGGCCCGAATCGGGTTCGGAAAAGCCCGGGATACCCGCACCCTCTTTTGCATCAACCGCTCGACCGGCTGGGTCGCGGCGGCCCGGAACGACATTCTCAGGCATCTCACGCCTTCGCGCGACGCATGGACAGCGGGGAAAAACTCCCCGCGAAACCCGGCGGAGTCCGGGCCGTCCGGCGCGGGGGAAAAATCCAATAAAAAGCCCTGACGCGCTGTCGGGGACACAGGAGACATCATGACATTGAATAAAACCATCGATCTGGCCGGGCAGACGCTCGGGCTGGAAACCGGCCGGCTGGCCAAGCAGGCCGACGGCGCGGTCGTTGTCCGGTACGGCGACACCGTCGTTCTGGCCACGGTCGTGGGATCCCAGACTCCGAAGGAGAACGCGGGATTCTTCCCCCTGTCGGTCGAGTACCGCGAGAAGGCCTTCGCCGTTGGCAAGATCCCGGGCGGATTCTTCAAGCGGGAGGGCCGGCCCACGGAAAAGGAGACGCTCAGCTCCCGTCTGGTCGACCGGCCCATCCGGCCGCTGTTCCCGAAATTTTTCCCGTACGAAGTGCAGGTGTTCGTGTCGGTCCTGTCGTCCGACCGCGAACACGACCCGGACGTGCTCGGCATCATCGGCGCGTCCGCGGCCGTGAGCATATCAGACATCCCGTTCGACGGACCCATCGGCGCCGTTCGGGTCGGCCGCGTGAACGGGGAGTTCATCCTCAATCCCACCTTCGCCCAGCTGGCAGAGAGCGACATGAACGTGGTGGTCGCGGCATCCGAGGATGCCATCGCGATGGTTGAGGGCGAGGCGTCCGAGATCTCCGAAGACGATATGGTGGCCGCCCTCGAGTTCGCCCACGAAGCCTGCCGGAAAATCGTACGCCTCCAGAAGGAACTCGTCGCGGAGGCGGGCAAATCCAAGCGCCCGGTTCCGGAGCGCGTCATCCCGGAGGGTCTCGTCGAAGCCGTCCGCCGGACGGCGATGGAAAAACTGCCCGACGCCCTGGTGACCGTCTCCAAGATGGAGCGCCGCCGCTCCGTGCAGGCGATCCTCGATGAAATCAGGACGGCCACGGCCGAGACGTTTCCGGAATCGGATGCCCTCGTCGGAGAGATCTTCGACGAATGCGAGCGCGAAATCATCCGTAAAAAGATCCTGTCCGAGAAAAAGCGCATCGATGGACGGGGCGTCGACGACATTCGTCCCATCGCCTGCGAGGTCGCGGTCCTCCCGCGCACGCACGGATCGGCGCTCTTCACGCGCGGCGAGACCCAGAGCATGACCGTGGCCACACTGGGGACGAAAACGGACGAGCAGAGAATCGAGGGGCTGGAGGGGGAATCCTGGAAAACCTACATGCTCCACTATAACTTCCCGCCCTTCAGCGTCGGGGAGGTGAAACCCTTCCGCGGTCCGAGCCGCAGGGAAATCGGCCACGGCAACCTGGCCGAGCGCGCCCTGAAGGCGGTCATCCCCACCGAATCGGCTTTCCCCTACACGCTCCGGATCGTCTCCGACATTCTGGAATCCAACGGGTCCTCCTCCATGGCCACGGTCTGCGCGGGCTCGCTGGCCCTGATGGACGCGGGCGTTCCCGTGAAGTCGAGCGTGGCGGGCATCGCCATGGGCCTGGTCAAGGAAGGCGACCAGGTCGTCGTGCTCACGGACATCCTGGGCGACGAGGATCATGTCGGCGACATGGATTTCAAGGTGACCGGAACCCGCAAGGGCGTCACCGCCTTCCAGATGGACATCAAGATCAAGGGCATCTCCTCCGCGCTGATGCGAGAGGCCCTGGAGAAGGCGAAAGCCGGACGGTTTCACATCCTGGACATCATGGACAGGACGATCGCCGCGCCGAAGCCTGAACTCTCCCCGTACGCGCCCCGCATCATCTGGATCAAGATCGACGTCGACCAGATCGGCGCCGTCATCGGCCCCGGGGGGAAAATGATACGCGAGATCTGCGAGCGTTCCGGCGCGGAGATCAACATCGAGGACGACGGCACGATTCAGATCGCGTCGGCGGATGACGCCGCCTGCCGGATGGCGCGCGAGATCATCGAAGGACTCACGAAGAAACCCGAGCCCGGGAAAATCTACAAGGGCCGGGTCACCAAGACGACCAATTTCGGGGCGTTCGTTGAAATACTCCCCGGTAAGGAAGGCCTGCTGCACATCAGCGAAATCGCCCACCACCGCGTCGCGCGTGTCGAGGAATACATGAAGGTCGGCGACGAGGTGGAGGTGAAGCTTCTCAGCGTCAGTCCTGAAGGCAAATACGAGCTGAGCCGCAAGGTCCTTCTCGAGAAGCCCGCGGGCGAACCGCCCCGCGAAGGCGGAAGCGACAGACCCTCCCGCGACGGTGGAAACGACAGGCCGCCCCGGCGCCGATGAGCGTCCGGTACCGGAAGACCCGGCTGGACAGCGGACTCCGCGTCGTCACGGAGTCCATGCCCTGGATCCGTTCCGTTTCCATCGGCGTCTGGATCAACACCGGATCGCGCCACGAGACCGCCCGGACCGGCGGCATCAGCCACCTGCTCGAACACATGGCGTTCAAGGGAACAAGCCGGAGGAATTCCTATGAAATCGCCGTCAGCCTGGAATCCCTGGGCGGCCACCTGAATGCCTTCACCGAGAAGGAATTCACCTGTTTCTGCGCCCTTGTCCTGGACGAGCATCTCGAACAGGCCGTGGACGTTCTCTCGGACATCGTTCAGCATCCCCTGATACGGGCCTCCGATTTAAAGAGCGAAAAGGGCATCATCCAGGAAGAGATCCGCAATGTGCAGGACACGCCCGAGGACCTGATCCACGAGCGGTTCGTTGAAACGGTCTACCCGAGGCACCCTCTCGGCGCTCCCATCCTGGGGTCCCCGTCCTCGCTTCGCGGACTCACGCGCGAAGACTTGATCCGGTACCGGAAATCCCGGTACGTTTTCGACAATTGCATCATCTCCGCGGCCGGCAACGTGGATCACCGCCGTCTCTGCCGCCTGATCGACAGCCGCTTCCGGGACCTCGGCGACGGACGGCCCGCGAAGGCGCTTCCCCCGGCGGCCGGGAAAGTCAGAACCCGCACGGTGCGCGCCCCTATTTCGCAGGGGCATGTCTGCACCGGCGCTCCCGGGGTTTCCTACACCGACGACCGCAAGTTTCCGCTGCTGATCCTGGACACGTATTTCGGCGGCGGCATGAGTTCGCGTCTTTTCCAGAAACTGCGGGAAGAGCAGGGGCTTTCCTATTCCGTGTATTCATTCCTCGATTTCTGGTCCGACTCCGGGCTCTGGGGCGTTTACGCGAGCACCGCGCCGGAAACCCTGGAACGCGCGCAGGAGGCGATCCGGGCCGAGACACGGCTGCTGGTCCGGGAGGGGATGCCCGCCGCCGCGCTCGAACGCGTGAAATCCCAGATCATCGGGAACCTTCTGCTCACGTACGAGGACTGCGGCCACCGGATGAGCCGGCTCGCGAAAATGGAAGCCTACACGGAATCCTACACCCCCATCGAGCGTGTCATGCGCTGTTTCAGGTCCGTCCCGATGCGGGATATCCGCGCCGCGGCGGAATCCGTTCTCGACGGAACGGAACCCTACACGCTCCTGCTCAAACCGGGGAAAAAAGATTGAACCCCGGAGCGCCGCCTCCGTCCATCCGTCCCGTTCCGATTCTCGCCTTCCACAAGGTGGACGACCGGTTTGAATGGGGTGTGACACGGATCGGCCGGTCGCGGTTCTGCCGCGTCGTGTCCGAACTGCGGGATTGGGGGTATGCTTCCGTCTCCCTCACGGACTGCGCGGATCCCGGCCGTCTCCCGGAGAAGCCGGTCGTTTTGACCTTCGACGATTCCTACGAGAGCGTGCTCCGGAACGCCTTGCCCGTCCTGGCTTCGGCCGGTTTCAAGGCGACCCTGTTCGTGATCACGGATTACATCGGCCGCGAAAACGCCTGGGACGTGAACCTCGGATGGATCCGGTTCACGCACCTGGACTGGCCCGGTCTGCGTGAGCTCCGCGACGCGGGCTGGGAAATCGGCTCGCACACTGCGCGGCACCCCGACCTGACCCGGATTTCCGCCTCCCGCGTGGAATCCGAACTCCGCGATTCCAGGAGGATCCTGGAGGACGGTTTGAACCGGCCGGTCCGTTTTCTTTCATTCCCTTTCGGACGGTACAACGACACCGTTCTCGACGCCATGCGTCTCGCCGGATACGAAAAGGCCGTCGGATTCCGGCTCCGGAAACCGGAGGATAAAACGCTTGTTTTTGAAAGAAAGGCGTATTATCTTTTTGACGGGAGGCTGAGCCTCAGGTCCAAACTGACCGGTTCTCCGCTGGGTTTTCTGGAGAATATCAAGCTTCGCGTGATCAATTTCTTTTCCCACGGCACGGCGCTGGTCAAACCTTCGTCCGACTGAGTGGCCGGTCCGATCACTTGTCGCGGATTCCACCATGACTGCTCCTGAAATACGCCGCCTGTATTTCACCATGAAGGAAATCTGCGACACGACCGGGATTTCCAGCCACACCCTGAAGGCCTGGGAACGGAAATTCCCCCAATTGCGTCCTGCCAAGTCCAAATCCGGCAAGCGTCTCTACCGTCCGTCCGACATCCGCACCGTCGAGCAGATCCGTGACTGGGTGTCGGCCGGTCTGGACGATCTGGATATCGCCAGGCGGCTGGAAACCCGTGAGCCCGAAGGAGAGGATGTTCGGATCGGGGAATCGCCTTCGCCGGGCCGGACCGTGGTCAACCGCAGCCTGGTGGACAGACTGATCGAAATCCGGAAAGGGCTGGAGGAACTGCGGGAAATGATCGGATAATCGGAACCGTTCAGGGGAAACCAGGAAAATCGAGGGGAATCGGCCGTCCGATTCCCCTCTCTGTTATTCGCTATTCGATGACGCGTCCCAGCGGATAGGATCCCAGGACTTTCAGATAGGTTGTGATCTCCCCGAGATGATCGATGGCCCTGGAGCATTGCGAATCCAGCATGGCGCCTTCAAAATCCAGATAAAACCAGTATTTCCAGGGGCCCTTCCGCATGGGCCGGGATTCTATTTTCAGCAGGTTGATGTCCCTCAGCGCGAAAACGCTGAGCGCTTTGTAAAGCCCGCCCGGTATGTCCTTGAGGCTGAACACAACCGATGTCTTCGCCGCTCGCGTCGGTGAACCCGCTTTCCTCGAAATGACCAGGAATCGCGTGAAATTCTGCTCGTGATTCTCGATGCCGCGCTTCAGCACGGCGAGGCCGTAATCCTGTCCGGCCCGAACGCTGGCGATGGCGGCGCTGTCCTTCAGGCGTTCCTC
>JAUCQC010000301.1 GCA_030372965.1 bacterium
AAGTTATTTTTTTTTAACAAAAAAATTCTAAACACCAAAACGCGGCTCCTGGACCTATAGCAACAGCCGGGCCCGAGTTACCCAGGGGGGCCGGACGCCCGGTACGGATTGAAAAAGCGGAGAGACTATGGGTTTGCCGCGGAAACGGCTTCTTGAACGGTACACTCTGCTGGAGGACGGCCGCATCGCCATCGATGTGTCCGTCGAATCCGTCGAGGACCTGTACGACCGTTTCGAACGCGCCGTCCCCTTCATCAAAAAGGACCTGAACGACGAATTCGCGGATTATCTCGCGGAATCGGGCCGCGAAATCGGGAGTCATCCTTTCGCCGTGAGGCTGAACCTCGACCGCCTGCCGGATGAGTCCCTCATGGAACGGGTTCGGGCCGGCATCCGCCGCTATTTCGAGTACCGGGAGGGAATCGAGGCCCGGGCCATGAAACGGATGTTCGACACCTCGCTCTGGCTCGGAGCGGGCGGATTTTTGCTCCTGGCCGGGGACATCACCCTGAACCGCTTATTCGCTGACCGGGCGGGTGTGATCGGCGGCATCCTGCTCGGCGGGATCACCATCGCGGCCTGGGTGGCGCTGTGGGAGGCCCTGGCCAACCTCCTGGTCAACTGGGCGCCCCACCGCCGCGACATCCGTCTCTACCGCAGGCTGGCCGGGGCGGAAATTCTTTTCCGCGAAACGTTCTCGAAAGCCCGGCCGGTATAGGGACATCGCGGGCGGAGAACAGACCCGTCGCGATTCCCGCTTGATAAATTCGGGAAATCGTACCATATTCCTTCATGGAAACCAAACCGCAAAAGATCCGCATCGCGTTCTACTCGGTCCTCGTCGGTATCACCCTGACCGTCATCAAGCTCGTTGTCGGCCTTCTCACCGGAAGCCTGGGCATACTCTCCGAGGCCCTGCACTCCCTCCTGGACCTCGTGGCGGCCCTGATCACCTTCGTCTCCGTTCGCATCTCCGAAAAACCGCCCGACGCCGAGCATCCCTACGGCCACGGCAAGATAGAAAACCTCTCTGCCCTGGCGGAAGCCCTCCTCCTGCTCGGCACCTGCGTGTGGATCGTGTACGAGGCGGTCCTGCGCCTGACGGGCAAACCCGTGCATCTGGATGTGACGGCCTGGGCCTACGCGGTCATGGGCGTATCCCTTGTGCTGGACGTCCTCATCTCGCGCATCCTCTCCCGCGGCGCCAAACAATACGCGTCCCAGGCGCTGGAAGCGGACGCCCTCCATTACTCCTCGGACATTCTCTCGTCGGCCGTGGTCATCGTCGGCCTGATCGGCGTCAATCTCGGGATCGAATCCCTGGACTCCATCGCCGCGCTCTGCGTGGCCGTCCTGGTCGCGGTTGCCAGCCTGCGGCTCTCGAAACGCGCGATCGGCGAACTGCTCGACCGCGCGCCGTCCGGCTTGAGCGAAAAGATCACCGCGCGGGTCGAAGCCGTTCCGGAGGTCCGGAAAGTTGAAAAACTCCGCGTCCGCCAGTCCGGCGCGTCGGCCTACATCGACCTGACGGTGTCCGCGCGGCGCCTGCTCTCCCTGCGCAAGAGCCACGAACTCGCGGACCGAATCGAGGCGGAAGTCCGGGCCGTGTCGCCGGGAAGCGAGGTCATGGTTCACTTTCACCCCTCCTCCGAGGACGAAACGCTCATCGAAACCGTGAATGTCGTGGCGGAAAACTATCCGGAAATCCACGAGGTCCACAACATCCAGTGTTACCGGGAGGAGAAGACCGGCAAGTGCTTCGTCAGCCTGCACGTCAAGCTGGCGCTCGACCTGACCCTGGACAAGGCGCACCGGATGGTGGATCTTCTGGAAGAGGAATTGAGACGGGAAATCCCGGAACTCGGAGAGATCCAGACGCACATTGAAACCCTCGAATTCCTGAGCAGCGGGAGCAAGGAGGAATTGGGGCCGGATCAACTGCAATCGCTGCGGAGCCGCATCCTGAAGGACCGCCGTATCGGGGATATCCACGACGTGTTCGTCCACCGCAGCGCGTCCGGGACCCTGATCAGCTGCCATATCACGACCGACCGGGACCTGTCCCTGGCGGACGCGCACCAGTTGACCGTTCAGGTCGAGATGAAAATCAAGGCCATGTTCAAATGGGTGGCCGACGTGGTCGTGCACACGGAACCCGCGGATCCGCCTTCGGCCCCCTGAATGCAGGACGGGAACCTTCTTCGAGAAAGTTCCCGTCCATGGAGTCCCGAACCGCCGCTTTAAACGTTGAACCTTGAACTTTGAACTTCCTTATCTTTTTGGGCTCTCCGGCGGCCCGAGATAGCTGGGCTTCAATCCCCCCGCGTCCACGACCAGCTTCTGCAGGACGAGACCCGGATCGACCATCCAGAATTTAAGGACGTGGATTCCCGAATTCAATCCCCCGTGCTTTGTCTGATAGATCCGGATATTTTCTCCCACAGCCCGGTTCCACCACTGCGGGTATTTCCAGTCGGGAATGGTGTCGTTTTCATGCACGTTCACGATCCGTATCGGACCGTCGTCGAAGGATACGCCGTAACGGAATCCGGGTCCGGCCGTGAAATTCTGTGTCGGCGAAAAATACGCGTGCACTGTCACGTCGCCTTCATGGAAAAGGATCAGCTTGTATTCGATGCGCGGCGAGTCCCCCCCGGGAACGGAAGGTTCCGCCGTGACCGGGAACGGCGTGACTCCCGAAGCGGTTCTGCCGAATCCCGGAATGCGGGTCCACCGGACCGCAGCCGGTTCCACCGCGTCGGTCCAGTGGGCTGACTCGATCGAAACGACCCCTTCGCTCTCGACGAACGCGTCGCGATACGATTCCGCCCGGACGGGGGGATTGAACACATCCGCGTGCACGAGCACTCTGGTCTTCCCTGGCCCTTCCACAATGATCGGCACCCGGTGTTTCCCCGCCGGCACGCTGGCCCAGTCCACGGCCACCGTCAGCCTCCGCTCCTTCTGGACCTCTCCGCGCTCCGGTGTGACCGAAAGCCACGGCGCTCCGGACCGGACTTTGAACTTGACGGCCTTCCGCCCCCGGCTGAACACGTCGATGAAGCGTGTCTGCTTCGCGAAAGCGTCCATTTCCGGAAGCACCGCGTTCCCCTTCTCCTCCGGCCACCAGAGTTCGGACCCTTCGACGGCCACGCCCATCCCCCCATTCTTCGGTATCTGGATTTCCTCCACTTTCGGCATGGCGTCCTTTTCGGGCTGCTGCCAGTAAGTGTACCCGATATGGGTCTGGTCCATCATGTGGTTCCACTTGCCGCCGGCCAGATCCTGGTTGTAGAAGCGGGAGATTTCCGCGTCCCGGCTGAACAGATCCCGTGCTCTTTGCGCCAGGTCATTGGCTGATGCCCTCCCCTGCTTCGCGTACAGCCTGTTCTTCGCGACCGTGACGTACAGGTCGTTCAGGTTGGCGCAGGCCTCGATGGGGTGAAGAACCAGCTGGTAGAACGCGTCGTGATATTCCGGAGACAGAACCCTCTGAATCTCCCCGGATTTCGCTTCAAGGGAACGCCATTCCTCCACGATCCGATCGGCCTCACGGTAAGCCGTGAGTGAAAACGTCTCCGGCCCCAGCATCTCGGGCTTGCGCCTGGAGATGATCCGCAGGGTTTCGGTCACCAGATCGGCGATTTCCCGCCCATGCCGTGTTCCGAACTGCCGCTCCGCCCATCCGACGGCGTAATCGGTCAGTCGATCCGCGGGCCACCGGTCCGGATCCCACGCGTAATCCAGGAAAAACGAGATCGGGTACTCCATGGGCTTGATGTCGCCCACGTTCACGATCCAGATCCGGTCCACGCCGTACCGGTAACAGAGGTGCATCTGCTCCCAGACCCGGGCGATGGGGTTCGTGTTGAGCCACTTGTAGTTCCGCGGGCCGCCCACGAAGTCGAAGTGGTAGTACATGCCGTACCCGCCGGACCGGGGCGGATCCTTCGGGTCGGGAAGGCGCCGGACGTTTCCCCAGTTGTCGTCGCAGAGCAGCAGGGTCACGTCGTCCGGCACGCGCATGCCCTTGTCGTAGTATTCCTGCACCTCCTTGTACAGGGCCCAGTCCTGCGGCGTTTCGGACGGATCCCTGCCCGTGACCTCGGCGATGATCTTTCGCTGGTCCGCGACGATGCGCTCAAGCAGGGCGATGTTCGCGCCCTCGGTCATGGGCAGATCACCATCCCCTCGCATTCCCACGGTCACGATGCTTTCGTGACCGTCCATGGCCGCAATGCCCTGCTTCCAGAATGTCTTCAGCCCCTCTTCATTGTGGTCGTAATTCCACTCGCCTTTTCCGAACTGCTTCCATTCCTGCTGGGCCCTCAGCATGGGCTCGTGATGCGACGTGCCCATCACGATTCCGTATTCGTCCGCCAGAATGGGATTGAGCGGATCGTCCGTATTGAAAGCGTTGCCCCACATGGCGGGCCACAGGTAATTCCCCTTCAGCCTGAGGATGAGCTCGAACACCTTTTCGTAGAACAGGTGGTTGAATCCGCCGAACTTCTCGCGTGTCCAGCCGGACAGGCAGGGCGCCTCGTCATTGATGAAAATGCCGCGGTATTTCACGGCAGGGCCGTCGTCGACATCCCAGCCGGGAGTGACGGCCAGCCACGGGCGCTTTTGAACGGGTACGTCGGCCCACCAATACCAGGGGGACACGCCGATGTCCCCGGACAGTCCGTACAGGCCGTAAATGGTCCCGCGCTTGTCGCTTCCCGCGATCACCAGGGCCCGGCTCACGCCCGGAAAGGGCTTTTCCAGGACCTGAATCAGGGTGGCTTCCCACCGGCCGGAGATCCGGGACGTTTCGATTCTGCCTTCGGCCGCCAGGCGGTCGATCCATCTGTTTTTGCCAAGCGTGCCCGCGATGACCACTTCCCCGGAATCCGGAAGCCGGTTGAACAGGATTTCCGGTTCGGTCCCAGTGACGCGTCCGATGTCCGTTCCGAAATTTTTCAAGGCGCGGATCACGCCCGGAAAGTCCGCGGAGTCCGCGGCCAGTGGAGTCGATCGGCCCTGGTCATGCAGAGTGACGGATCCATCCCGCCAATCCTGCCGGTTGCTGATCACCTCGACCGGAATGCTCGATTCGGTTGCGGACACCCGCACTGCGCTCAACAGGATCGAAAGAGTCAGGATGCATTTACTGAACGCCGATCGGCAGCCGTGCGATCCGTTCAGGCGGGGAACCAACAGCGATCTTGCGGTTTTCATCCGAATCCCTTTCATCTGGAGGTCTTCGCCGGGCCGGTCCGGGATTATTTTTCCGCGGCCGCCGGTCCCGAAGGCATGTAACTCCTGAAATTCCCGCTCACGTGCAGAAACGCCATCAGGTGCAGAAGCCCGTCGTAGTACCGGTATTTTCCGTCAGGAACTTTCTGATTCCACAGGGCTTTCACGAAATCCGCGCGGCCGGGATCTGTCGCGGCCAGGCTCGCGACCGCGTTCGCCGCGACCAATGCGCCGCTGTTCCCGTCCGAAAGCGGTTTTCCGTCAAGCGTGTACTGGTTGACGTAATTGTCCACTCCTTTGGACCGGAAGAAACCCTGGAGCCGGTTGCATGCCTCGACCTGCCAGGGGTCCTTCGCGAACCAGGCGTGGTCCATGGCGATGTTCATGATGGTTCGGAAGGCGTCGAAACGGAAATCCGTGTGCCCGCCGTTCCACAGGTCCGCGGGCGTGCCGTCGAAATGCGCGTAATCGGGGCTCAGGCCCGTGACCGGGTGGAGCGTTTTCCGGAAAAAGGAACGGCTGGTGTCCGCGGCCGCTTTCCAGAATTCATTGTCTCTGTACGCGCGGAGCGCCCATATCTCGTAGAAAGACGGAAGGTGATAGGATGGATCCGTGATCTCGTCCGCGAGCCCGGTGGGCACGAACACCACCTGTTTGCGGTCGCGGTTGAACATGTTGGTGATGACCGAATCTTCCGCGGCGGATTCGTTCTTCGACAGCATGGCGTCCAGAATGGCCTGGGCCTCGGCCCTGTAATTGAAGATGCCCTCGCCGTCGCCCCACCGGGCCGACGCGAAAAACAGGGCGGTCACGATGTATTCCTCGCCGTCGGACGCGGAATTGGGGTCCATGACCGTGCCGTCCTTCTTAAGCTGCCAGGCGAAGTATCCCTGCCTGGGACCGGTCTGATGCTGCATATGAGTCTTGGCCCATTTCCAGAGCCTGTCGAATTCCTTCTTCCTACCCATCTGCACCGCGATCATCATGCCGTACGACTGGCCTTCGCTCCGGACGTCATCGTGGAGGACGTCCAGAATGTAAGCCATGTCGTCCCCGACCGGATAGTACACGGCCTGGGAATCGGGATCCCCGTGAAACAACTGCTGCCAGGCAGAATCCACCTTCGCCTGAACAGCCCCCGGCGGAATGCCGAGCAGTTCGGTGAAGAGGTTCGGATACCGCCCTGTCCGGAAGGCGCCTGCGTCCTTCGTGTCCTGGCCGCATGCCAGAAACACGGCCAGTACGAGGACCGGCATGAAAAATAAAATGGGTTTGCAGAATCCGGGATGCATGGGAGCACTCCTGTCAGGGACGGTTTCGCGTACGGTCAGGCCTGCGGATTTCCGCTTGAAATATATGGATTTTGAAAACCCGAAGCAAACAAAAGCGGGCCTCCCGAAGGTCGCGCTTTCAGAAGGTCCGCATTGTGGCCGCCCCGGGTCACGCCCGCCAGGGGGCAGGGAGTGCCGGGTGAGGTGCCTGTCGCCCGAAGGGAGACACGGCCCGCGAAGGACCTCCCGGATCATGGACCGGTTCCAGGCGGTTTTTGATGCCCCGGAGCTTACCGAAGGATCGATTCCGGCATCACCGTCAGTTTTCCATTCAGGTAAACCGCCCGGCACAGGTCTTTCGGCAGAACGGAACCCGGTCGAGTGCGCGTGACTTTCTCCTGTTTGGGAACCGAACGGGCGACGGAATGAATTGAAGCTCCCCGCGGCCCCGCTGCGCGGGACTATGCAATTATATGCCTTCTGCTTGAAGGCAAGCCGCGGGCCTTCAATAGTGAAAAAACCAGACAGATTGGTCCGGCGAAGCCGGGGAATGCGCTCGCTGACAGATTCACTCACCGGCCTTCTCCGGACAGCGGAGAGCCGACGCGGGCACCGCCTGTCTCGGCATTCCGTCCGCCTCGTATTCCACATTCAGGCCGAACCCTCCGTCCTTCTGGAAATAGGAGAGCGTGAACTTGTGCAATCCCTTCTCCAGATACGCTTTGCCGGACTGGCTGACCATATCATGCAGGCCATCGTTCGACACCACGGTCTGACCGCCGATGTCGAGCCGGCTTCCGTCGTCAGACGTCAAATGGAAGCGGTACACGGCGGTTCGGGGAACTTCGAGATATCCGGTGTAGGTCATGGCGAAATGGATGTCCCGTTTCCTCTCCTTCATTTCCGCGTCATGCGTGATGCCGGTTTTGACCGGTACCCAGGCGGAGGCGTCCGGCAGCAGGTCCCAGTTTCCCTCGCCGTAGGCATACCGCATGCCGGAGACCAGTTTCGGCGTCTTCTTTTCAGCCTTCAGCCCGGGAAGGACGCGGAGGGCCAGCGAATCCAAGGCCCCCGGAATCCCGCAGCCGAACACCGGAACGGCCTTGATCGTGACCGGTCGGGTCACCTTCAACGGCTTCTCGTAAACCGGGGATTCTTCGGTCGGAATCGATCCATCCAATGTGTACCGGATGGCCCGTCCCTCGCCGGACAGGGACACGGTCACCGTGTCGCCTTCCGCCAGGAGATCCCCTTTGGTTTCGAAACGGACCGGCGTCGAACGCCAGTCTGAGAAGGCGAATTTCAATCCGCTGTAGGTGCTCTTGTAGGATATCGTTCCGTGGATCTCATCGAGGTACTCGTCGAAACGCCAGGCCAGGCCCTTTGGCGCGTTCTGTTTCAGAATCTCCGCGAGCGCGTTCACGCCCATGCCCGGCCCCTCATTGGCCACCGTCACGTAAAGGACTTTGTGAAGCTCGTCCTTCGCCTTCAGGAAAGCCTCCGTCCTTCTCAGCATGAGCCCGTTGTTCCACCACATGCTGGGACTCTGCGCTATAAAGGCGTCGAACAGATCCGGCTCGCTCAGAAACGCGTGCATGACGAAGACGCCGCCGTACGAGGTCCCGGCGAGCACCCTCCGCGGGAGCGTCGGATAGCGGCTGTCCACGAAGGGAATGAGTTCGTCCCGGATGAACGCGAGAAGCGAATCCGCGCCGCCTCCCGTCTGGTTGTTGGGATTCCGTTCGGGCAGCAGGTAGAAGTCGCGCCGTTCCCCGGTGTGAACCGCGACGACGATCATCGGAGGGATCACGCCGTTGTCCGACAGGGCGCCGACCGCGACTCCGGACAGATCGAAATTCCACTGTCCGTCCACGACGACGAACACCGGGTACCTACGGCCGGGCTGAGTCCCGTATCCGGGCGGCGTGGAAATGTAGATCGTGCGGTCGTTGCCGCAGGCCTTCGAGTGGAGGGTGAACTGCCGGCCGATGACCACGGGCTGGGATTTCAGGGTGTCCGCAGGCGCCTGGCCGGCACGGGCCGGCATGCCTGCCGAAAGAAAGGCCGCCATCACCCGGACAGGGAGGATTCGAATCCGGTTTTTCATCTGTTCTCCTTTTTCCGCGTTCGTATTGGGGGACCCGGGTCTGGAAGGGCCTCGGTCCTGGATCGTCCGGTGGATGTCTAAAATATCACATATTCTGGATTACGAGTCGGCCGGCCGGAAAGTTACCCGGCAATTGCGGTCTCCCGGTCCGCGAATGGAATGAGAGGGTGATGCGTGGAAGCCCCGGCTTTACAAGTAAAAAGCCTCCCGCGGGCTTTCTGTGCCCGGGGGAGGCTGTGGCCGATCAATCAGGATGGACCGGAACCGGGCCGTCTATTCCAGCCCGGCCAGAAAGTCCAGGGCTTCCTCCCGCGTGGAGCAGACCTTGAAATCCCGTCCGCCGACGCGCTGGACGGCCTGAAGGGCGATGGTCAGAAGGCCCGTGATGCCCACGACCGTGGCATATTTCATGAACGGGGTGTTCTTCTTCACGAATTCACCGAGCGCGGTGAGCGACTCCATGTCAAAATTCGCGTCCGTCGCGTCGAAAACCGCGAGAACGGACTTGAGGGGCTGGGACCGAATGGTCAGCGCGGCCTGATCCAGTGTCTGCTTGAATTCATCCCCAGGCTTGACAGCGGAGAAATCCTCGAGCAGAATGCGCTTTCCCTTGTGTTCGACGAACCGGATTCTTTCCATGAGTCGACCTCCCTGCTGCGGATCAGAATTCACCCCGCCGCCCGACCCTGCCTCCGTATAAGATAATCAATTTGAACGCTTCACACAAGGGAGAACCTGAAACGGGCCGATCGCGGCGGGACCGCCGCGGCCCCGGCCGTGCGAACCACCCGCCCCCTCCGGCCGCCGGAAAACAGCCCGGAACGAATCGATCAATTGCGGTTCTTGATGTCCGCCAGCGTCACGACCGCGTCCACATCCTCCGGCGACCGCACATCCACGCGGAGACCCCGGCCCTCCATGTATTTTTTGGATTCGCGGAGTTCCTTTTTCATCCGATCAGGAATTCCGCTCTTCTCGACCGCCCCGACGGCCTTTTCGCCGAATACGAACCCGATCTGGAACCATCCATTCTGGGGCGCGAAGAAGAACAGATTGCGCTTGCCGAGGAGCATTTTCATGCTCCACCCGTATTTGCGGCCGTAGAATTTCCATTCCTCCCGCACGGACGGATAGGCTTCGGCCAGGCGGGACCGAAGTCCCTCCCAGAACCCCATGGTTTTCCCCAGCATGCTCCGGAGCAGAACATCGTCCGGCGTGCGGGATCCGTCGTGCATGGGATCCGGAGGCGGTTCCGCGGGCTTCGGACGGACTGGTTTACGCGTTTTAACGGTTGTCGCGGACCGGGTCTTCGTCCGGTTCCCGTTTTTCACTTTCCGTCGTTTTTCAGGCACTGGAGGACCCCCTTCTCGCTTTGCGCTTTGCTCCTGCAAACGGGATACCGGATTTCAGGCTTCAGCCTTTCAGGATGAAACCCTGAAGGGTAAAATCCAACAACCATTACCTTATTTTAAACCGTTCCCCTTCTCTTCTCAAGCTCGCAGCGGATTTCCGCGCATTTCTCCCGTGTCAGAATCAGGCGCGACACCAGCAGGATCACCATCAGCAGTCCCGCGATCGGAATGCCCGCGAGCATGGCGCGTATCCAGAAAATCGTCTTCGGCGTCTGGACCGCGGTCGCGGAGTTGAACCCGGCCCAGCCCAGGATGAGGCCCGAAACGAGGTATCCCCCGGAATTCCCCAACTTCAGGATGTAGGAGGCGCAGGCGGTGAAGGACCCCTCGCGCCGCTTGCCCGTGTGCAGTTCGTCGTAGTCGATCACGTCGGCGCCGATCGAGCTGTGCACCATCCACAACCCGGCCGAGGCCATGCCCATCAGGCCGGAGGCCACGGTCTGGAGCCACGGGATCGCGGGGTTGTAGAGGAACCACGACCCTCCGTACCCGGCGATGCCGATGCACGCGGCCGCGATCATTGCGTTCTTTTTGCCGATGCGTCCCGCGATGCGGGCGAGTATCGGCGCGCCCACCAGCCCGCCGACCATGAACGCGATGCCCATGAAGAAGTTCCAGTTGTCGCCCCGTATCGTGGAGCCGCCGCACACGTAGTAGACCGTGGCGTAATACCCCAGCGCCCCGACCATGCTGGTGCCGAGCGTGAACGCGCCGCCCGCGCCGAGCATCAGGCGGAACGGCTGGCACTTCAGGGTTTCGTAGAACGCGCTCCGGATGGAAATCTTGTCCTTCATCTTGAGCACGACCTTGTCGTAATACCGCTCCTTCACGCGCACAAAGATGACCACCGCGAACACCGCCATGAGCACGCCCAGGATGGAGGTGTACACCTGCATTCCGCGCAGGGTGTTCTTGCCGCTGCCGTCCGGCAGGAGGAACCAGGAGAGGTTGGTGAAGCGCAGGGCGTAGAAATTGCCGACCTCGAAGATCTTCTGCATCACGCTGCGGTACGTCATGACGGACGTGCGTTCGTCGTAGTCCGGGCTCATCTCCGCGCCCAGGCTGTTGAACGGCACCGAGAACGCGCTGACGATCGGGAAATAGATCAGCGTGGACAGCGTCATGTACCAGAACACGACCGAGGCGCCCAGAAACGTGCGGTCCGCCCACGCGGGCGACACCGCAAACAGCAGGGGCAGGCCGAGCCCGCTGGCGACGCCCGCGAACAGGATGAAGGGCCTGCGGCGGCCGTGCCGCGACCGCAGGTTGTCCGAGAGCCAGCCGATGAACGGATCCATGACCGCGTCCCAGATCCGGACGATGGTCAGCGCCAGGCCGACCAGCCACGGGCTGACCCCGAGGTAGATGTTGAACACGGCGAACGCGACCCCGGGGTACAGCCACAGCCCCCACATGTCCACGGCCGTTCCCAGGCCGTAGGTCATTTTCGTGACAGGGGGGATGCGGTCCGCGGCCGGGCCTTTCTGTTCAGCGGATGTCATTTTCATGCGGTCTCCCGGATGATGAATGTGGGGGTTCCATGGAAACGTCCGAACCGGGGTCCGGACGGCCGTTCCGGCGGCTGTCGGGTTCTTCGTCCTCTTCTCTCTTCTCGCAAAAAATCACCGTGAAATCGACACGGTTGGAATACACGGCCGGCGCCCGGTCGAAAGGCTGGATCCATGCCTGCGCCGAAAAACGCATGGGCGGATATTCGATCCGCTCCGCCTCCCCGGTTCCCTGCCACCGCTCAACGCGCTCCCACAGGGGCGATCCGAGGTCGTCCATCCAGGTTTTGTACGCGACCGCGAAATGAACCGAATCGCCCGGATCGAAAACCAGCAGGCCGCCCCACTGGATGGCGTGGGTCATGACCTCGTCCGCGCGGCCGATCGACAGCGTGGCTGTGACGGAGGGATCGTCCCTCCACCAGATCTGCAGTTCCCCGAGCGGCTCCCGGACCGTGTCGGCCAGCGTCTCATCGAACACGTTCCTGAGGTCCATGCTGAATCCGAGCCCGCCTTTTCCCGCGGAAATGTCGACCAGGTCGCGGCGCACGGCTTCGAGGTCCGGCTGGTCGGCCCTCAGGGTCAGGGAGAACACCTCGGACGGCGTCCGGTAGGGGGGCAGGGATTCCTCGCAGGCCGGCGCCAGCGTCAGGAGCGCCAGGCCCGCGGCCCGCATTGAACGCCGGAATCCCGGCCGGCCGGAAAATTCCGCCCATCCGGTCATTTGAACTCCAGCCTCAGTCCGGCCCGGGTGCGCCGGAAGGGGCAGACGGCGGACGGGTCGCCGAGCTCGCCGCCCACCCGTCCGGAGGCGTCCATCCAGACGACGTTCCTTTCGTTGAACACGTTCCGGCTGTCGACGTAAAACACGGCCGCGGCCGGAACGCGGATGCCGGTCCGCAGGGTCCATGAGGCCTTGACGTTCACCATGCGCCACGGCTTCATCCGGCGGTTGTTCGGCACGAACGGCCGGTCCGGATCGTCCGGCGTGAAACCGTCCCGGGAGGGATAGAGCGTGTACGGCAATGGCGAGTGAAATTCCGCGTACACGCCGGCCTGCAGCCCGCCGCCGGGCGTGAGGTCGAGCGCGGCCTTGAAGGTGTGGCGCTGGTCCCAAGACAGCGGATAGAGCCGGGTCGCGAGCGGGAACCCCCATTCATAGTACCGGATGCCCCGGTCTTCGGAGCCGCCGAGGCCCTCGGCCTTCATAATGGTGTACGAGACGCTTCCGTTCACGCGCCGTCCCCGCTCCCGGGCGAATGCGATTTCGACGCCCGACGCCTCGGTCCGGTCGTGGTTCACGTATTCCGCGAAACCGTAATCGCCGAGCACCCGGCTGTTCGTCGGAACGAAGGTTTTGGCGTCCACCTGGTTGCGCGACTGCTTGGAGAACAGGGTCAGGGAGAGCACGCCCGCGGGCGGCAGCGCCCGTTTCAGCCCCGCTTCCCAGACCTGGTTCGTTTCGGGATTCAGGTCCGGGTTCCCCTTGATCACGCTCATTCCGTTGCGCAGGGCCCGGTTGTCCAGGCCGGCGTAGAGGAACTGGAACGCGGGGAACTGCGCATACCATCCGATGTTGGAGAACATCTGCAGGTCCGGCGTGAGCGGGGCCGAGAATCCGAGCCGCGGGCTGATCACGGACTTGAACGAGGCGGGCGTGCGGCGGACGACGCGTCCCTCGTACTCCTCCGGGGCCACGGGGATCCATTCCACCATGGGCCGTCTGGCCCGGGGGTCGAGAAAGTCCCAGCGGATTCCCGCGCTGATCAGCCCGCCCTCGCGCTTCAGCTCGTGCCGGGTCTGCAGATAAAGGCTCCCGGAAACGGGTGACGTGGAATACCGCGTGCTGAAGTCGAGCGGCGGCCGGTCCGGAAGCGGCCGTCCGAAATAGGTCGTCTGCGGTTCCAGTTTTTCGACGTCGCCCCGGATCCGGTAGAACTGAATCTCGAACCCGGCCTTGACCAGGGAGCGTTCGTTCACCTGGCTGGTCGCCGTTCCCCGGACGATGCCGATGGACTGCCGGTCGTCCGTCCGCCACTGGCGGTTCCCGGAGAGGACATACCGGAGAAAGAAGTCGTAGGTGTAGAGCCCGGCATCCGTTTCCGGCGGATCTCCGCCTCCGATGCGGCTTCGCGTGCGGCACCAGTTGAAATCGAGGTTCAGCACCGTCCTCTTCGAAAGGGTCCACGATCCGAGGACGGCCGCCCATGCCGCGTCCCGCGTCCGGCCCGGCAGTCCGTCCAGATTGTACCGCCAGCTGAATTCATAGTCCCGCCACCGCCGGGTTGAGAGGAGCGTCTGGGCGGACACGGACACCGACGGCCCGATCCGGCCGTCGATCCGGGCGAATCCGGAGGCCTCTCTCGACACGGGAAGCCCTTGAAATTTGCGGAAGTCCTGCCACCAGCGCGTGCCGCTTCCCTCCGATTCCACGGCCGCGAAATAGGACAGCCGGCTGGCCGCGATGGGGCCGCCGGCGGAGGCTTCGACGCGCGAAGCCCGGTCCGTCTGACGGATGCCTCTGAAATCGTCCGTCTCTCCGCCGGCCGCCGCTTCGAACCGGTTGCCCCCGCTCCGGGTGATGACGTTCACCACGCCGGACAGGGCGTTGCCGTATTCCGATTCGTACCCGCCGGTCTGGATTTCCATCTGTCCCACCGCGGCGCGCGGGATGCGGATGCCCGTGTCTCCCGACAGGGCGTCGCGCACGGGCAGGCCGTTCAGCAGCACCTGCACCTCGTTCTCCCTTCCCCCGCGGACGTTCCCGGAGCCGCTGACTCCGGGCAGGGTGGGCAGGATGTCCGTGAAGCCGCTCACGGGCATGCGGTCGAAACGGTCCCCGGACACGCGCACCGCGCTGCCGGTCACGTCCTTCTGGATGTCCGGAGGCTGCGCCTTCACCTCCACGGGATCCATGAGAAGTGCGGCCGCGGCCAGGGTCACGCGGTCAAGCCGGGTCCGCAGGTCCGGCCGCACCACCACTCCGGTGACTCGGAGTGTCCGGTACCCCACGATCCGGAAACGGACGCACACGATGCCGGACGGCACGTCCAGAATCCGGAACATCCCGGACGCGTCCGTGACCGCGCCGAGCGGCGTTCCCTCCACCAGGACGTTGACCCCCGGCAGGGAAACGCCCGTTTCCGCGTCCCGCACTGAGCCCTCGAGAATGCCGGAGACGCCCGCGGACGAGCGGGCCGGGATGGACAGGAGAAGGCAGAGGATAAAGGCCGGACTCCAAATGAAGGAACACCGGGAAGCGGGTTTTAGGATTGAATCAGCAGGGAATGTCCGAAAGGACATTGGCATGTTTAATATACAATTCACGTCTGAAAATCCAAAAGGGAATTATATAAAAAATTGAACCTCCCGCTGGCTCTGGATCAACAAGCCTACGGAAGGTTCAGATAATAGATGTTTTCATGTGGAATTTAGGCTTCAGCCTTTCATCCGCCGGAAGGGATGAAACCCTGAAGGGTTAATTCCTTTTGCCGGCCGAATTCCTGACGGGTGAACTTTGAAGCCTCTACCGGCCCGGCTGATACGCGCCCGGGAGAGCGTTCTTGCCGCCCTTCACGCCTGTTAATTTCAGGACGCTTTCCGGGATCGGGACGCCGGTCGGCGAAAGGGCTTTCGGAATCGGCCTGTAATTCCCCAGGTCCGGGCTCAGGAAAACCGATCCGAGGTCCGAGACGACGAGCCGGCTGTGCGACTCGATTCCCGGAACGGCTTGGGCCGCCTCGCCGGGCGTGACGAATCCCGTGGCGCAGTCCGGCTCGGACGCCGGCGCCCAGTGAATCAACGTGTCGGATTCCGCGCCGGGAGTCCGCACATAGACATTCCCGTCCACGGACGTGGCCTGCGGCCTGTCCAGCTTGCCGCACAGAACCCCGGCCTGTTCGAAGCGGAGCAGGGCGTCGCGGGTTCCCGGTCCCGCGGCGCAGACGTTGTTCTCGAAGACGTGGCCCTCGCGCTTGTCCACGTCCGGCCCGGTGGCCGGGTGCCAGCCGAAGTGGTCGCCCACCGCGCTGCGCTCCGTGCGCTGAAACTTCGCGGGCGCGTTGACGAAGGTGTTTCCGGTCACCCGGACATTGGAGCTGTTCAGCACGAACACGCCGTTGGCGCAGTCCTTGAACACGTTGCCCGCGCACACGGCGTTCTTGGAGATCTCGAAGAAGAAGCCGTTGACCGCGCCCTGCACCCAGTTGTTCACGAACACGCCGTCCACGTTGCCCACGTCGTACCAGATCCCCTCGGAGTACGGCTGATCCAACACGAGGTTGTCGCGGCACACGGTGCGGTAACACTGGTTGAATATCTTCACGGCCGCGGGATAGTACCCCGTGATCCGCTCGACGTTGTTGCGCATGAAAATATTGCGCTCGAGCAGGCAGTCCGCGGACCCGATGAGGTAGAGGCCCTCGGTGCTGGTGTCGCTGATCCGGCAGTTGCGGAACGTCGTGCGGTCGCCGTGGAAGTACCCGGCCACGCGGGAGCAGTGCGTGATGGTCACATCCTCCAGCGTGGTGCCGATCACGTCCTTGCCGAACGTGGATGGGTCGGCCGGACCGACGGCCTCCTTGCCCTGCACCTCGATGGCGCGGTAGGCGTACTGGGTGAAAGTGATGCCGCGGATCACCGGGCCCCTGCCGTCCGACTTCTTGCCGTGGCAGTCGCCCGGCACCCGGATCAGGGCGTCGTCGAATGCCGTGATTTCCACCGTTTTGCCCGCGGGGTCGACGCCGATGTACACGTTCCCCTTCTCGTAGTCGATGGAGAACGAATGCTCGTCCAGTTCGCCCTCCCAGCCCTTCTGCTGGAGCATGACGCCGTCCACGAAGACCATGTCGTTGTTGAAGCGGTAGAGCGGGGTGCGCATGCCCTCCCGGTGCCGCCGCCACCAGTCGTCCGGCTTCGCCGGGAACAGCGCGGACCACGAGGTCCGCCACGTTTTGTCCCGCTGGGCCTCCCACTGATCCGCGACCCGGGTGCCTTTCAGGATCGGGACCTCGTCCCGGTACGGCTGCAGGGTGATGCCCTGGTTCAGCCGCAATCCGCCGGTGCGATAGATCCCGCCGCGGAGGATGACCGCGTCGCCCGTGACAACCTTCTCGAATGCCGCGTGAAGCGTCGTGGGCTTGTCCGGAGTCAATCCGGGGTCCTCCGTCCTGCCGTCCGGCGCGACATAGTAGACGTGGGCCGCGTTCTTCGGGACTTCGTAGTATTTCCGGACCGGCCCGTACGGACCGCCGGAGGGGGCGGCATGCGCAAGGACAGGCGCGATTAACAGGCACGCGGATGCCGCAACCCGCCGCATCCGCCTCAAGGATGAACCGGCAACCATTTTCATACAGTCTCCCTTTGAATGTGCATGGGTGTATCCTCCCCGTTATCGTCGGGCGGGGATGTTATGGACGATTCGGATGGGCGCCTGATCGAAACACTGATGATTATTCAATGTAACAGGATCACCGGAGGAGTCAAGTAAAAAAAGGTCATTTTGGTTCAGAACGATCACGGGGCGGCGACAACATTGTTCCACCGAACCACGCGCCATCCTTTCCTCCCGGCCTCCCGCCTCAGGCCGGGCCTGGGATTCACGGCCACGGCCGTGCCGAAGAGACGCATATGCTCCGCGTCCGTCGAATCGTTCGCGTACACGACGGACTTTTCGAAGTCCAGTTCCAGCTCGGCCGCCTTCTCTTTCAGGATGGCGGTTTTCTCAGGTCCGTACAGATGCTCGCCCGAAACTTTTCCGGTGAACCGTCCGTCTTCGGTTTCAAGCACGGTGCCGATGGCCGCGTCCGCGCCAATGGCCAGGGCCAGGGGATGCAGCATAAAATCCGGCGCGCCGCTGACGAGAAGGACGCGGAATCCCTCGCGCCGCAGTCCCTCCATCTCCTCGCGGGCAGCGGACGGGATCCGCGGAACCACGGACCGCCGGACCATTCTCTCCGAGAATACGGACAGTTCCTCTTCTCGGATGCCCCTGAAATAGCCCTTGTTCCTGAGCAATCCGGGTATCCCCCCCAGCGCCAGGTCCCGCAGTCCGGACAGCAGGAAGCGGATCAACATGGATCCGGTGACGACTCCGGATTGAACGAGCCGCCGCACCGCCAGTCTTTCCATGGACGTCCCAGGCAGAAGCGTGCCGTCCACGTCGAACACCGCCCAGCGCAAGGGATCAGACCTCTTTCTTGAGTTCGCGGGGCAGGTACTTGTCGAACAGGTAGTACTTGCCGTCCCAGAGGACCGGGAGCCCGCGGATCAGGTTC
Source organism: bacterium (assembly GCA_030372965.1). Classification (GTDB taxonomy): domain Bacteria; phylum Zhuqueibacterota; class QNDG01; order QNDG01; family DTFT01; genus JAFGAX01. The sequence continues at coordinate 17,815 of JAUCQC010000301.1, forward strand.
AACGCCACCATGATCCAGACGAGGACCTGGGTGAACGCGGACAGGTGCTCCACCTGTTCGGTTGACAGCCATCGTATTCCCTGCTCGAATCCGGCCCGGAACGCGAGAATCATCCCCAGAAGGACGAAAGCCAGTATCTTCGACACGCCGTACACGGCCCGGCTGACACGCGACGCGGTGAGAAAGCGGGTGACCGGGGATTTCATCATGGTGTTCCGGCCGAAGGGCGTCTTGCCTTCGCGCGAGAAGGCCACGGACCGGAGCGTGTCCACCAGAAAGCTCCGCGTCACGAACACGATGGGCACCCAGAAGGAGACCAGGCCGGCCGCGCAGTAGTAGATGAGATAGATGTGCTCGACGATGCGGTCGCCGGTGATGTCGAAAAGCGCGCCCACGTCACTGGCCTGTTTGAGCTTGCGCGCCACGTACCCGTCGAGCGAATCGAGGTAGATGACCACAATGGTCAGCGCCACGGCCGCGATGCGCCACCAGAATCCCATGCTGAAAATGACGATCACACCGAGGGCCAGAAAGATGCGGCCGATGGTGATCAAATTCGGATACATTTTTTCATCCCTTCTGTTGTCAGTTTGTGGGTCCGAAATGCCGAGGCCCGCGCGAGCGGGACGAGGCTTTCGGACACTCTCGGGAGGTGTTCTTCAGGAACCGTCCGAAAGCCGCGCGATGAAAAAGCGCGTCATATCGGACCTACAACTGTCTCCTCCACCCTGGATCCCCGCTTCCGCGGGGGTGACATTGATTTTGATAATGTCCAAAACGTCTATTGCTCGCCCATCACGGTTGTGGGTCCAAAATGGCCCGCATCCTTCCGCGGGCCTTTCGGACAACCTATTCTCCATCACTTTCCGCAATACCTTCGGATCTCGGCCTCGACCGAGGAAAGCCCCAGGCTCCGGGCCCTCTCGAAATCCCCGCACGCGCCGGCCCGGTCGCCGAGCTTGATCCTGACCAGACCGCGCAGCCGCCATTCGGCGGCCGAGGAGGGATCGATCCGGATCGCCTCGTCGTAATCCTCCAGCGCTTCGGACGGACGGCCGAGATTCGACCGGCACGCGGCGCGGAACACGACCGCGTCCCGGTTCCCGGGCCCGATTTTCAGCGCGGCCGTGTAGGCGGCCTCCGCCTCCGCGAAGCGTTTCAGGCGGAAGAGCGCGTTGCCCGCCTTGACCCTGGCGTCCGCGTCGTTCGGGTCCAGGGCAGCCGCGCGGTTGAAATCCGCGAGCGCGGCCTCCATCTGTCCGGACACAGCCCTGCACATCCCCCGCTCCAGGTACAGCTCCTTGGAAACCTGGCCCAGGCCTTCGGCCGCGTCGAAATCCCGGAGCGCGCCGGCCAGGTCGTCCGCCTTGGCTTTCGCGCTTCCCCGGGCGTACCGGGCGAACGCGTTCTTCGGATCGAGGCGGAGGGCCTCGTCGTACGAGGCGATCGCGCGGCCGTATTCCTTCAGGTGGTACAGGGCGGACCCGCGGTTCGTCAGCGCCGTGACGTCCGCGGGATTGACGGACACGGCCTTTTCGTACGCGGCCAGCGCCTTCGCAAATTCGCCCTGAATCGTGTACACGTGGCCCTTGAACACGTGCGCCTCCGATGCCGTCGAATCGAGCCGCAGGGCGCGGTCGAACATCTCGACGGCCTCATTGTATTTCTTCTCGCCCATCTTGTTCTTGCCGATGGTGAACCAGTAGTGGCTCTGGTCCGTGAACTTGTCGTTCAGCGCCCGGAGTCCGGACGGCGCCAGGTTCACGAATTCCGGAATGTTGACCGCGCGGTCCGGAAAGGCGAAGCGCTCGAGAATCACGGGCGGGGAGGCGTTCCCCGCGGAATCGATGTGCGTCAGGCAGACGTCGGTGTGCGGGCCGCGGATCTTGGAGGCGAACGCGAGCCACTTCCCGTCCGGGGACCAGGAGTGCCAGGAATTCATCGAATCCGTGTTGCACGCGAGAAGCCTCGGCGTTCCGCCTCCCACCGGCACGATCCAAAGCTTGCTGTCGGGCTGAAGCAGCATGAAATTCTTCGCCTGCGCGAACACGATCCACCTGCCGTCCGGCGAGGGTCTGGGGAAGTAGTTGCTCATCCCGTTCCCGGAGGCGCCGGCCAGCGGCTCGGGCCTCCCGCCTTTTCCGCCGTTGAACGGAACCCGGTAAACGTCATACTTGAATCCCACGCGTCCGCTGATGAATTCTTCGGCGTACGCCGTGGGAAGCACGGCTTCGGGCGATTCATCCGCCTGTCGGGACCGGTACACTCTGGTCCTGCAGAAATACACCCACTTCCCGTCGGGGCTCCAAACGGGGTTGCTCTGGCAGAGTTCCGGATCGTCCGCTCCGGCCAGGCTGCCGAACCGTTTCGTTTCGCGGTCGTACCACGCGAGTATACCGCGCACCGGGAAAAAGAGCTGGGAATAATGGGCGTTGTCTATGGGCACGAAGATGGACCGGTCCTTCACGGTGGACAGCGCGAAACGGCCGTCGGGCGAAATCTGCGACAGCAGGCCGAAGGTCCTCCTCCCGTCTTCGCGCCGGTAGTCGGACCACGTGATCACCTTTTCGGGCGTGAGATCCGTCTCGGGCTGAATCCCGGAGATGACGTAGGACCCCTTGTCGTTCGCGTAGTCCACGTCCATGGCCAGGGTCTTCCCGTCCTTCGAGAAGGAGTGGCAGTTGCCGCACAGGGCCATGTTCTTCAGGAGCGCGGGCGCGGGTTCGGCGGAAGCGGCGTCCCCGAGGTGCCAGCGTATGCTGTCGAGATGCTGAAGGGCGTAGGAGAAGGGCACGGGAACGGCGCGGTAGAAAATGCTTCCGGCGACCGAGTCGGGTGACGTGCGGAACACGGTCCGGGATCCGGAAAGGATGGACACACCGCGGACGCCGTATACCGAAACGCGGATTTCTCCGGACAGACCCGCGTTCCGGAGTCTTGCCCAGACCTTTTCGGACGGCCGCCAGGAAGGCTTCGAGATCAGGGACGAGTGCAGTTTCCGGCCGTTTGCGGATTCCGCGACCACCAGCCATTTCCCGGCGCGGCCCGTGGAATCGTGCCAGGCGAAAGTCGGGGCTGGAAACGCGGGCGGGAACAGGGTTCCGTTCCAGGGGTAGCGTATGGTCAGGCCCCCGGGCGGATTCTGGAACAGTTCGGGTCTGGGGCCCATGCCCTGCTTGAGAAAAAACTCACCGAGCGGCCCTGTCCAGAGTACGATTCCTGCTCCGAAAACCAGCGCGATGATCGCCAGTCCGATCAGATTCTTGATTCTTTTATCTTTCAGCAGCATTGCGGGATCCTTCCGGAAGGTCGAAAGCACGGCCGCCATGGCCGGCTTTCGTTTATACTATCATTTTTAGAGGAAAAGTCAAGTTTTTTTTCCCCTCCCACTACGGAGTCGACCCCGGGGTCAACCCCGGGGTCGAATTCTTGCCGATTTTAATGCACTTACGAGACAGAATGATTTTTCTCTTGACTTTTAAGGTATTTTGAATTATATTATGACTATTCCGATCATAATTATAAGAATTAAGCCATGAAAATTTCCTTTAAAACCGACTACGCGTTGAAAGCCATACTCGACCTGGCCTCCCATTCCTTGGACGGCAGGGTCGTACCGATCACGGATATCGCCGGAAGACAGGACATTCCCATGCCTTTTCTCGAGCAGATCATGCTGCTCCTCAAAAAAGCGGGTGTCGTGCAGAGCAAGACGGGCAAGGGCGGCGGATTTTTTCTCCTGAAAAAGCCGGGGGAAATCACCGTAGGGGAAATCGTCCGGCTGATCGAAGGCCCCATCGAACCCATCGCCTGCGGCGTCCGGGGGATTCCCTCCGGGTGCGCCGAGGAGGGACGCTGCGCGTTCCAGGAGGTCTGGCTCAAGGTGGCGGACGCCGTGTCGGACGTCGTCGACGGCACCACCTTCGCCGACATCATGCGCCGCGGCCGTGAACTGACGGAACATCGGGCTGAAGATCACTACGTCATCTGACCGGCGCGGGCGCCGGACAAGGGAGACCGCCATGTCGAACTCTTACGCCTTTGAAACCCTGGCCCTCCACGGAGGGCAGACCGTGGACCCCGTGACTCTCTCCCGGGGCGTTCCGATCCACCGGACCAGCTCCTATGTGTTCAAAAACACGGAACACGCGGCGGACCTCTTCGCGCTCAAGGAGCCCGGCAACATCTATTCCCGACTCACGAACCCCACGCACGACGTCCTGGAACAGCGGGTGAGCCTGCTCGAGGGGGGCGCGGCTTCGGTGGCCCTCGCTTCGGGCACGACGGCCATTTTCTATTCGATCATCAATCTGGCGGCGGCCGGGGACGAAATCGTCTCGGCCAACAACCTGTACGGCGGTTCCTACACCATGTTCGACGCCATCCTGCCCCAGTTCGGCATCACCGTGAAGTTCGTCAAACCCGACCGGGCCGAAAATTTCGATGAGGCCGTCACGAACAGGACGAAGGCCATATTCATCGAGACGATCGGCAATCCGGCGCTTGACTTCACCGACGTGGCCGCGGTCGCGAAGGTGGCGCACGGCCACGGCATTCCGCTCATCGTGGACGGCACGTTCACCACGCCGGTCCTGCTCCGGTCCATCGACCACGGCGCGGACATCGTGGTCAATTCGCTGACGAAGTGGATGGGCGGCCACGGCACCGCCATCGGCGGCATCGTCACAGACGCGGGCCGGTTCGACTGGAAGAACCCGAAGTTCAGGCTGTACAACGAACCCGATCCGAACTACCACGGCCTGCGGTGGGCGCACGATCTGCCCGAGGCGCTCGCACCGATCGCGTATGCCCTGAGGCTGAGAACCGTGCCGCTCCGGAATCTCGGCGCGTGCACGAGCCCGGACAACGCGTGGATCTTCCTGCAGGGGCTCGAAACGCTCCCGCTCCGGATGGAGCGGCATTGCGCCAACGCGCTGGCCGTCGCGAAGCACCTGAAAAGCCATCCCCGGGCCGCATGGGTGCGGTACCCGGGCCTGGAATCCGATCCTTCCCATGAAACGGCGGCCCGCTACCTGAAGAGGGGGTTCGGCGGCATGGTCGTGTTCGGGGTCAAGGGCGGCCGCACCGCCGGGGAAAGGTTCATCGAGAACCTGAAGCTGTTTTCGCACCTGGCCAATGTGGGCGACGCGAAGAGCCTCGCGCTTCATCCTGCGAGCACGTCGCATTCCCAGCTTTCGGAAGAACAGCAGAGGGAGAGCGGGTTGACGCCGGAACTCGTGAGACTCTCCATCGGCCTGGAACACATCGACGACATCCTGGCGGACATCGACCAGGCCCTGGAGAAGACCTGACGGAGGACGGACGCATGCCGAATTATTTCGAAGACAACTCGCTGTCGATCGGCCGCACGCCCCTGGTGCGGCTGAACCGGATCACCGGAGGCGGCCGCGCGCTGATCCTTGCGAAAATTGAGGGCCGGAACCCGGCCTATTCGGTGAAATGCCGGCTGGGCGCGGCCCTGGTCTGGGACGCGGAAAGACGCGGCATTCTCAAGCCGGGAGCGGAGCTGGTCGAACCGACCAGCGGCAACACGGGCATTGCCCTGGCGTTCGTGGCCGCCTCGCGGGGATACCAGCTGACCATCACCATGCCGGAAACCATGAGCCTGGAGCGGCGCAAGATTCTCAAAACCTTCGGGGCGGACTTGATTCTGACCGACGGCGCAAAGGGCATGTCCGGCGCGGTGGCCAAAGCCGAGGAGATCCATGCCGGCGATCCGGAGCGGTTCATCCTGCTCCAGCAGTTCAAGAATCCGGCGAATCCGGAAATCCACGAAAAAACAACGGGGCCGGAGATCTGGGAGGACACGGACGGAAAAGTGGACGCGTTCGTGTCGGGCGTGGGCACGGGCGGAACGATCACCGGGGTTTCCCGGTTTATCAAAAGGACGCTCGGCCGGCCGCTCGTTTCCGTGGCCGTCGAACCCGCCGAGAGTCCCATCCTGACTCAGAAAAGGGCGGGCCGGCCGCTGAAGCCCGGGCCGCACAAGATCCAGGGCATCGGCGCCGG
>JAUCQC010000302.1 GCA_030372965.1 bacterium
TAGACAAAGTTCAACAGCGGATCCTTGTACCGATGCACGATTTGCTCGAACGCGTACACGTCGCCGTTCTGAAACCGCTCGATCAGGTCCTCGTCGGATGGCGTCAACGGCTGTTTCCTGTCCAGCATATCGGCTTTCAATGGATTGAACAATCGGTTACGGCCAAAAGTTCCGTGAAAACCCGCGACCGGCCGGTCAGGCGGATTCCCCGGTGAAGTAGCGCCGGCCCCGCCGGCCCCGGATCAGGTCGTACACGGCCAGCGTCAGCGCGGATTCGCCGTCCAGACGCCCGGTTTTGATCTGAAAATCCGCCTCCAGAAGGGTCCGGTCCGCGGCCCGCAATTCCGGCAGGGAGAACCGCCGCGCCTGGGCGATGTACTCGTCCACGAAAAACGGCTTGACCCTGAGCGCGGACGCCATGGCCTCCTTCTTCGCCCGCTCCGACAGCAGGATCAGAACCCGGGTCAGCAGAATGATCCGGCGGTGCAGATCCATGATCAGCGCCGGGCCGGTGGAACGCTGCCGGAGCAGTATCCTGAGCACGTCCAGGGCCCGCTCCAGGTCCTTTCTTCCGACGGCATCCGCGAAATCCCAGGTATTGTACCTGCGCGAGAATCCGGTGACCGCCTCCACGTCCGCCAGTTCCAGTTCCGTCTTCTCACCGGCGAACGTGATGAGCTTCTCGATCTCGTGCGTCAGCGGCCACATCCCCGTTCCCGTCTGCTGAACCAGAAGGCTGGCCGCCTCCGGCTGGATGACGCGTTTCCGCAGTTTCACCGCCTGGCCCACCCAATCCACCGCCTGATTCTCGTACAGGGGCTTGCATTCGGCCGCGGCCGCCAGGGCTGTCAGTTCCGCGTAAAAGGTCTGCCGCCGGTCGGCTTCCGGGGCCGTCAGCAGGAGGCATGTGGAAGCCAGGGGCGCCTGAACATAGGAGAGAATGCGTTTCTTGTCGTTCGGGGAGAATTTCTGAATCGACTTGACCACGACCAGGCGCTTCCCGGACATCAACGGAAACGAACCGGCGATCCGGACGACCGAATCGCCGTCCGTCTCGTCGGCCTGAAGCAGGTCGCAGTTGAAATCAGCCGACTCCGGCCGGATAAGCGCCTTCCGGAAGGCGTTCACGGCCAGGTCCATCCAGTAGGTCTCCTCTCCGAAGAGAAAACAGACCGCGGGCGTCTTGCCGGCGTCCGCGTCCCGGATCAACGACCGGATGTCCTGAAGCGACCGGGTCAATACTGAATATCCAGTCCGGCGCGGAACGTGGTGAACACCGTGGCTTTGCCCTGGGCCCGGGAAAGACGGAAGGCGGCCAGGTCCGAATTGCCGGCCTGATCGGATGTCCGCAGGACACAGCCGTCCGCGGAGAGGACGATGAACGCCCTCTGATCCACGCGGATCTTGGCGCCGACGGCCGCCACCGCGCCGGGCGCGGCCTCGTCCGCCCCGAGCGCGATCCTCTCCCGCACTTTCAGGCCGCCGAACTCCTGGACCAGAATCATGTCGTCCTGGTGCGCCAGAGCGAGAACGCCCTCGGCCCGCAGAAAATAGGAAACCGGCTTCCAGAGAGAACCGAAATGCGCGTTCAGGCCGGCGTGCAGAAGGCCCAGGCGGTACGCGCCGTTCTCGAACGCGAAAGAGGCGTCCGCCGCTGCGGCCCGGTTGAATTCGGAGGACAATCGCCTCGCGTTCAGGCGGAAGACGGTGTAACCGGCGCCGGCCGTGAATTCGACATGCCCGGTCACCGATGCCTGAAAGGCGAGGTCCGCGCTCAACCCGGTTCTCCAGTTCTCTCGGAAAGGCCTCGGGCTCAGCGGGTCGCTGAGTCCGAAACGGAAACGCAGGGAGTGGTTGAGCTCTACCGCGCCGGACTGGCAGAAAGCAGGGCCCTGCAGGCTGAAAAGGATTCCCAGCACAGCCGTGAGGCGGGTTCGGGTCGGTTTCATAATCGTCCGTAACATATGGAAAAACAATATAAGTCTTTTGGTTTTCAGATGCAACCTGAAATTCCGGGAACGAAATCGGATTTGTTCCTCGGACTCTCAGGCTGTTTTCGAGGATTAAAAAGACCTTGACAGATTTACAGAATTTACATAAATTTAGCCAATTGGTTCCCACCATTCTTTATCAAGGAGGAGGAAACATGAAGGTCAGAATTGCGTTATTGGCTCTGCTCATCGCGGTGAGCCCGGTTTTCGCCCAGAAGAAGGCTGCGGCGAAGAGCACCCCGGCCGTGTCCTCGTCTTCGACCCTGAACGATGTGAGACTCTTCCAGTCTTTCTTTGAGGATGCCCCGATCGCGAAGACGGACTACGTTCAGCCCTCGTTCAGCTACTCCGATTACGACGCCATGAGCGTCATGACCATCGGCGCCATGGGAGGCCATCCGTTCAGCCCCAAGATGGACCTGGGCGGCGAGCTCCATTACGCCAGTTATTCCTGGGACATGGACGGCGTTGACGGCGAGTCAGGCATCACGGATCTCGGATTGTTCGGCCGTTACAACCTGAAGTCCGAAAAGGGCCAGGTGGTTTCCGTCGGCGCCCAGCTGACTTTGCCCATCGGTTCCGAGGACATCGGACAGGGGAACATGAATTTCGGCGGATTCGGCGCGTACCGCAAGGCCCTGAGCGGCGGCATGGTGGTCACGGCCACAGCCGGCCTGTATTTCTACGAAGTGGGGGATGACAGGGAAAACTTCCTCCGCCTGGGCGGCGGCCTGATCAAGCAGATGAACAAGAAAACCAACCTGGTCGGCGAATTCGTTATGAAGACGGAATTCGACTACATGATGCTGAGCGGCGGCGTGGATTACGCCATGTCCAACGGCGCCAAGCTGCGCGGCGGCCTCGGGCTCGGCCTGGACGACGGCACCCCGGACATGATGCTCTATGCCGGGTATTTCATGAAGCTGTAATCTGTCTGGACATTTTCGCGAACAAAAAAAGGCTGCCGAGAGGCAGCTTTTTTTGTTCCGGGTTCCGGATTAAAAGCAGTTCCGGGTTCCGGGTTTCGAGTTCCGAGTTGAAAAAGATATCTTTTTACGTGAGCTGTTTTTCAACCCGGAACACGGAACTCTGAACCCGGAACCGTTTTTGTTACTCCAGCCCGATCACCGCCGCCATCCTCCCCGTCTTCCCCCCGTCCCCGCGGTGGGAGAAGAACCAGTCCCTGTGGCAAACGGTGCACAGTCTGCTGACATGGATGGCGTTCGGATCCATTCCGGCCGCGATCAGCGAGTCCCGGTTGACGGCCCAGAGATCCAGCCGGCCGGCCTGCAGATACCGGGGCGCGAAGCGTTCCGCCGTTTCCGGCCCCACCTCGAAACAGCAGGGACCGATAGACGGCCCGATGCACGCGGACAGATCCGCGGGCCTGGAGCCGAAACGCCCGGCCATCGCGACTGTCGTCTTCCCCGCGATCCCCAGAGCCGATCCTCTCCAGCCCGCGTGCGCGAGACCGACGGCCCTGCGGCGCGGATCGAACAGGAAAACCGGAACGCAGTCCGCGACCTGAATGGCGAGAACGACGTCCCGGGACTGCGTCACGAGGGCGTCCGTGTCTTGAATGATTCCGGGCGTTTCCACAACCGCGACTCCATCGCCGTGAACCTGCCGCGTGAACGCCATGCGGTCTCGGTCCAGGCCGGCGGCCAGGCAGAATTTCGCCCAATTCTCCCGGACCGAGTCCGGGTCGTCCTCCGTGTTCAGCCCCAGGTTGAGCGCGCCGAACGGCGGCAGGCTGTTCCCGCCCCGCCGCGTGCTGAAGGCGTGCCTCAGGCCGGCCGTCCCGGCCCAGGCAGGGAACCGGCCGACGAACAGACCGTGCCGTTTTTCGAAAAACACGACTCTACCGGACCATGTCCACGCGGCCTTCGCGGAACTGCAGAAGGCGGAACGCCGAATTGACGCGGTTCCCGTCGAATGAAATTTTGCCGCGAATGCCGTCCAGATTGCGGACGGCCGCGATAGCGTCCCGGATCTCGGAGCGGGGCATGGTCTTGTCGCCCATGGCCGCGAGCACGACGGACGCGGCGTCGTATCCGATGGCTTCCATGCCGCCGGGGTTCCGTCCCGACTCCTTGCGGAATCCCGTCCGGAAGGCGGTCACGGCCGGGCTGTACGGATCGGCGTAGTATTCGCTGAAAAAAACGATGCCGTCGAGCATGTCCTTCCGGCCGAGAAGCACGGACAGGTCGTCCAGGGAGGATCCGGCCAGAAGCTGTGTCTCAAGATTCTGATAGTGAATCTGGGCCAGGATGGATTCCAGGCTGGCGCGGCTGGGCAGGACGAGGAAGCCTTCCACGGTCCGGACCGGGATGTCCCGGTTGTCGAGCATCCGGGCGACTTTGCGGTCGATCGCGCCCTTGACAATTTCGCCCGCGACATCGCCGCGGACCGTGCGGACGCTGTCGTGCAGGAGCTTTTTAAGCCCGGCCTCTCGGATCGAGGCCAGAATCGGGCTGAAATCCTTGGTGTCCTCCGTGAAGGTCCGGTCCGCGATGATCTCTCCGCCCGAACGGGCGACTTCCTCGGCGAAGGCCTTCCGGATCACCCGGCCGTAGGCGTCCGCCGGGGTGAGCGTGGCGAACCGTTTCAGCCCCAGGGCGGAACAGGCGTACTCCGCCAGCGCGCGGCCGCGGTCCCCGAGCGTGCCGTTCAGCTGGAAGATGTAAGGGCCGATGCCGGTCATGCCGTCCGACATCGCCACCGGCGCGATGCAGGGCACTTCATTCTCCTGGGCGACGGCGGCCACGGACTCGGAGACGTGGCTGTCGAGGTCGCCGATCACCGCGGCCACGTCGTTGTTGCGGCAGATTTCCTGGGCCGCCCGTATCGCCTTCACCGGGCTGCCTTCCGAATCACGGACGAGCAGTTCGAACTTGAGCTGCTTTTTCTCGTTGTTGAGCTTGACCGCGTACTGGATGCCCGCCAGCACCTGGCCTCCCTGATCCCCCAGGGGACCGGACAGCGGAAGAATGACGCCGATCACGGCCGTGCCCTTGCCCAGCGATTCGGCCCGTCCGCGCAGTTTTTCCATCTGGGACGCGTACGGGTTGTCCGGGGCCGAGCGGAGAAACTGGTCGAGGTCGGCCCGGGCGGTCTCGAAACGGCGGTCCTGGATGTTCCGCCGCGCGGCCGTCAGCGTCACGAAGGCCCTGCCTTTCTCGTCGGGCACGTCCCGCGCCAGGCTCCGGAGCTCGTCCGTCGTGAAATGAAATTCCATGATCTCCTGGCCGCGGGCCTCGGCCTTTTCCACCAGGGCCCGGTTCCCGCCGCCGGCGATCAGCGACAGCAGCTGCAGCAGCGCGCCCCGCGCGTCGTTCCGCCGGTACAGCAGGTCGGCGAGCCCGTACCGCGCGTCGTCGACATAGGCGCTGCGGGGATGCGTGAGAATGAGTTCCTCGAACGCTTCGCGGCTGCGCTGGCTTTCCCCCATGCGGGACAGCGCCTTCGCCTGCATGAGAAGCGAGGCGGTGGTCAGGCGGTGCCCCGGCTGTCGGGCGTCCAGCGCCTCGAGCGCGGACAGCGCCTCCGCGTTGCGCCCGGCCCTGTAGGCGGAAACCGCCGCTGAAAACACGCTGTCCGGGGATTCGACGGCCGCCGCCAGGACGCCGGCCGCGAGCGCGGCCAGCAGGCCGGCAACGGACGCGAAAAGTCTGCGGGATTGCATGAGAGCCTCCATTATTCCACTGTGACGCTTTTGGCGAGGTTTCGGGGCTGATCCACGTCGCATCCCTTCAGCACCGCGGTGTGATAGGCCAGCAGCTGGAGCGGAATCACCGTCAGCATCGGCGAGAGCGGCTGCGACGTCTCCGGGATTTCGATGACTTCGTCCGCGTTCCGGGCGGCGTCCCGGTCGCCGGAGTTGACGACCGCGATGACCCAGCCGCCCCGCGCCTTCACTTCCTGGATGTTGCTCAGCACCTTCTCATAGACGGGGTCCTTCACCGCCAGGAAGATGACCGGCATGTCCTCGTCAATCAGGGCGATCGGCCCGTGCTTCATCTCCGCGGCCGGGTACCCCTCGGCGTGGATGTACGAGATTTCCTTCATCTTCAGCGCGCCCTCCAGGGCCACGGGGTAGTTGAATCCCCGCCCCAGGTACAGGGCGTTGCGTTTTTTCGTCATCTTACGGGCCAGCGCCAGGATCCGGTCCGTCTGGCCCAGGATGGCGCGGATCTTGTCCGGGATGGACATCAGTTCCTGCACCATGAGCCGCCCCTCGTCGTTCGAGAGCGAGGTCATCCGGCCGAGGGCCAGCGCGATGAGGCTGAGCACGGCGACCTGCGACGTGAAGGCCTTGGTGGAGGCGACTCCGATTTCGGGCCCGGCGTGCAGGTACACCCCCGCCGCCGTCTCCCGGGCGACCGAACTGCCGACCACGTTGCACAGGCCGAGGACGAGCGCGCCCTTCTGCCTGGCCTCGCGCACGGCCGCGAGGGTGTCCGCGGTCTCTCCGGACTGGCTGATGGCGATGACGGTGTCGTTGCGCGAGAGAATGGGATCGCGGTACCGGAACTCGGAGGCGTATTCGACTTCCACGGGAATGTGGGCGAGTTTCTCGATCAGGTATTCGCCGATCAGGCCGGCGTGCCAGGAGGTGCCGCAGGCCGTGATGATGATGCGCTCGCTGTTCCGGATCCGCTCGAGATAGCCCTCCAGCCCGCCGAGTTTGGCGCGGCCCTCGTCCGATAGGAGCCGCCCGCGCATGGAGTCGCCGATCGTTTCAGGCTGTTCGAAAATCTCCTTGAGCATGAAATGGTCGTACCCGCCCTTCTGGATCTGCTCGAGCCCGAAGGACAGTTCCTGGACGGATTTCGAGACCCGGCTGTCCTGAAGGGTCCGGACGTGGACGCCGCGGCGGTCGATGGCGGCCATCTCGTCGTCACTCAGATAGATCACCTTCTTGGTGTGCTCGACCAGGGCGGAACCGTCCGAGGCCACGAGATTCTCGTCGTCCGCCAGGCCGATGACCAGCGGGCTCCCCCGCCGCGCGGCGTAGATCCGGTCGGGCTCCCGGGACGCCAGAACCAGTATGCCGAAGGTGCCGCGGACCAGGTGGAGCGACCGCTGGATGGCGGCGACCATGTCTCCCTCGTCGAAGGTCTCGATCAGGTGGGCCAGCACCTCGGAATCGGTTTCGGAGGCGAACACGTGTCCTTTCTCGAGGAGACCGCGCCGGATCTCGGCGTAATTCTCGATGATGCCGTTGTGCACCACGGCGATGCCGCGCTTGCAGTCGAAATGGGGGTGCGCGTTCACGTCGGAAGGCGCGCCGTGCGTGGCCCACCGTGTGTGCGCGATGCCGACCGGCAGGAACCCGTCGGACGGCTGCGTCTCGAGGCTGCGCTCGAGGTCGCAGATCCGTCCTTTCTTCTTTTCGGACCAGACCGCGCCGTCGCGGATCATGGCGACACCCGCCGAATCGTACCCGCGGTACTCGAGCCTCTTCAGCCCGCTGATGAGGATGGGGAGCGCCTGACGCTCGCCGACGTAGCCGACTATGCCGCACATTTTTTTAATCGCCTTTCAGAAATACCGGATCGGTTCTATTTGAGTTCAAAGTTCAAGGTTCAAAGAAGTAGAATGAATTTTGGGCCCCGCTTTCGCGGGATCAATCAACAGATACCGGTTATTGAAGACTTCAGCCTTTCATCCACAAAATGAATTCCATGGTTTCGGCTTTTCCTGTCAAGTCTTTTCTTTGAATTTTGAACCTTGAACGATGAACAGTTGTAAATAATTCCTCGGTTTCGGCTTTGCCCGTATATTCTCTTTCTTTGAACTTTAAACCTTGAACTTTGAACTGAATTACTCCCACTCGATCGTCGCCGGAGGCTTTGAGCTGACGTCCATCACGACCCGGTTGATGCCCTTGACCTCGTTGATGATCCGGTTCGAGACCCGGGCGGTCAGCTCATCCGGCAACCGCGCCCAATCGGCGGTCATGCCGTCGATGCTGGTCACGGCCCTCAGGGCCGCCACGTGCTCGTAGGTCCGCTCGTCGCCCATCACGCCCACGGTCTGAACCGGCAGCAGCACGGTGAAGGCCTGCCAGACCCGGTCGTACCAGCCGGCCCTCCGGATCTCGTGGATGAAGATCGCGTCCGCTTCCCTCAGGATGGCCAGCCTCGCTTCGGTCACCTCCCCCAGGACGCGGACGGCCAGCCCCGGGCCGGGAAACGGATGCCGGTCGAGAATTTCGGAGGGCAGGCCGAGCACGCGGCCGACGGCCCGCACCTCGTCCTTGAAAAGCTCGCGGAGCGGCTCCACCAGCTTCAGCCCCATCCGCTCCGGAAGTCCGCCGACATTGTGGTGCGACTTGATCGTGGCGGAGGGCCCCCAGGTCGAAACGCTCTCGATGACGTCCGGGTACAGCGTGCCCTGGCCGAGGAAACGAACGCCCCCGATCTTCGCGGCCTCCGCCTCGAACACCTCGATGAAGCGCCTGCCGATCCGCTTGCGCTTCTCCTCGGGGTCCGTGACTCCGGCCAGGTCCGCGAGAAAGGCCCGGGAGGCGTCCACGGACACGAGATTGAGGTGCCGGAATGCGCGCCGGACCTCGTCCCATTCGCCCTTCCGGAGCACGCCGTTGTCCACGAACACGCTGGTCAGCTGGTCCCCCACCGCGCGGTGGATCAGCGCCGCGGTGACCGCGGAATCCACGCCCCCGGACAGTCCGCACAGCACGCGGTCCCGGCCGACACGGCCGCGTATCGCGGACACGGCCGATTCGACGAAGTGTTCGGCCGTCCAGTCGCAGCGGCAGCCGCACACCGTGACGAGGAAATTCCTCAGGACTTCGTCGCCCCTGGGCGTGTGCGCCACCTCGGGGTGGAACTGGACGCCGTACAGGTTCCGCGAACGGTCCGCCATGGCGGCCAGCGCCGCGTTCTCGGTGTGCCCGAGCCGGACGAAACCGGGGGGCATGGACTCGAGGTGATCGCCGTGGCTCATCCAGACCCCGAATCCCGGCGAAAGCCCGGCGAACAGGTCGGTTTCGTCGTCCACCGAGAAATCGGCGGGCCCGTATTCCCGCAGGGCGGCCCGGTCCACCTGCCCGCCGAGCAGGTGGGCCATCAGCTGGAGGCCGTAACAGATGCCGAGCACCGGTATCCCGAGATTGAAGAGATCCGGATCCGGGATGGGCGCGGCCGGGGCGTACACGGAGGACGGCCCCCCGGACAGGATGATCCCCTTCGGCGCCTGGGCGCGGATCTCCCCGGCCGGGATGCGGAAGGGCGCGATCTCGCAGAACACCTTCTGTTCCCGCACGCGTCGGGCGATGAGCTGGGTGTACTGGGAGCCGAAATCGAGGATCAGAATCTTCTCTGTGGACGCGATGCGGCCTCCTGCTACTTTTCGAGTTTCCACGACGCGAGACGGTCCATGAACCCGTATTGGGTGAGATCGTAGTGCACGGGGGTCACGGCCACGTAACCGGCGGACACGGCGCCGTCGTCCACATCCAGCTCCTTCTCCTGGTTCATCTTCTGCCCGGTGAGCCAGAAGTACGTCCGGCCGCTGGGATCGGTTCTCCGGTCGAACTCCTCGCGGTACGGGGCGAGGCCCTGCCGCGTGACCCGCACGCCGCGGATCTCCTTTTCCGGAAGGTTCGGGACGTTGACGTTGAGGTAGACGCCGCGCGGCAGGCCCTCGCGGTGCAGGCGAGCCGCCAGCCGGGCCGCGAAGCGCGCCGCGTACCGGAAATCCGGATCGCGGTACGTGGCGAGGGACACGGCGAACGAGGGCACGCCGAGAAAGGAGCCCTCGGTGGCCGCGGAGACCGTGCCCGAGTAGATCGTGTTGATTCCGGTGTTGGGCCCCAGATTGATGCCCGAGACGACGAGGTCGGGTTTCTTCCGCATCAGCGCCCAGTATCCGATCTTGACGCAGTCCGCGGGCGTTCCGGTGACCGCGTGCCCGAAGAGCTTTCCGTTTTTCTCGAAGGCCCAGACCCTCAGGGGGTCGTGGATGGTGATCGCGTGGCCCACCGCGGACTGTTCGGTGTAGGGCGCGATGACCGAGACTTCCGCGACCCGGCTCAGCTCGCGGTGCAGCGCGTAAATGCCGGCCGCGGAGATGCCGTCGTCGTTGGTCAGGAGGATGATGGGTTTTCGGGCCATGGGCCTTTCATGCGGGACGAGGGACGCCCGGCGGTTAAAGGGAATCCGGACCGGTCCGGACCTGTCTCTTATACACATCTCCGAGCCCACGAGACAGCGCTGTGTATCTC
>JAUCQC010000303.1 GCA_030372965.1 bacterium
GCCGGCTCCCCTCCTTCGACTCCACGGCCTCCACGCGCCGCTCCACGAGGCCGCGCAGCCGCGGCGGAAGCACGCGCACGGCCACGTCCGTGGCCCGCCGCAGCACCGAGACGATGTCCTCCGGTCCCTTCCAGTGTTGGCGGAGCTTCGCCTCGCTGACGCGGTTCATGAAGCGGAGGAGGATCAGGGCAAGCAGGTACAGATCGTCGATCTGCCCGAGGACCGGGATGATATCCGGTATCACGTCGACCGGGCTGATCACGTAGGCCAGCCCCGCCACGAGGATGGCCTTCTCGCGCCCGGGCACCTCCGGGTCGTCCGCGAGCCGGCCCGTGAGCGCGACCAGGCGCGGGATGAAGAGCAACGCATCCCTGGCTTTCTGCAGATCGTTCACCGGTGCTCCCTCTTCCCGGCCGCGGGACGCCGGTCCGGACTCCTCCCCGAGGCGGCCCGGTGGGCTGACCATTCAGCCCATCGGCCGGCCGCTGCCTGTCCCGTCCGACAAAGAACGACGAATTCCGGGATCCGGCTTTGCGCAGATCATAATACCGATGGGCTTGCCTTTGATTCCGGGTCAGCGGATACTCCCGCGGGGCGATCTGCACCGAAGGAACGGAGGGACCGTCCTTACTGCCGCCGAATCCTTCGCGTCGGATCTCTATGGCCGCCGCGGGATCCTGCTCCGGTATCCGCCCGGAGAGACAGGGTCAGGGAGGTCCCTCGGATCTTGCCGGCGCGCCTGGGTTCGCGGCAAGGCGGGTACAAGGGGCATCCCATGATCGAGGTTCTGGGGGCCGGATGGGTCCGCTTCACGTTCGAGCAGGCCGTGGACATGCCGGTGCACCTGGTGGGCGACTTCAACGGATGGAATGAAACGTCGCACCGGATGGACCACCAGGAGAACGGGACCTACGGGATACGCGTCCGGCTGGACCCGGGCGAGTACGAGTTCAAGTACAAGTGCGGCTGTCTGTGGTTCAACGACTCCTGCGCGCACAAGTACGTGCCGAATTGCTGGGGGAGCGAGAACTCCGTCGTCATCGTGCCCACCGGCGTCGCCGCGGAGCCCGAGGCGGTGCGTCCGGCCGGCCAGGCCTGACCCGGATTCCCGTCCCTCCCGCGGCGCGCGCCGCTGTTCAGGCGCCCGTCCCGTCCCGCAGGATGGGCCGGGCGCCCTCATCCGGCCAGGAC
>JAUCQC010000304.1 GCA_030372965.1 bacterium
GTATAGATGCCCGGTGAAAGATATGTGCCCATGGGTTACCTCCGTTTCCGACGTTTGCCGCCGTTTGCGCCGGTGTTTTCCGTTTCGGTCTCGACCGGCTCTTCCCGCGCCGTCTCGGGTTCGGGAACGGTCGGCGTCGCCGGCGTCAGCGACACGAAGCCCCGCTTTGCCGCGGCATCGATCTCGGCGGAAATGTCGTCCTCACCCAGCGTTCTGCGCTCGCGGGGGTTCAGATGAAGCCCCCGGCCGCCTCCCGCGAGGTGGAACGTGAGCGGTTGGAACAGAAGATTTTTGATCTCGATCACTGTAGTTCCTCCTTGTTTCATGGGGTATGGAGCCGATCCTCCTCGACGCCGTCCCGGAACTCGAACCGCCGGTCTTTGATGAGCTGGCCCGTTTCAACGAGGCCGTCGTAAACCGGACAGTCCTCGATCCGGCAGCGGCCGCTGCTCTGGCGCAGGTTCGACAGGTTCACCCGTCGCAATCCGCCCAAGGGAACGATCTCCGTCAGGTTGAGGAAGCCTCGGTCTTCCACGGCCAGGATCGGGTGGAGCTGATAGAAACGGGCCACTCTTTCATGGAGGTCCAGCAGTTCACCTTCGTGGCCGGCGGTGACGATGACGTCGAAGTCGAGGTGGTAGAGCCGGGGATACCGGCATTCCTCATAAACGAGTTTCGGGATGTCCTTTTCCTGCATACGGGCCATGGTGCGTCGGTCTCCGTTTTCAGCCAGCGTCGGTCCTTGCAGAATCAAGCTCGGAACGTTGGGCACCTCGAAGACGTCGTCCGCGGCGACGAGCAGCGCGTCCGGGTCGATCTCCGCCTTGACCAGGCGGATCAGGTTTTCAACGACTCTGCGAACGGTTTCCAAGTCAGGTTCCTCCGGTTCAAGCGAATGTTTCCGCTGGATACCTACCGGAGGCGGCCGGGAAGTGTCGGCGGGGATCAGAGAGCCGTGCGGATCGCCTGGCGGTAATTTTCGATGATCTGCTCGCGGTACTTTTCCATGGTGGGATGCAGGAAGGGTCGGGGCGGGATGACGATCACCGCGCCGTTGGGGTGTTGGATGGTGGCTCCGTATTCCATAACCGCGCCGATGTTCACCAGGTCGTCGCCGTCCTTGTTGACCGTGCCGCGCAGTAGCCCCACGAAAGCCCGGTCGGCGAGGATGCGCTGAGTGATGGAATTGACCAGAAAGCCGGTGTCGATCAGGGCCTTGC